>JAAYZK010000404.1 GCA_012514895.1 Planctomycetota bacterium | reverse complement strand
GGGCGCTGCGGCCAATGCCCCGAAAAGAAATGGCGGCCGGTGCGCGTACACAAGATACCAGGCCAGTATGTCGCTTCGCCAGACTCTACCTCGGCGAAGAAGTGCCGTCAAGCGATTCCCGGGGGCCCCCTACCGGGACCCCCGGAAACGCTTTGTTCACCTATTTTACACCACACCCGCCGTTTCGTCAGCTATTTTTATGTTCTTCTTACATCGCAGACTTCACAGGCCGCCCCCGCCGATCCGTCAGCCCTTCTTGCCTTCTTTGCCTTCTTTGCCTTCTTCCTGCAATGCGGCCTTGCGCGACAGCTTCACGCGCCCCTGCTCGTCGATCGCGATCACCTTGACGGTCATCGGGTCCCCGATCTTGCAGATCGACGAAACGTCCTTGACGTACCCCTGGTCCAATTCGCTGATGTGGCACAGCCCGTCCTGGCCGGGGGCGATCTCGATGAAGGCGCCGAAGTCCTTGATGGACACGACCTTGCCGTGATAGATCCGCCCGACCTTGACCTCCTCGGTCAGGGCCTCGACCAGGGCGCGGGCCTGCTCGGCGGCCGCGGAGTCGACGCAGGCGATGAACACGGTGCCGTCGTCCTCGACGTCGATCGAGGCGCCGGTCTGCTCGGTGATCCCCCGGATCGTCTTGCCGCCGGGACCGATCAGTTTGCCGATCTTGTCCGGTGAAATCTGGAGGGTGATCAGGCGCGGCGCGTAGTCGCTGATCTTCTCGCGCGGCTTGTCGATGACGGTGGTCATCATCTGCAGGATTTCCAGGCGCCCTTCCCGGGCCTGCTGGAGCGTCCGGCGGATGGTGTCCAGCGACAGCCCGCGGGCCTTGAGGTCCAACTGGATGCCCGTGATGCCCTCGCTCGTGCCGGCGACCTTGAAGTCCATGTCGCCATGGAAGTCTTCCTCGCCGATGATGTCGGTGATGAGGACCTCCTTGGAGCCGTCCTCGTCGGTGACGCGGCCGACGGAGATGCCGGCCACCGGGCGGGTGAGGGGGACACCGGCGTCCATGAGGGCCAGGGTGCCGCTGCAGACCGAGGCCATCGAACTGGAGCCGTTGGACTCGAGGATCTCACAGACCAGGCGGATGGTGTAGGCGAAGTCATCCGGAGACGGCAGCACCGCCTCGAGGGACTTCTCGGCCAGCGCGCCGTGGCCGATTTCGCGCCGCCCCGGCCCGCGGATCGGGCGGATCTCGCCGACGCTGAAGGGCGGGAAGTTGTAGTGGAGCATGAACTTCTTGGAGTACTCGGGGATGATCCCGTCGATGGTCTGTTCATCGCCGGCGGTGCCCAGCGTGACGGTCGCCAGGGCCATCGTCTCCCCGCGGGTGAACAGCGACGAGCCGTGCGTGCGAGGCAGTACGGCGACCTCGCCGCCGAGCGGGCGGATTTCCTTCTGCCCGCGTCCGCCGGTCCGCTTGCCTTCGAGGATCATCGCACGGTGGACCCGTTTCTCGGCCTTGTAGAAGGCCTCGGCCACGTGCTTAGGGTCGTGCTCGGGCGCCTGGGCGTCCTCGGGGCACAGGCGGGCGAGGACCTCGTCGCGGATGGCGGCGGTGGTCTCGTTCCGCTCGACCTTCCCGACGATGTCGCGCGCGGCACGAAGCTTGTCGGCCGTCATCGCGTAAACCTGCTCGCAGAGCTCCTTGGAGGGGCCCTTCAGTTCGAAGGCCTTGGGCTTGCCGGCGACGGCGACGAGCTCGTCGATGTTCCGGCAGATCTCGATGATCTCGTGCTGGGCGATCTCGATGCCGGCGGCGACGTCGTCCTCGGAGACCTCCAAGCCCTTCAGTTCGATCATGTTGACGCCGTCCTTATGGCCGGCGACGGTGAGGTCCATCGTGGCCGCTTCCATCTGCGACAGCGTCGGGTTGATGACGTGCTTGCCATCGACCAAGCCGACGCGGACGCCGGCAACGGGCCCCTCGAAGGGGGCGTGGCTGAGGCACAGGGCCGCGGAGCTGCCGATGAGGGCGGGGATCTCCGGGTCGTTCTCGCCATCGAAGCTCATGACGATGCACTGGATCTGCACTTCGTCGACGAACCCGTCGGGGAACAGCGGGCGGATGGGCCGGTCGATCATCCGCATGGCCAGCACCTCCTTGGAGGTGGGCCGCCCTTCTCGCTTGAAGAAACCGCCGGGGAACTTGCCGGCGGCGTAGGTCATTTCACGGTAATCCAGGAACAGGGGGAAGAAGTCGATGTCGCGCCGGCTGGGGGCGCTGAGGACCGTGCAGAGGACGACGGTCTCGCCGTAACGGACCATGACGGCCCCGGCCGACTGACGGGCGACCTTGCCCGTTTCGATACTCAGCAGGCGCCCGCCCACTGCCATTTCAACTTTGTGCACCATGATACTCGTTTCCTTCTCTTCTCTTACCTGCAAGCCGACAAGCCATCCCGGGCCCGGCCCGATGCCGAACCCCTGCCGCGCCCGTTTGCGCGGCCTTCGTTTCGCCTATCGTATTGTCAAAGCAGCGGCTATTAACGCATGCTCAGTCGGTGGACCGCCCCTGGCGAGGCGCCTGCGCCCGTCGCTGCAGGCGCGAGTCGGTCAACGACGAAAAGACCGGTCCGTCGCCGAACCGGCGTGGGTCGCTTCTGAGGGGTCGGCAAAGGCGGCTACTTGCGGAGGTTGAGCTTCCCGATGGTTTCCTGGTACCGATCGACTGAAATGCCGGCCAGGTATCGCAGAAGCTTGTTCCGCCGGCCCACCATCTTCAGCAGGCCGCGCCGGGATGCATGATCCTTCTTGTGTGTACGGAGATGGTCGGTGAGGTGGTTGATCCGCGTGGTGAGCAGCGCAATCTGGACCTCAGGAGACCCCGTATCCCCCTCATGCCGCTGATGACCGCCAATAATCTCGTGCTTCTCTTCAGTTGCCGTACTCATACCTGCTTGTCGCCGGACCCATGCCCGGCTGTTTCCTTTCCGTTGCGTCAGGCCTCTCTTCAGATTCTGCTTCAGCCACCTGCCTGAATCCCGGGTTCTCCAATGGATCTTCCCGCACAGGGGGTGCCCTTGAGACAGTTTCAAGAACTTCTACGCCGCGTCAGCCTATAAAGATCCCCGCCCTTGTGCAAGGGCGATCTGCCGCATGTCATGCATTATCGGCGACCTGGCGCCTATTGGGCCACTTCGCCGAGGATATTCCTGATCCCGTCGAGCAACCGTTCCATGCGGAAGGGCTTGTTGAGGTACAGGTCCACGCCGAGCGACTCGGCGTAGACGCGGTGGCGGGTGCCCTGGTTGCCGGTGATCATGATCACGTGGGGCTTCTGGCCGTCCTGGTCGCGGAGATGCTCGATCACCAGGAAGCCGCTGCGTTTGGGCAGCATCATATCCAGCACAACCAGGTCGGGTTTCTCCGCGGCGATCTTCCGGACGGCGGAGTCGCCGTCGCCGGCGGTGCTGACTTCGGCGCCCGTGTCCGCCAGGGCCGCACGCATCGCCGTCAGGATGTCGGCATCGTCGTCCACCAGCAGGATCTTCCTGCCTTCCAGTTCTCCACTCATGGCCATCCTCGGTAGTTGGAGTCTATCCCCGCACGTCTCAGCCCGGCCATGCTACCGGACACTCCCCCTCAAGTCAACCCATCTTCGCCGTCGGCTTTGGCGGGACAGTGAGAATTGACACCCCCCGGGTCACTCCTATAATGCGGTGCATGTCCACGACAACGCCATTGCCCCGCATGCTGGCCATCGCGATCGCCCTGGTGCTCGCCGGCTGCATTGAACCGACGCCCTTCGATCCGACGCTGATGCGCCAGTACCAGCAGGTCGTCGTCCAGGCCGGCCCCCAGGAGCGGGTCCCGGGCGACCTGGTCCGGCCGGCGCCCGGCACGACCGGACCGGCGCTTCAGACCGTCACCGACGAGGACACAGGCGAGACAACCGTTTACCTGTCCCTCGAGGAGGCGGTCCGCCGCGCGCTGTGGAACAGCACGACGATCAAGGTCGTCGGCTATGACCCGGCCATCGCGCGGGAGGACATCCGCATCGCCGAGGGGGCCTTCGACACCGTGGCCTTCGGCACCGCGCAGTTCGTCAAGATAGACTCCCGCACGCGTTCCGACGCCGCGGCCGTCCCCTTCCTGCCCGACCGGAGCGAAACCTACAATTTCGAGGCCGGCGTGCGCAAGTTGCTGACCACCGGCGGGCAGGTGGAGGTGTCCTATACTGTCGCGCGGGCCGAGACCTTCGCTGACGTCCTGCGCGGCCGCGACCCGCTGTACACCAGCCGCACCGCCGTCCAGCTCACCCAGCCGCTGCTCCGCGATGCCGGCCCGTACGTCGCCACGGCGCAGATCCGGGTCGCGCGGCTCAACTACGACCAGTCGCTGGAGGCGTTCCGTTCGCAGGTGCTCGACGTGATCGCGGAGGTCCAGAACACCTACTGGCAACTGGTCCAGGCCCGTAGCGACCTGGCGATCATCGAGCGGCTGCTCCAGCGCAGCCGCGAGACGCTGGCGTTCGTCGAGGCCCGGCGCGACATTGATGCCGCCCGCGAGCAGATCACCGACGCCCGGGCAACGGTGGCGGCGCAGAGGCTGGCAGTGATCCAGGCCGGACGGGTGATCGAGGACATCGAGGACCGCCTGGTCCGCCTGATGGCCGACGCGTCGGTGAGCATCATGGACGACTACCGCATCCTCCCCACCACCGAGCCGTCCGCCGAGCCGATGGTGATCGACCCGCTGGACCAGGTGGCCCTGGCGCTGCGGTACAACCCGGCGCTGGCCCAGGCCCGCACGGCGATCCGCGTGCAGGACGTCAACGTCCGCGTCGCGACCAACCAGACGCTGCCCCGGCTGGACCTGGTGGCCGCCACCGCGATCAACGGGGCGGAAGACACCTGGAAGAACAGCTGGGACCAGATGGCGGGGATGGACTTCATCGACTACAACCTCGGCCTGAGCTTCGAGTACCCCCTCGCCAACCGCTCCGCCGAGGCGGCGCTGCGCCAGGCGCGCCTCGGCCGCTCCCAGAGCGTGGCCGTCCTGCAGGACACCGCCGACCAGGTCGCCGTCGCCGTCAACGAGGCCATCCACCTGATCAACACCAGTTACGACGAGATGGAGGCCGCCTGGGAGGCCCTTCAGTCGCGGCTGGAGAACCTGGAGGCGCTGGAAGTCCGCAAGCAGTACCGCCAGGCGCTGACGCCGGAGTTCCTCAACCGCCTGCTGGCGGCCCAGGAGAACGTGGCCCTGGCCGAGCAGGCCCTGGTGCGTGCCCGCGTCAACTACAACACAGGGCAGGTGGCCCTCGAACGGATCACCGGAACGCTACTGGAAGCTATGGGGGTGCTGGTCACGGATGTCGATGATAGTCTGGTGGACCGGCTGATGATGCCCCGGGTCGCGGTCACGGGACGGCCCGGCGACCGGGAGAGCGCCGACGCGCCGGGCGTCCCCGAGGAAGAGGCCGCCCAGACCTCCGGACAGACAACACGTTAGGGAAGGCACCTCATGGCTGACATGGATGCGGTATTCAAGGCATACGACATTCGCGGCATCTACCCTACGGGGGTCGATGAGGACCTGGCCTGGAAAGTAGGCAACGCCACGGCCCAGTTCCTCCGCACCCACCTGAGCGGCTACGACCGCGGGCAGGCCTCAGCCAACCGCCTCGTCGTCGGCCGCGACATGCGCACCCACAGCGAACCCCTGGCCGCCAGCCTCATCGAAGGCATCGTCGCCAGCGGCGCCGGCTGCGTCGACATCGGCATGGTCGACACGCCGATGATCTACTTCGCCGTCAACCACCTGGGCACCTGCGGCGGCATCCAGGTCACCGCCAGCCACAATCCGCCCGAGTATAACGGGTTCAAGATCTCCGGCCAGAAGGCCCGCCCCATCGGCGAGAACACCGGCCTCAAGGAGATCAAGCACATCGCCTCCAAGGCCCGGCGTTCCCAGCCCCTGGACACACCCCCGCCCATCCAGAAGATGGACCTGTGGAAGGCGTATGGCCAGCACGTGCGGCAGTTCCTCAAGCTGCCCCGGCCGCTGAAGGTCGTCGTCGACGCCTCCAACGGCATGGCCGGCAAGATGATCCCGGCGATCTTCGGCGACACCGACCTGGAGATCATCCCGCTGAACTTCGAGATCACCGGCAGCTTCGTCCATCCGCCCAACCCGCTGGTCGAGGCGAACCTGCAGATGACCAAGGACGCCGTCGTCGAGCACGCCGCCGACTTCGGCGTGTGCTTCGACGGCGACGCCGACCGCTGCATGTTCGTCGATGAGAGCGGGCGGGCCATCGGCTGCGACCTGATGACGGCCCTGCTGGCGCGGCATTTCCTGCGGACCAACCCGGGCGCGACGGTCGTGTACGACCTGCGGTCCAGTCGCGTCGTCCCCGAGGAGATCCTCGCCGCCGGCGGCGTGCCCCGCCGCGAGCGGGTCGGCCACGCGTTCATGAAAAAGGCCCTGGCCGACGCGCACGGCGTGTTCGGCGGCGAGCTGAGCGGGCACTTCTACTTCCGCGATAACTTCAACGCCGACTCCGGTGCGATCGTCTTCGCCGTCGCCTGCAGCGTCATCGCCGCCGGCGCGACCCCGCTGGGCGAGCGGATCGCCCCGCTGAACCGCTACGCCGCCAGCGGCGAGATCAACTTCCAGGTCGCCGACAAAGCCGCCGTCATGAACGAACTGGTCGAAACCTTCTCCGACGCGAAGATCGACCGCCTGGACGGCATCACCCTCGAATACGAGGACTGGTGGTGCAACGTCCGCCCGTCCAACACCGAACCGCTGCTGCGGCTGAACCTCGAAGCGGCCACGGAAGAGCAGATGCGCGGGAAGCTCAAGAAGATCGAGAGCATCCTCGGAAAGCCGGTGGCCCATTAGCCCGTTTGTCCATTGCCTGTGTGGCTTGGAGCCGGCTGCGGCTTCGCCTGGCGTCGTCGGTCTGCATCGGCAACCGGACGAGGTTGCCTGCTTCGACCTCCTTGCCAGGCTCGTCCTCGCTCGGCCCAAGCTCACATATTCAACGGCAAACCGGTCTGGCGGGATGGCAGCCACCTTCGGGAGCCGTGGGTGGTAACAGCCACTGTCCAATACCCACTAAGGAATACCCCCTGTTCAGGCAGGCTGGCGCCCCTGGCGGCGCAAACCGTTGTTGGCCGTTTACCTGGAAATTGGAGATTCCTTGTTGGCTGTTGGGTATTCGCGGTTACTGCCTTCGCCGCTCCCCCGCCGCCCCCTTCCTCCCAGCCCTCGCCATCGGATCCCCGCGCCGCCGAGCTTCGCCTGATCTACTTCCCGCCCCACCGGTTCGGCCCCATCCGCACGGTCGCCGCCGGCGGGCTGACGGTCCTGACCGACGCCGAGAAGCCCGATGACGCGGCTCTCCGCGCTCACCTGGCGGCACTGGAAGGAATTCTCGACGCCCTGCCGCTGGCGCCGGCGACGCAGCCTGCGTCCCAGCCGGGCACGCAGCCTGCCGCGACGGCGGTCACTGCCGCCCTCTATGCCCGCCAGGACGCCTTTGGCGCGCTGTGGCACCGCGTCGGGGTCTACTATGACGGCCGTTTCCTGGGCGCCCGCGGCGCCGGCGGCTACAGTTACCGCCCGTTCTGCGCGACGTATCTCGACGCGGCCCGCCCCGACGCCATCCCGCCGGAGCTGGCTCACGAGATGGCGCACGTCTGGCTCTGGAGCCATGCGGGCCTGCCCAACGACGGCAACTGGCTCAGCGAAGGGTTGGCCACAGCGGTCCAACTCCAGCTTTTCCCGTCGCTTGGCGAACGGCGGGCCTGGGCCGAGCGGGTGCGGGCCGGGAAGTTCGTGCCCCTCAAGCGGCTGATGGATACCGCCCCGCTGGAGGGGCGCCACTACTGGCAGGCCGCCACGCTCGTCGAGATGCTCCTGGCGGACCACCGCGACGCCCTGCCGGCCGTGCTCGACGCCGTCACCGACGGCCGCGACCCCAACGCGATCGTCACAGAGGTCCTGGGCCTGACCTGGCTGGCGGTGGAGCGCCAATGGCGGGCGCACGTCGCCGCCGCCGGCGCGCCGGAGCCGTCCACCCGTCAGTGAAGGTCACCCGCGCAGGGCGGGGCCGGCGTCACGCGAACGTCCCGTACTCGACGAAGGCGCGGCAGGCGATGTCCTGGATGTCAGGCGTCAGGCCGAGGGCTTGGTTGCCGCCGTAGTAGCCGGCGATGAAGCCGCCGCCGCGGCCGAGCTTGTCGACGAGCTGGCGGGCCTCGGCGCGGATCCTGTCGGGGTCGCGGGTCTGGAGCGTCCTCTGGATGTCGACGGGGCACCAGAAGGTCACCTTCCGCGCGAAGCCCGCGAGGGTGTCGATCCCGTGGAGCGTCGGCTGGTCGAACTGCAGCAGGTCGATGCCGCACTCGATCAGATCCGGGATGATGGCGGTGATCTTCCCGCACGAGTGCATGAAGACCTTCAGTCCGTGCTCGTGCGCCCGCGCGCACAGGGTCTGGAAGTGAGGCCGGAAGACCTCGCGCCACATGGCCGGGGAGATCATGAGGCGGTCCTGGGTGCCCCAGTCCTCGCAGAACATGACCGCGTCGGCGTCGGTGGCCCCCCATTGGTCGATGCACTTGAGCAGTTCGGCGCGGACGATCGCGTTGAGCCGATCGACCTTCTCGCGTTCCAGGGCGAGGTCGCACAGGTAGTTCTCGAGCTTGCGGATCTTGCGGGCGACGTTGAACACGAAGCCGGGCATCCCGCCGACGCGGAAGCGCTCCGTCTCGGCGGCGAACGCCGCCTTCGCCTCGGCGTAGTCCTCGGCTTTGCCCAGGTCCGGCGGGCAGTAGTCGTCCAGTTCCGCCCAGTCCCGGATCGCTCCTTCGACCACCTCGCCCCCGTCGTACTCGGTCAGCGAGGCCCACGTGACGCCCCACTCGTCGACCCAGCGCCGCACCTCGTGGCCGTGCGGTTGGGCCGGCGTGCGGGCGTGGAATCCCGGGGCCTTCAGCAGGATGTCATGGGGGTAGGGCTGGGGGAACGTCATCCCCACGCGGGGCGGGTTGTCGGCGGCCAGCACGGCTTGGATGATCTCACGCGACTTCATTGCCGGTCTGCTCCTCGGGCCTTGTCCCGCTCCATGTGCTCCACCAGGTACTGCCCGGTGTACGAAGCGCCGCAGGCCATCACGTCCTCGGGTCGCCCGGCGGCCACGACACGGCCGCCGGCATCGCCGCCCTCGGGGCCGAGGTCCACGATCCAGTCGGCCGACTTGATCACATCGAGGTTGTGCTCGATGACGATGATCGTGTTGCCCATGTCCGCCAGACGGTTCAGGACGCTAAGAAGACTGTGGATGTCGGCAAAATGCAAGCCCGTAGTCGGTTCATCGAGGATATAGAGCGTGTGGCCGGTGGCCGTCTTGCCCAGCTCGCTGGCCAGCTTGACCCGCTGGGCCTCCCCGCCCGACAGCGTCGTGGAGCTCTGGCCCAGTTCCAGGTAAGCCAGTCCCACATCGCACAGGGTGCGCAGGAGCTGCTTGATCTTCGGGAAGTTCTCGAAGAAATTCAGCGCCTCGGAGATCCGCATGCTCAACACGTCGGCGATGCTCTTGCCGCGGTAGCGGATCTCGAGGGTCTCACGGTTGTAGCGGGTGCCCCGGCACTCCTGGCAGGTGACGTAGACGTCCGGCAGGAAGTGCATCTCGATCCGCTTGGTGCCCTGGCCCTGGCAGGCCTCGCAGCGCCCGCCCTTGACGTTGAAGCTGAACCGCCCGGCCTTGTACCCACGGATCTTCGCCTCGCGGGTCTTGGCGTACAGGTGGCGGATCAGGTCGAAAACACCGGTGTAGGTCGCGGCGTTGGAACGCGGGGTGCGCCCGATGGGCGACTGGTCGATCTCGATGACCTTGTCGACCTGCCCGGTCCCGAGGATCTTGTCGTGCGCGCCGGGCCTCTCGCGGCTGGCGTAGAGGGATCGCTTCAGCCCGCGCAGGAGGATCTGGTTGACCAGCGTGCTCTTGCCGCTGCCGGACACGCCCGTCACGCAGACGATGCCCCCCAGCGGAAACTTCACGTCGATGCCCTTGAGGTTGTTCTCGCGGCAGCCGCGGACCTCCACGGCCTTGGCCTCGCTCACCTCGCGCCGCTCGGCGGGCGTCTCGATGACGCACTCGCCGGAGAGGTACTTGCCGGTGATCGACTCGTCGGCGCGGCAGATGTCCTCGACGGTGCCCTGCGCGACGATCCGACCGCCGTGCTTGCCCGCGGCCGGACCCATGTCGATGACGTGGTCGGCCTGGCGGATCGTGTCCTCGTCGTGCTCGACCACCACCACCGTGTTGCCCAGGTCCCGCAGGCGCATCAGCGTGCCGATGAGACGCTGGTTGTCCCTCTGGTGCAGGCCGATGGTCGGCTCGTCCAGCACGTAGCAGACGCCCACCAGCCCGCTGCCGACCTGCGTGGCCAGGCGGATCCGCTGGGCCTCGCCGCCCGAGAGCGTCGCGCTGGTGCGGTTCAAGGCGATGTACCCCAGCCCCACGTCGGCCATGAACTTCAGCCGGTGATGGATCTCCCGCAGGATCTGCTCGGCGATCTGGGACTTCTCGGCGTCCAGCGAAAGACCCTCGAAGAACGCCAGGGCCCGTTCGATGCTCATCCGCGTGACGTCGTCGATGTTCACGTCGCCCACGCGGACGGCCAGCGAGGCCTTTTTGAGGCGGGTGCCCCCGCACAGGCGGCACGGCTGCTCGGCCATGTACCCGTGCAGGTGGGCCTTGACATACTCGCTGTCGGTGCGCTCCCAGCGCCGCATGAGGTTGGGAATCACGCCCTCGAAGTCGTCGTAGCCGTACATCAGTTTCTTGCGGACCGCGGCGGTGAGCTTGCGGTACGGCTCGGTCGGCGAGACGCCGTAATCGCGGCAGAATCGACGGATCAGCCGGTTGTACCAGATGTTCATCCGCCGGCCACCGTGACGCCAGGCGTCGACGGCCCCCTGCGAGAGGCTCACCGAGGGGTCCGGGACGATCAGGTCCGGGTCGAACTCCAGGATCTGGCCCAGCCCGTCGCACGCCTCGCACGCCCCGTAAGGCGAGTTGAAGCTGAACATCCGCGGCGCCAGCTCCGGCAGATTCACCTCCGGGTGCTCCGGGCAGGCGTAGCTGGCGCTGTACATCCGGTCGTGCCAGCCCTTTTCGCTCCCGGCGCTGTCGGCGCCGCCGCCCTCGGCGGCCTCGTAGCTGATGACCACCAGCCCGTCGCTCAGGCGCAGGGCCACCTCCAGCGAGTCGCTCAGCCGCGGGGCCACCGAAGGCTTGAGCACCAGCCGGTCGACGATGACCTCGATGGTGTGCTTGTACGTCTTCTTCAGCTCGGGCACCGCCTTGACGTCGTAGATCTCCCCGTCCACGCGGACGCGGACGAACCCCTCCCGCTGGATCGTCGCCAGGACGTCCTCGTGGCGGCCCTTCTGCCCGCGGACCACCGGGGAGATCACCATGAACCGGGTGCCCTCCGGCAGCGCGAGGATCGAGTCGACCATGTTCGTCACCGTCTGGCTGGCGATCGGACGGCCGCAGATCCAGCAGTGCGGGTCCCCCACCCGGGCGAACAGCAGCCGCAGGTAGTCGTAGATCTCCGTCGTCGTCGCCACCGTCGATCGCGGATTGGCCCCGCTGACGCGCTGCTCGATCGCGATCGTCGGCGGCAACCCCTCGATGTGCTCGACGTCGGGCTTCTGGAGCTGCGCCAGAAACTGCCGCGCGTACGCCGAGAGGCTCTCGACATACTTGCGCTGGCCCTCGGCGTACAACGTGTCGAACGCCAGGGAGCTCTTGCCGGACCCCGACAGGCCCGTCACCACCACCAGCCGCCCGCGGGGGATGCGGACGTCGATGTTCTGAAGGTTGTGCTCCTTGGCCCCGAGAACGACGATCTCGGTGGCCTCGCCCGTCCGCGGCGGCTCGGTTCTGCTCATGGCTGCTCTTGCACCCTTAGACTGTCGGCTCAGAGTCGCTAAAAGAGTGCAGTATACCCCCAAATCAACCCCCAACACAAGGGAAACGCCTGAGGGCGACTGAACCCCTCCATGCCGCCAAGAATCTCAACTTACTGTACGCGCGAGGTTTACGTGAGAAGAAGCCCTGATCCCGCCGCCGGCGGCGTCAACGGATCCCGGCCTCGAGGCCGATGAGCACCGGGCGGCCCTGAATCGCCTCGGCCACCGCCGTCGCCAAGGTGCTGAAGCGGTAGGGCTTCTGGATGAAACCCAGCGCTCCGGCCGCCAGCAGTTCCTCAACGTCCGATCCCACGCTGAAGCCCGACGCGAGGAGCACCTTGGCCTGCGGATCGGCCCGGCGGATCTCGCCGAAGGCCTCCGAGCCCTTCATGACCGGCATGATCAGGTCGAGGATCACCAGGTCGAACGGGCGCGACGCCTCCATGCTCCGGGCGAACACATCGGCCGCCTGGCGGCCGTTCTCGGCGACGGTGACCTCGTAACCCAGTTGCTCGAGCATGGAGCCGGCGGTGGCGCGGATGATCTCCTCATCGTCCACCAGCAGCACGCGCCCGTGGCCGTGCTCCGCGGCGGCCGCCTCGTCGGCCGGCCCGGCGGCCACCGCCTCGCTGCTCTGCGGCAGATAGACATCGAACACCGTCCCCTTGCCGATTTCGCTCTGAACGGAACACGCCCCGAGGTGGTCCTTGACGGTGCCGTATACAGCCGCCAACCCCAGTCCGGTGCCCTTGCCGACCCCCTTGGTCGTGAAGAACGGCTCGAAGATGCGATCACGCACCTCCTGCGACATGCCGACACCCGTATCGGTCACAGTGATCCGAACATGAGGGCCCGTTTTCAGGGCGAGGCCCTGCTGCTGGCAGAGGGCTTCGTCCACCACGACCCGCGAGGTCGCCAGGCGCAGGCACCCCCCGGACGGCATGGCATCCCGGGCATTGACCGCCAGGTTCAGCACCGCGTTCTGCAGTTGGGCGGCATCGCCCTTGACAACCACCGGGACGTCCGAGAGGTCCAGTTCCAGCTCGATCGAAGGGCCCAGCGTGTGCGAAAGGATCCCCGCGGTCTGGCGCACGACCGTGTTCATGTCGGTGGGCACGGCGTTCTTCTTGGCCTTCCGGGAGAACGCCAGCAGTTGCTGCGTCAGCTCGCCGGCCCGTCTGGCGGTGTCGCGGATGATGTCGATGTTCTGGCGGACCTCCCGCCCGACGTCGGGAAGCGTCAGATCCAGCAGTTCGGCGGCGCCGAGGATGCCGCCCAGCATGTTGTTGAAGTCGTGCGCGACACCACCGGCCAACTGGCCGATCGACCGCAGCTTCTCAGCCTGGTACATCCGCTCTTCCAGCAGCTTGTAGTCGGTGATGTCCTGGTAGGTGCCCAGGATCCCCACAACCTTCCCGCTCAGGTCGTGCAGCGGCACCTTGTTGACCTGGTGCCAGTGCGGATGGCCTTCCGCGTCGGTCAGGGGTTCGACGACGTTCAGTTGCGGTTCATCGGCCCGGACGACCTCCTCGTCGATCTTGCGGAAGAACGCCGTCTGCTCCGGCGGCCAGGGCAGGTCGTGGTCGGTCAGCCCCACGACGGCCTCGGGACCCTTGCGCCCGGCTATGGCCGCGAACAACCGGTTGCACCCGAGGTAGACCCCCTGGCGATCCTTCCAGAACACGCCCTGCGGCATGTTGTCCAGGAACATCTGCTGGACCTCCTGCCACTGGTGGAGGATCTCGTTGTGCCTGCGGTGAAGGCGGGCCATTCGCCGCACCACCAGCCACAATGCGATCGACGAGGCGATCAGCCCGCCGATCACGTAGCCGGTCGCCCACGCGGCCACCCCGTCGCCTGTCAGGCGCGCCAGCAGCGTACCCCACGCCATCGCCAGAGCCGCCGCCAGCGTCGTCCACAGGAGGACTACCCCCAGGATCCAGGGCGGAGAGACAGGCGCCTCGTATCGTGGAAACTCGCCGGCGAAGCTGGAACTCGGCTGTCTGCCCATGATCGTCAGATCGCGGCGCCGTCAGAGAAGCCTCGCAGGCGCTCGCGTCACGATACCCCGGTGGCGAACTGAACCCTTGCCGGGCATCTCATGCTCTGATCGTATTCTAGACCGCCCGGACGCCGCGCGCCAAGGCGCCGCCGGACCGGCGCCGCGACGCCCAAAGAAAAACCGCCCGTAACCTCTTGGGCTACGGGCGGTTATTCGTAATACACCGTCCAGGACTCGAACCTGGGACCCGCTGATTAAGAGTCAGCTGCTCTACCAACTGAGCTAACGGTGCCCATCACGTTGAGCGGGGCAGTTTACCAGCCTCGCGCCGGCGGTCAAGTCAAAAACAACGATATTCCCCGACCTCCGCGGGCGATGTCCCGCCTGTACCATTGTAGAGGGCCCTGCCGGCCGCGACCCCCGTCCGGCGGCGCCGACCGGCGCGCGAAGCGCCTTGACGCGGCTGCGGATGCACCCGATGATGGAGACGATCGGAGGCGGGTGTGAAGGCGTTCGACGAACAGGAATGGCTCGCGTACCGCCGCAAGATGATTGCGGAGACCGAGCGGTTCATCGAATGGGGCCTCAAGCACCCCGACCTGGTCACCTGGATCCCCTCCAAACCCGTCAACCAGGGCGGCTATCCCCGCCGCGTCGCCACGTGGTTCTACAGCGTCGTGTTCCCGCGGCGGTGAACCTCACGCCTTCGCCTTGCGGGCATCCTCGACGGGCTTGCCTTCGGTCCGCGCGTCGACCAAGGCCATGAGAGCGTCGTAGTTCTTCAGGTAGTACGAGTCGAGCGTCATCACCTCGTCCCGGCCGTCGGCCTGGTAGTGCAGGTCCACCAGCCCTTTGCCGCGGAGAACCAGCCTGGTGACCTGATCCCAGCCGACCTTCTGGCGGCCGGCGTAGCCGATCCCCTCGCCGTCGGCGACGAGGCGCCGGCGGAGGCGGACGACCAGCACCCCCAGCAGCGCCAGGCCGACGGGGGGCAGCAGCAGCGCGCAGCCGACCGTGAAGTACCACGTCGTCGGCTGGACGGCCCGGTCGAACTTGCCGGTGGCCCATTCATAGATGCTGTAGATCCCGAACCCCAGGGCGAGGGCCGTGGGCACGGCCCACCGGATGGCCGGTTCGCCGGCGAAGCCGCACTCGACGGAGGCGGGGGCGGACGATGCGGTCTGTTCCTGACTCATGGCGATGCTGTTCCTTCCCTTCATCTCGATGCTGCAGACCGAATCCCCATACAGCCCTGGGACGCTCCAAGCCTGTCAACAGCACTCTACAATATAGCCGCCGCGGCCGAGGGCGCCTATCCTCTTTTGACGGCGGCGACAGCGGTGAAGTACAATGCATTGCCCATGACCGACCGCCCATCGCAACCGAAGACCGTCGCCGGCCCGCCGCGCCTGGCCCTGGTGGCCGCGCCCGGCACGACGGACGATCTCGGCCGCACCCTCCGCCACCTGGCGGTCGGCCTGCTGGATGAGCCGATGGAACTGACGGTCGTGGTCGGCGACCGCGCCGAGGCCGCGGCCCTGCCCATCCCCCCCATCGAGGTGCTGACGTTCCGGCCCGGGCGCCTGGGGCGCCCCGGCCGCCGCGCGGTCCGTGCCCTGGCCGAGAGCCTGGCGCGGCGGCGGGTGGAGATGCTTCACGCCCTGGACGCCCGCGCCCATCGGCTGACGAAGGCCTTGAGCCGCGCGGGCGACTGGCCTTACCTGGTGTCGGTTCACGACCTCCGGCACTGCCATCGGCTGGGCGACCTGGGTCCGCAGAACCTGGGGATCATCGCCTCCAGCGATCCGCTGCGCGAGGCGCTGCTGGCGGCGCGTGCCGCCCCGCCGGAGCGAATCCACCTGATCCGCCCCGGCGTTCACCTGGCCCGGACGCCGTCGTATCTCGCCAGGCCGGGCCACGATCCCGCGATCGTCGCGGCCGGCAGCATGGCCGAGGCGGCGCCCTTCGAGACTGTGCTGGCGGCCTTCGCGGCGATCCGGGCCGAGGGGACCGCCTGTTCGCTGTTCCTGCTGGGCGGCGGCAGGGCCGAGACCCACCTCCGCCGCCGCGTGGCGTCGATGAAGCTCGTGCACGACGTCACGTTCGTCGACGTACGGCTGCAGCGGACCCTCGCCGGCGCCCTGGACGCCGCCGACGTGCTGATCTGCCCGCAGTCCCCCGGTCGCGTGGAGATGCGCATCCTGGAGGCCATGGCGGCCGGCACCGCGGTGCTGATGGGCGGGCCCAGCGTGGGGGATTTCGTGATCGACGGCCAGACCGCCCTTCGCTACCACCCCGACCGGATGGCCGACCTGACCGCCAAGCTCCGGACGCTCCTGACCCATCCGGCCGACGCCGCCGGCCTGGCCCAGCGCGCCCGCGACCACGTGCGCGACCGCCACTCCCCCTCCCAGATGGTGGCCGCCCTGGCGGACCTCTACAGGCAGTGGACGCTGCGGGGGCGGACCCTCGCGACCCCGCCTCCGTCGAGGGGGACGTAGGGTCGGCCCAAGCGGCTGCGGGGGCCGGTGAAGACGGTCCTGGGGCCGCACTGGACACGGCCGCGGCGGCCCTGGCGGACGGTGGTCCGCCGGCGCCGCTTCATCGCCCTTCCCCACAAACAGTTGCGCACTGCCTCCCCCGGTCGGCCGGCCCGTTGGTCCTGGCGCGCCCTCGCGCCTATCATGACACTGGGCAGGCTTTCTGTGTCCCATGCCTGCCCTGGACCGCCATCCTGTATGGAAGGCCTTCATGAACAAAGAGCAATCCCATGCAGACGAGACCCGCGTGAGGATCCTGGTGGTCGATGACGAACCGGCGATCCGCGCACTGCTGGCGCACACGCTCCGCACGGTGCCGTCCTACGACGTCCTGGAGGCCGGGGACGGCACGGAGGCGCAGGAGTCGCTGCGCGGCGCCCCGGCCGACCTGGTGATCACCGACCTGAGGATGCCCCGGATGGGCGGGCTGGAGCTGATGCAGTGGGCCCAGCAGGAGGGCATCGACGCCAGTTGGATCATTCTGTCCGGCCAGGGCACCTTCGACGACGCGACCCGGGCCGTCCATCTCGGGGCGTTCGACTTCCTCACCAAGCCCCTGTCGGTGATGGACTCCCTGCTGGTGTCCGTCCGTAACGCGATCGAGCAGCGGCGGCTCAGCCATGAGCGCCAGCGGCTGACCGATGCCCTGGCCGAGCGCAACGAACGGCTCAACCGCCAGGTGGCCCAGTTGAAGGAGGCGTGCCAACTGCTTGTGCAGCAGGCCGACACGATCGGCCAGGACCTGCACCGCGCCGAGTTGATCCAGCGGGCCCTCCTGCCGTACTCGGTGCCGGCGCTGCAGGGGTTCGCGGTCGACACGATCTACCGCCCCTCCCACAACGTCGGCGGGGACCTGTACGACGTGGTCCGCCTGGACGACGACCACCTGGTGGTCTACATCGCCGACGCGGCGGGCCACGGGGTCAGCGCGGCGATGCTGGCGGTGCTGTTCAAGCACCGCATCCCGCTGACGGCCGGCCAGCCCCCCCGTCCGACCCCGCCGGCCGAGGCGCTGCGGGAGGTCAACCGCCACCTGATCAAGGAGTGCAGTCGTCCGGGGCTGTTCGTCACGGCCGCCTACTGCCTGCTGAACACCACCAGCGGCGAAGCCACCGTCGCCTCGGCGGGCCACCCCCCCCTGCTGCTGCAACGAGCCGACGGGTCCATCGAGCACATCCACCACACCGGCCCGGCCCTCGGGCTCAACGGCCAGGCCGAGTTCGCCCAGATCCGCGTCCAGTTCCGCAACGGCGACCGCCTGCTCATGTACACCGACGGCCTCTACGACGGGCGCGTCGTCCACGACGCCTTGACGACCGGCCCGTTCGGGCCGATCCTCGCCGACGAGGGGCTGGGCAGCCAATCGCTGCTCCACGCCCTCTACGACGCCGCGGCCCGCCAGCGGAACCACGCCCCGCAGAACGACGACATCACCATGCTCCTGCTGACGACCCGCGCGGTCGGGTCCACCCTCGACAACGGCGGGCCGGAGGCCGAGCCCTCCGCCAGGCAGGTGGAGACGGCGGCCACGCCGCACGTCCGGATGGGGTCGGGCACCAGCGGCACCGCGTTCAGCATCGAGGGCCGCGGCACGTGGATCTACTGCACCGGCTTCCACGACGCCTGCATGGGCGAGATCCAGGGCGGACGGCCGGTGACGGTGGACCTGTCGCTCTGCGAGTACCTCGACAGCACGTTCCTGGGCACGATCCAGGAGCTGGTGGACGCCGCCGACCGGGCGGGGGTGTCGTTCACGATCCAGGGCGCGCTGCCGGAGGTGCGCCAGACGTTCGAGGAACTGGGCATGGAGCGGGTGCTGGCCCACCAGGCCCGAGAGATGGCGCCGCTACCCAGCGCGATGGGCCCGGTGGAGACCGCCGCCGGCGACCAGCAGAGCCGCAGGCGGATCCTCTACGCCCACGAGGCGCTGGCGTCGCTGTCCCAGCGCAACCGCGATGAGTTCCTCCGGCTGATCCAGGGCATGCGGGCGGAACTGGCCCGCCACGAGAGCCAGGCCGCCTGCGGGCGGTCCTCACGCTGAGGCGGCGGCGCACGCGACGCGGTTGCGCCCGGTCCGCTTGGCGCGGTACAGGGCCGCGTCGGCCCGGCGGACCAGCGCCTCGGCGTCCAGGTCGCCGGCCCTCTCGGTCGCGGCGATGCCCAGGCTGACGGTGAAGGGCAGGCTGAGCCCCTCCCAGCCGACCGGCTCGGCGGCGACGGCGTCGCGGATGCGCTCGCCCAGTTGCAGGGCGTCGGCGTCGCGGCAGCCCGGGAGCACCACGAGGAACTCCTCCCCCCCGTAGCGCCCCAG
>JAAYZK010000403.1 GCA_012514895.1 Planctomycetota bacterium | reverse complement strand
GCTCACAGCCTTCCCTCCGCCCTGGCATCCTCGACGGCCTGGCGGCCGGCGTCGCTGATCATCCAGTCCCAGACGAACGTGTTGCCCTGCTGGGAGTGCGGCACGCGGCGCACCAGGTCGCCCTGGATCAGCGCCATGTGCGTCTGCGCCCGGACCTCCCGCGGCGGCCCGCTCGGCCGCCGCAGAACCGCCTTGCCCAGGCCCGAGCCCTGCAGGCAGACGCCCCCGGCCATCTCCGCCAGCACCGCCAGCATCGTGGGGCTGAGCTTCATCGGTCCTCCTCGGTGCGGCCCTTCGGCGTCGGCCTGGTAGTCAAACGTGCTGCCGCAGTGGCTGCACTGGCAGACCTGAAACACACCGTCATCGGCCGGCACTTCCACGACCCGCTTGCATGTCGGGCATCGTGTTCTCATGCCCTACCCCGCTTTCGCCCGCCGGTGGGCTTCTTTCCGCCGCCGTCGGCGCCGGCGGTCGTTTCGTCCCCAGAGAAATCCCCCGCCCGCGGCCGCGGCGGCAGCTCGAGGCCCCAGCGGATCGCCAGGGCCTCCAGGCAGGCGATGGCGCCGGTCACATCCTTGGGCAGGGGGACGTTCTGGGTGCTGTTGGTCCACCGCTCCCAGCGGGGTTCGTGGGTCAGCCGCAGGGGCGCCAGCACGCCCGCCGTCAGGCCCTCCGGCGGCGGCACGGGGGCGGGGTTCCGCAGCAGCTCCTGGATGGCCCCCGCCTTCATCGTCCCGGGCACGATGATCTCGACGCCGCGGTAGCGGTTGCCCGTCAGCCGCGCCACCAGCAGCGCCGCCGCGAAGGCATCCTCGGCCGGCGGGGCCGTCTTGGCGTGCTTCTGCAGGGCCTTCAGCACGCCCTCGCCCCACTTCCACGTCGCGTGGGCGAACTTCTCCGCCGCCGTCAGGGGGAACTTCCGCTCGGGCTCGGCCTTCCGCCCGCCGCCCCTGGCCGCCTTCTTAGCGCAGGCCGGACACAGCAGCCCCGCACCCTTGACCTTCTGAAAATCCTGGCCGGGCGCCGCCACCTTCCGGCATTGCCCGCACACATCCAGCCCGGCCGCCTCGGCCCGGGCCACCTGCTCGGCGACCTTCTGCTCCTTCGCCTCCGCCCGCTTTTCCTGCACCTTCTCCCAGGCCTTCGTCTTGGCGGCGTAGCACTCGCGGTTCGTGCAGTATCCCTTCTTGTCCGAACCCTGCGGGCGGATCCCCGCGAACAGCACCGGGTGGTCGGCATAGCTCAGCGTGTTGTCCGGGCAGCCCGCGCACATCCGCTTGCCGGCGATCCCGCCTTCCCCCGAGATCGGCGTCTCCAGCTCGACGTCCTTGCCCCGTGCCTCCGCCGCGGCCACATCCTGCTCGTACCGCAGCCAGCCGCACGCCGCCAGGCCGCACATGGCCCGCGCGACCTCCTCGCGGAGTTCTTCCATGGGCATGATGTAGTCGGCCGGATCGCCCTCGTGGCACTTCCAGTGCGGGCAGTCCTTCCACCGGCCCTTCTTCGAGTCCCACTCCAGCGCCAGCGTCTGACCGGTCAGTTCGATCTGCCGGCCAACATCGCCCACGCGGGCGATCAGTTCGGCCTGGTGGACCGGCAGTTTGCCGCGGCTGACCAGCTCGGCCACCGGCGGCGTCAGCCGCATCAGGGCCAGGTGGCGGCGGACCATGTCATCGCTGACGTTGGCCTCCTCGGCCACCTGGCGGACCGACAGGCCGGCCTGGACCGCATCGTTGAACACCCGCGCCAGCTCCATGTGGGTGAGGTCCCGCCGCTGTACGTTCTCGGCCAGCCGCGCCATGGCCTCCCACGCGTCGTCGACGCCGCTGTAGATCTTGGCCTCGACGAACTCCTCCCCGGCCCGCCTGGCCGCCTCCATGCGGCGGTGGCCGGCCACCAGGCGGAACTTCCTGGCGCCGGCGCCCCCCGCCTCGGCCGCCGTGAGCTTGCGAACGACCACCGGCTCGATCATGCCGAGCTGCTTGATCGACGCGGTCAACTGCAGCAGCGGCGCCTCGTCGATCGCCTGGCGGACGTTATGCGTCGCGTCCACCTGGTCGATCGGTATGAGCACCAGGTCCGCCCGCGGCGGTGCGGCCGGCGCGGGCTTGCTAGGTTTGCCCTCGATCTCGCTAGGTTTGGCGTCGAGGTTATCAGGTTCGGCCGCGCCTTCGGGGACGCTGACCCCGACGACGGTCCGACACTCCACCCTGTTCCAGTAGTCGATGTCCACGACGTCGCTGCCCAGGTCGCTGGAGTGGTGCAGGCCGAGAGTGTCGTTCTCCCAGTCGATCTCCACCAGCCGGGCCGTGTGGGCGTCGTCGAAGACGATGAGCGTCCCCTCCGGCCATGGGTTCTCGCGGTCGAAGCGGCCGACGCCGCCCGCCTCGCCCGGGCAGCGGGTGGCGGTGATGAAGGGGGCGAAGCGATCGTTGAACGCGTCGATGGTCGTAGCCACCGTGAACTCCGGCCCATCGGCGTCCGCGAGGGTCAGCACGCCCGCCCGCCCATCCACGCGGACCACCGTCCATCGTTCGACCCGGTCGGCCTTGACCACCTTCTCCGGCCTGGCCGGCTCGCGGGCGCCCTTGGGCACCGCCAGCACGTACAGGCTTCCCGGCATCGGCGGGGCAGCGGGGTTGATCGGGCACGCCGGCGGCGCCGTTGTCGGCCCGTTGCAGTACCGCACCGGCGCCGGCCGCCCGGGCGCCCCGGTCTCATCCCCATCGTCAATCTTCGTCGTCGCCGTCTTCTTCTTCGCCATCGTGGTTCCGTCCTTTCCGTTCAACGGGCCCCGCCAGGCGGGCCCCGCTTCGCCGTAGATCACCATCACGCCGTCGCCTTCTCCGAGCCCATGCTCAGCGCCACGCCCGCCGGCAGCTTCTCCCGCTCGACCAGGACGTCGACCAGGCGGCCGACGGCCCGGTCCCAGGCCCCCCAGCGGGCGACGACGCCGTGGAACTCCTCGAGGTCGTGTCGGCGCATCTTCCAGACCGGCCGGGCGCCGTCCCACACCTCGTAGCGGACCAGGATGCGGCCCTCGTCGTCCTGGATGTCGTTGCAGGTCTCGACGTGGAGCTGCTTGAGCGTGGAGACGAACGTCGCCAGCTTGGCCCGCTCGACGAACTCCCCGGCGATCCGCACGCCGCAGTGCAGCAGCTCGTGGTCGATCAGCGCCGCGGCGGCCTCGACGCCCCGCGCCTCGCCGTCGAACCACCCGCTGGCCGTCAGGAAATCCCCGCTGAGCTTGACGATGAAATCGAACCCCGGAAGGGGCGGGTCGAGTTCCTTCTCGGCCTGGCCCTTGGGCTTCTTCCGCTCGGCTTCCGTGGCCAGCGATGCGCCCAGGACGCGCTGGATGGGTGTCGCCCTGTACGCCCTCCCCCACTGGAAGTACTCCCCGCGGGCGCACTTCCGGGCCGCCGCCTCTGAGCTCTCCACCAGCAGCAGGATCTTGGCCATCCGCAGGTGGCGGTGGTCCTCGACGGCGTCGATGATGTTCTGGGCCAGGTGCCGCAGGTTCTCGCACGCCGGCCCCACGGCCCGCTTGCCGTCGTTGTAGACCTGCCTGTTGAACTCGGGCACGTTGGGCGTCAGCCCCAGGGGCTTCATGAGCTGCTCCAGGGGGATCGTCGCGTTCTTCTTCTTGGCCATGGATTCCGTTCCTTTCTGGACGGGGGGTTCACGCTCCGGTCGGGCCCTGGGGTCCGCGTGCCCCGGCCGCCTCGGCCCGGGCGATGTGTTCGTTCATCCGGCCTTCGTGGCCGGCGTGCAGGTTCGACAGGTCGCGCGTCGCGATCCCCTCGTACCGGCCGGCCTGGACCAGGCCCGGCTCCCTGTAGCGGTCCGCTGTGCGTTCGTTCGTCCGGCTCATAATCGTCTGCCTCCCTTCGGCCGTCAGTTCTGCCGCCCGTCGCCCTGGGCGGCCGTCTGGGCCGCCTCGGCCTCGGCCGTCGTCGATGCCATCGCCGACGTCTGG
>JAAYZK010000402.1 GCA_012514895.1 Planctomycetota bacterium | reverse complement strand
TACTTGCTGCTGAGGCGGTAGTTCAACCCCGCGGTCCACACCCAGCTTTCCAGGTCGTCGATGTAGCGCGTCCCCAGGTACCAGCGGTAGCGCGGATCGCGCTGGACGGCCACGCCCAGATCGGCCAGGCCGATCTCATGGTCGTTCAGATCGTAGTTCATGTCGCCCAGCAGGGCCGTGGCGTCGGAGAGGTTGAACACGAAGTCGCCGTTGAGAGCGTTGCGGGTGAGGCTGTATTCCCCGCGGCTATAGAACATCCGCCCGTCGGCGGGCAGGGCGGGGTCCTTGGTGTCGTCGAAGAACACCGCCGCGACGTTCAGCCGCGCCAGGTCGACCGACCGCCGGTAATCGGCCGCTCCGCGGTAGGTCTGCCACCGCTGGCGGACGCCCACGCTGACGCCGGTGAAGGGGTCGAGGAGTTCTTCGATATCGGGGCTGAACAGGTACAGCTCGTCGGCCCGGACGTTGGACGCGACGCCCAGCGCGACGACCTCGGGCGTGACGATGTGGCGCAGGCGGTACACATCCAGCAGGCGGCTGCGCGCGCCGTCGTAGACCCGCCAGACGCTCATCGTCGCCCGCACCCCCCCGCCGCCCAGGGCGCGGGTGAGGTCGACCTGGTCGAGGCTGTCCGACCAGTACGTCACCCGCCCGAACGTCAGCGGCGCCACGTGCAGCGGCCCCCACCGCAGCGGCAGGTGGGCCTCGGCGCGGCCGTCGGCGCGGAAGACGGCGCCTTCGGAGGGCGCGGGGGCGTCGGCCTCTTCGCACGCCCGCAGGCGGAGCACGCCGACGTGCGTCTCGCCGAACGTCGTCACCGGCCCGGCCGGGTAGCCCAGCGCCCAGGCGCCGACGTCCGGGTAGGCCTCGGTGGTCGTCAGGAAGTCGTTGATCCGCGCCTGCACCAGCGCCGTGAACGCCCACTGGTCGCGCTGTTTCTTGGCGTACAGCAGCGTGTCCTGGGGCTTGCCGGCGTAGAACTCGTCGCGGTAGTAGGACTCCACGAAGTTCTCGTCGCTCAGGTAGCTCAGCTCGGCCTGCAGTTGCCAGTCGTCGGGGAGGAACTGCCGGTGCCGCCACAGCCACCGCCCGCGATGCTCGGGGGCCGGGACGTTCTCGCGCTCCTGGCCGAAATCGTCCCGGCCCTCCCGGTCGTAGACGCCGTAGCCCAGGATGTATCCGGCGTAGTCGTCGCGGGCGTAGAGGGTGTCCAGCCCGACGGCCAGGCTCTTCTCGTAGGCATCGAGGGACAGTTCCGCCTCGTACCCGTCCGGCTCGCGCAGCCCCAGCAGTTCGAACAGCCGCCAGTCGGTCTCGATGCCGTACCCGAACCGCCCCTGGTCGCCCACCTGCAGGCGCCGCAGCGGCAGGTCGGTGTAGAGCACCCGCGACCGCGTCGCCGGCCAGTACGTGATGGGCACGCCCCGCACGTTGAACGTCGTGTGGCGGGCCTGCAGGTCCGCCGCGATCGGCCCGGCCAGGCGCCCGGCCTCGTCGCGCTGCGTCGCGTCGCGGATCACCGCCGACGAGGCGCCCAGATGGTACGTCGGCGAGAAGAACTCGCTGGTGGAGATCTTCGCGCGGCGGAAGTGGACCACGGTGGCGGCGGGGACCTCGTCTCGCCACTCGGTCCGCAGCAGCACCTGGTCGGCCCGGACGTAGACGGGGATGTTCCGCTG
>JAAYZK010000401.1 GCA_012514895.1 Planctomycetota bacterium | reverse complement strand
TGGTCCCAGACGTGGGCGTGAATGTTCTGCACCGCGTTCTCCTAAGGCAACACCGCAAACGGCTTGGTCCCGCCCCGCCCGCTCATGGGGACGAACGGCTCGGCGTAGCGGCAGCCGACCTTCTGCCCCCAGTACGCGTCGGGTACGCGGCAGAGATCGTCGAAGCCCGCCGACACCGCCCGGCGCATCGCGATCTCCTGCGAGCGGTGGCGGCACAGCAGCGCCACCTTCTCCTCCTCCACCGCCGTCACATCCACGAAGTGCGACGGCGCGAACAGCGAGGTGCCGTGCGGCTCGACGCAGAAAACCGCCGGGTGAGACGCCAGCGGCGCCCGCCGGCCGATCACCGGCAGGCACGACTGCATCGCGCAGTGGTGCACCAGGTGGTGCGTCAGCACGTGGTCGGCGTTGTAGTCCTCGTGGTAGTGCGTGAAGACCAGTTCCGCCCCCGCCTCCCGAATCGCGTCGATCAGGGCGTCCCGCACGGCCGGCGTGTCGGCGAGATACTCGTCCGGCTCGCCCAGGCAGCGGTAGCTCGCCCCCAGGGCGCCGCACAGGTCGCTCATCTCCGCGCGGCGCACGGCCGCCGCTTCCTCGCGGCCGGTGTCCGGCCGGTCGACCAGCCCCTTCGAGCCGTCCGTCAGGCAGATGAAGTGCAGCCGGTCACCCCGGTCGCGGCAGCGGAGCATCGTGCCCAGGCAGCGCATCTCGTCGTCCTGGTGCGCCATCACCGAGACCACGTTCATGGCCGGCCCTCCGCCGCGTCGATCAGCTCCACCAGCGCCACCGCCCCGGCCGGGAGGTACACGTGACACTCGTACGGCCCCAGCGTGTCGATCTGGCGCCGCTCCAGGGGGATCATCTCCAGCGCCTCGGCGTCCCAGCGCTGCCGGTCATCAATGCGATACGTGACCAGTTCCTTGCGTCCGCTGGGCAGGTCCGCCCAGTGCACCGCCACGACGCGGTCGGCCGTCTCATTCGGCCAATAGTTGATCAGCAGGGCCGACCGGCGGTCCGGCCCCCGCGCCGCCAGGATGCGCACGCTCGCCAGCGGGCTGTCCGCGGCGAGCTGCTCGGGGCCGAGGCGGTGAAGCATCCAGTACACGAAGTACTGCGGCCGCACATCCTCGCCCACGCCGAACAGGCCGAAGCGGTGCGGGATCTCGTTCCAGTGACGCATCATCAGCGGGCCGAGGTTCTTCGCCGAGTAGAACGGGGCGAAATCGTCGGCGTAGCAGGTCTGGTCCCACAGGTGATAGTGGAACGACCCGTCCAGCCCCGCCCGCAGCATCTCCAGGACCGACGCCGCCACGCAGCCGGCGCGCCGGGGCTCCAGGGCCTGGTCGGCGGTGCTGGCCCGCTCGAACATCGGGCTGAACTCGGTGACCATGATCTCCGGCCGCGGGGCGGGGAAGTCGGCCAGCAGCCCCTGCGCCTGGCGCACCAGCCGCCCGTGCGCCGCCGGATCGTCGCTGTAGAGGTGGTAGGAGATGAAATCCAGCGGCAGACCCTCCTGCCGGCAGCGGCGGACGAACCCTTCCATCGGCGGGTTGTCGATCGACGCCATCGCCGGCCCGCCCACCTTCGCCTGGGGCCACGCCTCGCGGACCGCCGCGACGGTCATGCGGTAGTACGCCACGTAGTCGTCGACGTCGCGGATCTTGTACGGGCAGCCGCCCCCCTCGCCGATGTCCACCTCGTTGCCGATCTCCCAATGCGTCACCAGGGGCCGCTGGACGGAGTAGCGGTGCACCAGGGCCTGGATCAGCCGGTGCCACTGGTCCGGATCGTTGGGCCGCCAGATCGTCTCGTCGATCGCCGGGTAAAGCACCGGCGGCTTGATGCAGATCGCCGCGACGACCGCGGCCCCCGTGGCCTCCAGGGCGTCCATGTAGGGGTCGAGGCGCGACCAGTCGTAGCGGTCCTTCTCCGGCAGCAGACGGAAGAACTCCTGGATGAAGATCCGCACCAGCCGCGGCTGGAGCCTGGCGATCCCCTCCCGCACCCGCGCCGGCAGCGGAATCGCGTTGATGCCCCCGTGGCCGAAACTGTGCCGCCAGGCCTCCAGCGGACCGACCGTCTGGGCGGCGCGAACGTGAACGTCGACGACGGGCAGGGATGCGATAGGCGATGTCATGGTCTTTCTTCCGATCAGCCGAGGGCCTTCCACGTGCAGCCGTCCATCCGTCCGACCTCGGGCGCCTCGCGTGGCCCGTCGCACAGGTTCGCGACGATCCGCGTGCCGTCCGAGAAGGTCGTCCGCTGGACGGCGGCATCGTCGCTGAGCGACTCCCACGCGACCAGGTCGGCCATGCCGATCCGCCTGTGCAGGCGTGCCACCGGCAGCGCCAGGTCGAGCGCCTCGGCGACGGCCGCGTCGTCGAGGGCCAGCGTGAAAGCGTACGTCTCCCCGCCGACCTTGTCCACCCAGGCGTACTGGCGGCCGAAGGGAAACACGTTCGGCGGGCAGCCGTACAGGGCGTCCATCGCGGCCTTCAGCGCCGGCAGGCCCGCCCCGGCCCGGGCGATGCCCTCGGGCAGCTCGTGGATGCCGAAGCCGGGGTTGGCGTTGTAGTTGTGCAGCTCCCACCAGTCGTGGATGCACGAATCGTGGAACACGAGCATCGTCATCGGCACCGGCACGGCGTTGGCCGCCCCGCCCCACAGCGGCATGCACTTGGTTGAACCGATGTCGTAGTGCCCGGCGAAGTGCTCGCCGAACCCCTCGCTGGAGACCACGCGGTTGCCGACGGTCCGGTCGCTGAACAGCGTGCGGATCCACTCGACGTCGTCGCGCCGCCCCATCGGCGCCCCGCCGTGCAGGCCGTGATCGCCCGCCAGACACGGACGGCCCCCGATGGTGGCGTTGACGTCGTAGTGGATCCAGTCCATCGCCCGCATGTCGCCGGCCAGCCGCCGGCGGATGTGCTCCACCTGGTACGGCGTGCACACCTGGTACCACTGGAAGTCGTCGATCCGCCAGTTCATCATCGGGCCCGACGCGTCGCGGCGGAAGATCGACCGCATGGCCTGCGAGCCGTCGTCGAGGCCCTCGAAGGTCCAGCCCCACGGCGACAGGTGCGCCCCGGGCACCGCGTGCATCGCGTCGAGCTGTTCGTCGCTCAGCCAGATCGGGTCGTCCCCGCCCATGAGGAACCCCAGCGAGTAGCTGCACATCCGCACGGGGTAGTAGAACACCGAGTCGAACCCCCGCGCGGCCAGGGCGCCCGCGCCGGCGGCATAGTCGATCGCGTCGTCGCGGTTGTAGCCGATAAAGGCCATCATCGCGCCGAACAGGTCCTTGACGATGGGCTTTCGGGCGATCTTCTCGCTCCACGGCACGAACTGCCCGCGCTCGACGATCCGCCGGCGGTAGCGCCGGCACGCGGCCGTCACGTCGGCGTCGACGGGGTACAGGCGGACCGCGGCGTCGACCCAGCCCTCGACCGGGCAGCGGAGATGCTCGAAGTGGAAGCCCGGCCCCCCGTCGTACTGGCCGTACCAGGCGTGCCAGTTGGCGGGGCTCTCGTGGGCGATCAGCAGCCCGCCCCGCTGGCCAAGCATGGCGCCGGCGGCCATCGAGAAGCTCTCGTGGCCCCCGTGCCGGACGCGCCGCCGCCACCGGTGGGCCGACCCCCGCAGCAGCAGCCCCTGGTAGACCGGCACCGCCGCACGGGCGCCGCCCTCGGCGGCCGTCACCGGCCCCGGCAGCGACGCCGCCTCCACGTCGGGTGCCTCGCAGGCCAGGCGGACCTCGGCGTAGTCCGGCCCCAGCGACCAGGTGTAGCGGACCGGCCCGCCGCCGGCGTCGAAGCGGACCTCGACCGTTTCGCCCGCCGCCGTCACCGTCGGACGGCCCGCGGGCCGGGGGCCGTCGCCGCCGGCGCGGGTGAACTCGGCGCCCCCGCTGTGCCAGACCCACGCGCACCGCCGCACCCGGTCCTCCACCACGACGCCGTCGTCCGACGCGACGATCCGCAGCCTGCTGTTCTCAAGGGTGGCCATGGCCCGCCTCCTGTTCCCGGTTGTCCTTCGCGGCTCCTCCGCCGCCGTCGCGCCACAGTAGCCCCAAGGCCGTCCTGCCGCTACACAGATCGCGCCCATTGCTGAACGGATCTGGACAGCCCGGCCCTATCGTTGTACTCTGGGACCATGCTGACGGTGACCTTCGACCATCTTCGCGGGCTGCCGGTGCTGCGGCGGTTCTACCAACTGGCGCGGAACCTGTTCGGCGTGAGCATCGTCATGCTCTCCCCGGATGGGCGGACGAGCCTGGGCCTGGGGGGCGACCGGTGGTCGGCCGGGCCGTTCTGCCGGGCCCTGCACAGGCAGGTCGGCAAGGACCTCTGCGAGCGGTGCGACCAACTGCACCTGGGGCGCTGCCTGTCGGGCCGCCGTCCGCTGCGGTACCGCTGCTTCGCGGGGCTGACCGAGTTCCTGATCCCCATGACGCTCGACGACGAGATCGTCGCCTTCCTCCAGTGCGGGCAGGTGCTCGACGCGCCGGCGTCGCAGGCCTCCTGGCAGGCCGTCCGCCGCAGGCTCCGGGGGGCCGGCGTGGAGGCGGGGCCCCTGCGGGACGGCTACATGAAGACGCGCGTGATCCGCCGAGCGGCCCAGGCGGACCTGATCGCCCTGCTGGAGCTGATCGGCGACTACGTGATGCGCACGCAGCGGGACCTGCTGCTGACCGAGGGTTCCCGCAGTTCGCAGATCGTCTCCCGGGCGCGGCGGCACATGCGGAGGCACCTCGCCGAGCACATCTCGCTGGACGCCGTGGCCCACGCCGCGTACACGTCGAAGCGGAACCTCTGCCGCGTGTTTCGCGCCGAGACCGGCCGCACCGTCCTGGCGCACCTCCACGCCCAGCGGATCGCCCTGGCGTGCGACCGCCTCCGCCGCACCGACGACCCCTGCGCCGCCGTCGCCTTCGCCTGCGGCTTCGGCAGCATCCAGCAGTTCAACCGCGTCTTCCGCGAGCACATGCGGATGACGCCCACCCAATGGCGCGCCGCCCCCGCCCCGCCCCGCTGACCCTCCGACTCCTCCCCTCTCGAGCACCGGCGTCGGACCGTCACCCCAACCCTTCGACTGCGCTCAGGGCAGGCGTCCCCCTCGAGAAGGGGGAGCGGTTGTCCCGACTCCTTCCCCGTCGAGGGGGAGGCAGGGCCGCAGGCCCGGAGGGGGTGGCCGTCCCCGCACCCCAGACGGGTCACCAGAGATGATGCAACGGTCGCGGCCCCAATCGTAGGGTGGCGCAGCCGAGCCGAAGGC
>JAAYZK010000400.1 GCA_012514895.1 Planctomycetota bacterium | reverse complement strand
CCAGGCCGACTTCAGGGCGGCGACCCGCTCCTGGAACAGCAGGCGTGTGCCCCAGCGGATGGTCAGGACACGGTCGGGCGTCGGTTTTCCCAGCAGTACCGCGCAGTCGCAGAGGGCGTGCTCGCGCAGGACGGCGGTGACCCGGGGCAGGTCGGTGTCGGCCACCTGGATCACGGCCCCGAGCTCTTCGGCGAACAGGACGGCCAGGGGGTCGTCGCCGAGGGGGGGGACCCGCGCCTCGATGCCGACCGTCGAGGCGAAGGCCATTTCCGCCAGAGTTACGAAGAGACCGCCGTCCGAGCGGTCATGGTAAGCGAGCAGGCGCGACTCCTGCATCAGCGTACGGGTGGCGGCGAAGAACGCGACCAGGTCCGCCGGGGAATCGAGGTCGGGCGGGGTGCCGCCGGTGCGGTTGAACACCTGGGCGAGGCCCGAGCCGCCCAGGCGGTTGCGCTTGCGGCCCAGGTCGATCAGGATGAGGGAACTGGCCGGGTGCGGTTTCAGTTGCGGCGTCAGGGTCAGGCGCGCGTCGGACACCGGGGCGAACGCGGAGACGACGAGACTGAGGGGCGCGGTCATTTTCACGGAGCGGCCTTGCGAGTCGGTCCAGACCGAGCGCATGGAGAGCGAGTCTTTTCCGACCGGAATGGCAATCCCGAGCGCCGGGCAGAGTTCCAGGCCCACGGCGCGGACCGTGTCGTAGAGCCCGGCGTCTTCTCCCGGCTCCCCGCAGGCGCACATCCAGTTGGCCGACAAGGCCACGTCCCCCAGCGCGGCGACCGGGGCGGCGGCCAGATTCGTGATCGCTTCGCCGACCGCCATCCGGCCGGACGCCTCGGCGTTGAGGATGGCGAGCGGGGTGCGTTCGCCCATGGCCATGGCATCGCCGGTGAAGCCGCGGTGGCCGGTGAGCGTGACGGCGACGTCGGCCACCGGCGTCTGGTAGGGGCCGACCATCTGGTCGCGGGCCACGAGGCCGGTGATGGTACGGTCGGCGATGGTGATCAGAAAGGTTTTGGACGCCACGGCCGGCAGGCGCAGCAGGCGCTGCACGGCCTCTTCCAGCCGGACGCCGGCCATGTCCAGCGGTTCGGTGGGCGGACGCCGGCGCTCGACCTGGCGGGTCATGCGGGGCGGTTTTCCGAGCAACACGGCCAGTTCCATGTCGATCGGCCGGTTCTTGAAATGGTCGTCTTCGAGCACGAGCCGGCCGTCACCGGTGGTCTCGCCGATGACGTGGACCGGGCAGCGTTCCCGGCGGCAGAGGGCGAGGACCGTGTCGAGCGCGGGGCGTGCCACGGCGAGGACGTACCGCTCCTGGGCTTCGCAGCACCAGATTTCGAGCGGACTCATCGACGGCTCCTCGTTCGGCACGGCGCGGAGATGGAACCGGGCGCCGCCGGGGGCGACGAGTTCGGGACAGCCGTTGGACAAGCCGCCGGCGCCAATGTCGTGGATGCTGAGGATGGGGTTGGCCGCGCCCAGCGCGATGCAGCCGTCGATCACCTCCTGGCAGCGGCGCTGCATTTCGGCATTGTCGCGCTGGACGGAATCGAAGTCGAGGTCGAGCGCGTTGGCGCCGCTGGCCATGGAGGAGGCCGCGCCGCCGCCGAGGCCGATCCGCAAGGCCGGTCCCCCAAGCTGAAGAATGCAGACGCCGGGACCGACGGTCTGTTTTTCGACATGCGGCCGGAGAATGGCGCCCATGCCGCCGGCGACCATGATGGGCTTATGGTAGCCGCGGTAGCGATCCTGCACGACCGCCTCGAACGTCCGGAACAGGCCCGTGAGCTGCGGGCGGCCGAACTCGTTGCCGAACCCGGCGCCGCCGATCGGCCCCTCGGTCATGATTTGCAGCGGCGTGGCCAGGCGGGCGGGGAATTCCGCGTAGTTCTGTTCCCAGGGCTGGAGAAAGTCCGGAATCCGGAGGTTGGAGACGAAAAACGCGGACAGGCCGGCCTTGGTTTTGCCGCCGACGCCGGTGGCGGCCTCGTCCCGGATTTCGCCGCCGACGCCGGTGGCCGCACCGGGATGCGGCGAGATGGCCGTGGGGTGGTTGTGG
>JAAYZK010000399.1 GCA_012514895.1 Planctomycetota bacterium | reverse complement strand
GCCTTCGGCTCGGCTGCGCCACCCTATTACGCGGGTCCGCGATGGGCGGACCGCACTGGAGTGATACAGGATCCCTGTGTCCCTACGACGCGCCGAAGAACGCCTTGACGCTCGCGGCGACGTACTCGACCTGTTCGTCGGTCATCTCCGGGTAGATCGGCAGGGCCAGGACCTCGCGGCTGGCCTGCTCGGCGACGGGCAGGTCGCCGGCGCTGTAGCCCAGGGCAGCGAAGCAGGGCTGCAGGTGCAGGCAGAGGGGGTAGTACACGCCCGAGGCCACGTCCCGCCCGGCCAGGTGGGCCTTGAGGCCGTCGCGGTCGGCGCAGCGGAGGACGTACTGGTGGTAAACCGGTTCGCAGCCGTCCCGCACCGCCGGGGTGGTGACGCCGTCGCAGCCGGCCAGCAGGGCGTCGTAGCGGGCGCCGTGGCGGCGGAGGGTGTCGGTCCACGCGGCCAGCCTGGGCAGCTTGGCGGCGACGCCGGCCATGGCCAGCGAATCGGCGCGGAAGTTCCCGCCGACGCTGTCATGGATGTACGTGCTGCCCTGGCCGTGATTGCGGAGCTGGCGCAGCCGTGCCGCCAGCGCCGCATCCTGGGTGAGGACCATGCCGGCGTCGCCCATGGCGCCGAGGTTCTTGGTGGGGTAGAAGCTCAGACAGCCGGTCGTCCCGATCGAGCAGGCGGGGCGCCCCCTGTACGTCGCGCCGATCGCCTGGGCGGCGTCCTCGATGACCGCCAGGTCGTGGCGGTCGGCGATGGCCATGATCGCGTCCATGTCGGCCATCTGTCCGTAGAGGTGGACGGGGATGATCGCCCGGGTCCGCTCGGTGACGGCCGCCTCGATCTTCGCCGGGTCGATGTTGAACGTGTCGGCCTCGATGTCGACGAAGACCGGTCTGGCACCCGCGCGCCACACCACGCCGGCGGTGGCGAAGAACGTGAACGGCGTCGTGATCACCTCGTCGCCGGGGCCGATGCCCAGGGCCATCAGGCTCACCAGCAGCGCGTCGGTCCCGCTGGACACCGCCACCGCCTCGGCGCAGCCGCAGTACGCGGCCAGTTCCTGCTCGGCGCGCCGCACGAGCGGGCCGTTGCAGAAGGCCCGCGACGCGACGACCTCCGCGACGAGCCGGTTCACGTCGTCGATGACAGCTTCATACTGCGCCTGAAGATCCAGAAACGGTACCTGCATCGCATCCATCCTTTCCGCAGACGGTCCAGGTCAGGGCCGTTACCCTACCCGCCGGCGGCGGTCTTGTCGAGTCTCCAGCGGCACGGAAGCCGGAACGGTGAGCGAGGCGAGAATCCGGCATCCGCCCTTCGCCAGGTTCGGTCTGCTCTCGAAGGGCAACGGCAGGCTTCGGACGGCAGGCTTCAGGCTTCGGACGGCAGGCTTCAGGCTTCGGGCTTCAGGCTTCTGGCAACGGCAACGGCAACGGCAACGGCAGGCTTCTTCGTTCCTGAAGCCCGAAGCCCGAAGCCCGAAGCCTGCCGTCCTCGCCTACCTCCAGCCAGCCTGCACCGCCGTTCCTGAAGCCCGAAGCCTGCCGTTCGAAGCCTGCCGTTCCACCTGCCGTTCGAAGTCTCGCAGTTGCCTGGCCTGGCGGTGCCCATGGAGTTCTGCAGTGCCGCGAAAGGGTCTCGGTCACGGCGAACCGCGCGACCATCGAGGAACGGCCTGCCGCGGGCGGGCGTAAGCAGGAGAAGGCCGCGGCGCCGCTTTCGGTCAAGCCGGGGGACGCTTCGTCCGATAAAGGCTTAAGATCGTCCGACTTACGGGCATACTGCCGCCCGGGGACCCTCCGGGGGCGCGGCGATTGGCAAGGAGCATGATCGGTGATCAAGGAACTGCTGGCGAAGATCCAGAGCAAGAAGGCCCTCGTCGGCGTGGTGGGCCTGGGTTACGTTGGGCTGCCGCTGGTGCGTGAGTTCACCCGTGCCGGGATGAAGGTGCTGGGCTTTGACGTCGATCCCGTCAAGGTCAAGGCCCTGATGGCCGGCCGCAGCTACATCGAGCACATCCCGGCCTCGACGATCAAGGAGATGCTCAAAGGCAAGCGTTTCACGGCCACGACCGATCCCAAGCAACTGGCCAAGGCCGACGCGATCCTGATCGCCGTCCCGACGCCGCTGACGAAGATGCGCGAGCCGGACATGACCTACGTCGAGTCGACGGCCCGGACGATCGCCAAGGTCCTCCGCAAGGGGCAGTTGATCGTCCTGGAGTCGACGACGTACCCCGGCACGACCCGGGAGGTCATGCTCCCCATCCTGGCCGAGTCGGGCCTGAAGGTGGGCAAGGACTTCTTCCTGGCCTACTCGCCCGAACGCGAAGATCCCGGCCGCACCGACTACACGACCAGGACCATCCCCAAGGTCGTCGGCGGCTACGACGCCGCCAGCCTGGCGGCGGCCACGGCGGTGTACGCCACGGCGCTGGACACGATCGTCCCGGTCGACAGTTGCGAGGCGGCCGAGGCGTCGAAAATCCTCGAGAACACCTACCGCTGCGTGAACATCGCCCTGGTCAACGAGCTCAAGCAGCTCTTCGACCGGATGGGCATCGACGTGTGGGAGGTCATCAAGGCCGCGTCCACCAAGCCCTTCGGCTTCCAGGCGTTCTATCCCGGCCCGGGGCTGGGGGGCCACTGCATCCCGATCGACCCGTTCTACCTGAGCTGGAAGGCCAAGCAGTACGACATGACCACCCGCTTCATCGAGCTGGCCGGCGAGATCAACGTCGGCATGCCCGAGTGGGTCGTCTCGAAGGTGATGGATGCGCTGAACGACCGGGGCATGGCGCTCAAGGGCAGCAAGGTCCTGGTGCTGGGGCTGGCGTACAAGAAGGACGTCGACGACGTCCGCGAGAGCCCCTCGCTGGAGCTGATCGAGCTGCTGAAGCACAAGGGCGCCAAGGTCGCCTACAACGATCCCCACGTGCCCCGCACGCACAGGATGCGTGAGTACGACCTGAAGATGACCTCCGTCCCACTGACGGCGGCGAACCTGCGCAAGTACGACGTCGTGCTCATCAGCACCGACCACAGCGCCTACGACTACGATTTCATCGTCAAGAACGCGCCGCTCGTCGTCGATACCCGCAACGCCACGGCGAAGGTCCGCCGGCGGAGCAAGATCGTCAAGGCGTGACGGGAGGCG
>JAAYZK010000398.1 GCA_012514895.1 Planctomycetota bacterium | reverse complement strand
CTGGCCGACGGCGGCACGATCTTCCTGGACGAGATCGGCGACATCTCCCCGGCCATGCAGGTGCGGCTGCTGCGAGTGCTCCAGGAACGCCTGGTGGAGCCCCTCGGCGGCGTCAAGCCCCTCCCGGTGGACGTCCGCGTCATCGCCGCGACCAACAGGAATCTGACGAAACTCGCCCACAGCGGGGCCTTTCGTGAGGACCTGTACTACCGCATCCGCGTGGTCCACCTGACATTGCCGGGTCTGGACAGGCGCCGCGAGGATATCCCGCTGCTCATCGACCACCTGATCGCCAAGCTCAATCGCCTGCAGGGCAAGCAGATCGTAGGCGTCTGCGACGAGGTCCTCGCCCGCCTCATGGAGCACGACTACCCCGGCAACGTCCGCGAACTGGAGAACATCATCGAACAGGCCTTTGTGCTCTGCCGCGGCGGCATCATCGAGCTGAGCCACCTGCCGCCGGAGCTGCGCCCCACGACGGGGCGCGGCGTCTCTGAGGGCCGGCCGATGAGTCTCGAAGCCATCGAAAAGCTGTTCATCACCGAAACGCTTCAGCGCCGCAACGGCAACCGCAAGCTCGCCGCCGGAGACCTGGGGATCAGCGTCAGCACGCTCTATCGCAAGATCCACGCTTACGGCATCGACACGCCCGACGCCGATGGGCGAGGTCGGAGAAGGTAATCCTGCATTTCGCGCGATTGCGGTGATCCTCAAGTTGTGGTCGTCCCATCCCCATCGCCGAATGATCGTCGTAACCTGCTCCAAGAGAGGAAGCTACGGCCTGTCGCTGTTCGAAAGGGGCTTGATGGCACGCGCTTTGCGAGAGACAGACCATGGAAGGAGATGCAGTGAGAATCGTGTTGTTCAAGGCGGGCAGACTGGAGCCGTCGCCCCGTGCGACTGTCGAAGTGCATCGGGTGTAGCGGATCATGCGTACAGCATTGGAGTGCATCCCCTGCTTCGCGCGGCAAGCGCTGGGGGGCTGCCCGGTTCGTCACCGACGATGCGGGGATCCACGAACGGTTGTTGCGGGATGTCCTTCGCGCGACGGCGGAGATCGTCCAGGACGACCAGGTGAAGGCTAAGGCCAGCGGGAAGTTCATGGAACGGGATGGGTCGCAACGACGCATCCCCCTGTGGGGGCATCAGCCATGCCAGGACTCGAGGACGAGGACGCGATGAGGTGAAGATCGCCATTCCTATCACGCACGGCAGGGCCTGCCTGCGCCTGGACGACTGCGAGCAGGTGGCTCTCATCGAGATCGGCGGTGCCGACAAGACCGTCATCGGCCCCAGCTACCTGACCACGCCCCCGCGCGAACTCGACACGGTGCCTCACTGGCTGCGGAACCAGGGAGCCAGCGTCATCATCGTCGGAAGCGTGAACCCGCGGATGCGGGACCTGTTCTCCCGCAACGGCATCGGGCTGGTCGTCAGCGGACGAGCGGAGAGCGTCAAGGACCTTGTGTCCGCCTACCTTGCCGGCACGCTGGAGGCCGGACACGTTCGAGGCTGACTGCCTACCTGGCAGCCATGACCGAGATGCTCGCGGCGACGCCGTCCAGAGACGCCGCTTGGTCACTCATCTCGGAAGCGGCCTGCCGGGCTATCGGATCGTCGCAGACGTTGCCCACGACGTACGTGTGGTCGCTGAGGACCTCGACCCTCCTGAAGCCCGCATCCCGGATGGCCTGGAGGTAGTCGTCCCGCAGCAATGCTCCGGCGATACAGGCGGCGTAGAGGCCGGCATCACTGCGTGCCGATTCCGGAAGCGGGCGGTTCAGGACGATGTCGCTGACGATCATCCGCCCGCCGTCCTTGAGCACCCGATACACCTCGCGGAAGACCTGCGGCTTGTCGGGCGAGAGGTTGATGACGCAGTTGGAGATCACGATATCCACGGATGCGTCCTCGACGGGCAGAGCCTCGATCTTGCCTTCGCGGAACTCGACGTTGGACAGGCCCGTTGTCGTGAAGAACTTCACGGCGTTCCTGCGAGCCAGGGCGAGCATCTCCGGCGTCATGTCCACGCCGATAGCACGGCCGGCGTCGCCGACCCTCTGGGCGGCCAGGAACACATCCTTGCCGGCCCCGCTGCCCAGGTCCAGGACGACGTCGCCGGCGTTGATGAATCCAAAGGCCAGCGGGTTGCCGCACGACAGGCCCAGTTCGGCCTCGGGCACCGGGTGGTCGGGCACGGTGTAAGCCTTGGTGTCGCCACAGCAGGAGCTGCCCGAGCCGCAACAGGAGGACTGTTTGCGGGCCACGTCGGCGTAAGCCTTCTGAACCAGTTCGTGTGTCTTGTTCGTGTTGTCTGACATTGTCTTCTCCTGGAAGTCAGGGAACCACGGCATCGGGCGCGGCCTGTTCGATCCGGGCCTCATCGCCCCCCACGGCGTCGCCGCCGGGGAACCACTGCCGCGTCCGCAGGCAGATCTTCACCAGCATGAGCATCACGGGCACTTCGATGAGTACGCCGACCACCGTCGCCAGGGCCGCCCCGCTGGATAGGCCGAACAGGATCGTCGCCGTGGCGATGGCCACTTCGAAGTGGTTGCTCGCGCCGATCATCGCTGACGGCGCGGCGTCCTGGTAGTCAAGTTTCAGCAGCTTCGCCAGGCCGTACCCCAGGGCGAAGATCAGCGTGGTCTGGATGAACAGCGGGACGGCGATCCAGAGGATCGTCAGCGGGTCGTTGAGGATCGTCTCGCCCTTGAAGCTGAACAGCAGCACCAGCGTCGCCAGAAGCGCGACGATGGTGATTGGCGTCAGCACGTGGAGGAACTTCTGTTCGAACCACTCCCGCCCCTTGGCCCGGATGATCCACTTGCGCGAGGCGAACCCGGCCGCCAGCGGCAGGGCAACGTAGATGGCGATGCTCAGCAGCAGCGCCTGCCAGGGCACCGGCAGCGAGCCGACGCCCAGCAGGAACCCGCCCAGCGGGCCGTACAGGAACAGCATCGTCAGCGAGTTGATCGCCACCATGACCAGCGTGTGGCCGTCGTTGCCGCGGGCGAGGTAGCCCCAGACCAGGACCATCGCAGTGCACGGCGCGATGCCCAGCAGGATGCACCCGGCCAGGTAGCTCCGCCACAGCGGGACCTGGAGCATCTTGATCCCCTCGTGCATGACGACGGTCCCCGCCCCGTGCGTCGCTCCGACCGGCATGTCATACATGCCCAGCGGCATCTTCACGTAATCGACGGCGTCGGGGCCGATGAAGCCGTGGAGGAGCACGCCCAGGAACAGCAGCGCGATGGCATACATCGTGAACGGCTTGATGCACCAGTTGATGAAGAGGGTCAGACCGACGGGCTTGATGCTTCTGCCGGCCTGGATGACCTCGGCGAAGTCGATCTTCACCATGATCGGGTACATCATCAGGAACAGGCAGATCGCGATGGGAATACTGACCACCGGGGCGGAGTCCACGATGATGGCCATCGCGTCCAGCGACCTGGCGAAGCCGGGGGCCGCCTTGCCCAGGACGATGCCGCCGGCGATGCACAGCAGGACCCACAGGGTCAGGTAGCGTTCGAAGACGCTCAGGCCCTTGGCCCGCTTGGTGATGCAGCTTTCAGTCGCCACCGCAGCACCCCGGGCCCTTGTCGCAGCCGCACGCGCCCCCGCGGAGGTAATCGGCGTGGAGGTCGCCCGGCGGGCAGGGATCGCAGCCGAGGCAGTTGTGCATGGCGTCGCGGGCGATCTTCAGCAGGGCCGTCAAGTCGGCCACATCGTCCTCGACGTCCAGTTCGAGCTGCGCCAGCATGCCCTGGACGCACTCGCACATCCAGCACGTCTCCTTCCGGACGGCACCACGAAGCTTCTCGATCATGCCGGCGACATCGTCCCGGTTCAGGCTCATGGTCACGCCTCCCGGCCGCCGGAGACAAGCGCTTCCGGCAGCGATTCGATGAACGCGCGGATCTCGTCCCGCACGCGACGGTAGCATCCGAGGGCTTCTTCCTCCGTCGTCGCTTCCTGCGCCAGCTTCGGCGGGTCGTCGAAGCCCACGTGGACGACCTTCGCCTTGCCGGGGAACATCGGGCAGGTTTCATGGGCATGGGCGCAGACGGTGACAACGTAGTCGAACGGCACGTCCGCCAGATCGCCGACGCTCTTGGACTGATGGCCCGAGATGTCCACGCCCGCCTCGGCCATCACCTTGACGGCGTTGGGGTTCAGCACGTGCGTCTCGATGCCGGCCGAGTACGCCTCGATCACGTCGCCCTTCAGCGCCCGAGCCCATCCCTCGGCCATCTGGCTGCGGCAGGAGTTGCCGGTACACAGGAACAGGATCTTCAGTTTCTCACTCATGCCTTCACCTGGCAGTTCCTGAAGTGCCTGCACAGGTCCTCACGTGTCATCTTCCGCACGCCCTTGAGCATCCTGGCGTCTTGGCGGATGCGATCATCGGTCGCCAGGCATTCCCGCGCCATGGCAAGGGCTTGTGGTACGCAGGGCAGGCAGGCCTCCTCGGCCATGCGGTAGTAGGTCCAGCGGCCATCCTTGCGTGTCTCGACCAAGCGGGCCTGATGCAGGATGGCCATGTGCTTGGAGACGGTCGAGGGGGCGAGGCCCAGCAGCTCGATGATCTGGCAGACGCACAACTCGCCGCCGGCCAGCGCCATCAGGGCCCGCACGCGGCTTTCGTCGGACAACGCCTTGGTGATCGCCAGGAACTCCCGCATCGCACGATCCTCACTCCCGGACGGCCGGGCCGCCATGAATGGGTTCGTCATTTCGCCACCTGACGAATTATAGCATGAGTCAACCGTGGGCACAACAGTACCGTGCATGAAGATTCAGTTAACTCAACCGAGGCGGCATGCCGTAGATATGGATCAGTGTGTAGTACAGGCCGACGGCGACGAAGATCACGCCGGTCGCCAGCCGGAACCACCGCTCGATCTTCGTCATGGCGTTGAAGGCCTTCCCCACGGACTGGCTTGCGAAGGCGATGACCAAGGCGAAGGCGATCACCGGCACGGCCGTGCCGATGCCGTAGGCGACAGGCGGGAGCAACGTTGAGCCGTGCTCCAGCGAGATCACCAGGGCGCTGAGGAACAGCGCAATGGACGGCGGGCAGAAGGCCATCGCGAACAGGATGCCCAGCGGCAGGGCCCAGATCGCCCCGCCGGCCGCGACGCGATCCTGGAGCTTTGAACCGCCCACGCCGATGGAGAGGTTCAGCTCGATCAGCCCCAGCAGGATCATGCCGATGAACATCAGCGCCGGGCCCAGTGCGAGGTTGCCGTAATGCTGAAGGCTTCGTGAGGTCGGGCTGGCGAACTCCTTGAGGCTTCCCGCGCCTCCGGCCAGCGATTGGAACGCCCACAGCAGCGCCACGCCAAGCCCCACATACACCAACGTGCGGCCCAGGGTGTAGAGTGCCGCTGACAGCAGCACGCGGCGGGAGTTGCCGGCGCTGCGGCTGAGGAACGAGATGGCCGCGATGTTCGTCGCCAACGGGCAGGGGCTGACCGCCGTCAGCAGTCCGAACCAGAACACGCCCGCCAGGACCGCCAGCAAGCTCATTGGCCGCCCCCTTCCAGGGCCGAACGGATGCCCCTCCGCAGGTAGTCGGCCAGCCGGTCGGCATTCGAAGCCAGTTCCATCACCTCATCCAGCCGTACGCGGGCGACTTCCCGGCCGTCCTCGAATCGCACCGCGATGACCATGTTGCTGCCGACGTTGTACCTGTCGGCCAACGCGGCGTTGGCGGGTTCCAGGTAGTTCAGTGAGACGAACTCCATCGTGCCGTCCGCGACGGCCTCGGCACAGTCCTCGTGGACGATACGCCGGGCGGTTGTCTCGATGAAGGTGCAGGTGACGCAGGGGAAGCCATGCATGTAGTAGACAACAACCTTCTGCTCCCCGGGCACCGCCGCCGGTTCCGCAGCAGCCGGGGCGCTGCGCGCGGCCATCTCCTTGCCGATCGCCACGCCGACGCTGATCAGCAGGAACGCCATGAGCCCTTTGCCGAGGATCGTCTTGATCTT
>JAAYZK010000397.1 GCA_012514895.1 Planctomycetota bacterium | reverse complement strand
GCCTGGACGACACGGTGATCGTCTTCACCAGCGATCACGGGGAGTTCCTGGGCGACTACAACTGTTTCGGCAAGCGCGCCATGCTGGACGCGGCCTCGCGGATCCCGATGCTGGTCCGCTGGCCCGGGCGCCGGCGCGGGGGGCGGGTCTGCGACACGCCGGTGAGCCTGGTGGACGTGATGCCCACGCTGCTGGGTGCCGCGGGCATCGGCGCGGAGGGTCTGGACCTGGACGGGGAGGACCTCGGCGCGATCGCCGACGGGGCCGGCGCCGACCGGACGGTTTACAGCCAGCACAGCCGCGGCGCCGACGGGCTGCACATGGCCGTCAATCGCCGCTGGAAGTACATCTGGTCCGCCGCCGACCGCCGCGAGTTCCTCTTCGACCGCGCCGGCGACCCCGACGAGACCCGCAGTCGCGGCCAGCTTCCCCTCTGCCGCGACGTCGTCCGGGCCATGCGCGCGAACCTCATGGACCGCTACCGCACCCGCGGCCACACCGAGGACCTCGACGGCGAACGCTGGCGCCTCTACGACCAGCCCGCCGTCCCGGCCGACCCCGACGCCTGGCTCCTCCGCCAGGACCACCCCTGGGCCGAGGCGAAGCGGGCAATCCCCGGATACACCGACGAGGCCTGACGACCGCAGCTCGCCCCCCGAGATGGAGCGGTCGCAGCCCCTCCCCCGTCGGGGGGTGTCTCTTTATCACAAGTCGTCAGGCGGTCGAGCAGTCGCAAGGTCAGCCCCGAAGGGGCGACAGACCCGACGAGGGGGCGCAAGCCCCCGCCGCCGATCTCCCTTGCCGGCAAGCATCTTTCGCCCTTCCGGGGCTCATGATCTTTGCGGGGCCTGTTCCGGAGGCTGACGCCTCCGGCAAAAGGCTTTCGTCCCTTTCGGGACTTGCGATGACGACTTGTGATAAAGAGACACCCCGTCGGGGGAGGTAGGGCCGACCTGTCCGCCGTAGCCCGCAGGGCGAAGGCGGAAGGCCCGGTGGGGGCGACGTGCCCCGCACCCCGGACGGTCCGCCACGCCGCGGGCCGTCCCCGTATTCGTCCGCCGCAGACGTGCGGCAAAAGGCTTTCGTCCCTACAGACGAACCGCGTTCATCACGCCCACGGCGACGGTTCAGATCGTGGCCGTCTCACTCCGTCCCGTTCAGCACGGTCAGGGTCACGGCCGTGCCGGGGGTTTCGGGTTCGAGGGTCAGCTCGGCCCTGAAATCGACGGTCTGGCCGCCGGAGACGGCCGGCAGGGCGACGGCCGGTCCGGTGATGACGATGCGCGTCGGGCCCTGGAGCTTCAGGGCGATGGGTTCGTCGATCCGCCCGGCGGCGCTGACGTCGCCGCTCAGGACGACCTGGGCCCCCTCCGGCAGCAGCGCCGGCCAGCCGGTCAGCGACACCGCCGTGGCGCGGACCGCTCCCGCGGCCGGGCGGACCTTGACGGGGACGCCGACGGTGACGGGATACTCGCCGACCTCGATGCGGAAATCGTCCGCCGCCGTCCCGTCCGGGCCGATCGTCAGGCGGCTGGTACGGACCAGCTCGCCCTGCTTGGTGTACAGGCGGCTCGACCAGATCGGGTACTCCCGCGGGAAACGGTAGCCCAGGTCCGCCGGGGCGGGCTCGGCCGCCAGGTCGTTGAACAGGACGCCGATGTGCGCGCCCAGCGAATAGCCCTCGGCGTGGCTGGCGAAGGTGAAGTGGTTGGCGACCTTCTCCTCCCACTGGGCACGGTGCACGTTGTAGCCCCACTGGGCGATGATCGGCAGGTTGTGCTTCACGCCCACCTGGTACGTGGCGTGCGGCAGGATGAGCTGCACGTCGCCGCCCTCGGGATGGCGCTCGGAGATGAACTTCTGGAGCCCCCGCCCTTCGGTGTTCATCACCGCCTCGAAGACGGTCTGGTACCGCCGGAGCATCTGCACCAGCAGCGGGTCGCCGGTGCGGATGACGCCGTTGACCAGCCAGTCCATGTGCGTGCGGGTGTAGCCGCCGTCATAGTGGATGCCCCGGCCGCGGTAGCGGTCGCCCTCGCCCAGCACGGGGAAGCCGCCGGAGTACCTGCCCTGGGCGTCGGCGATCTGCTGCATGATGGGCTGGTAGTGCTTCATCACCTCGGCGGCGCGGCCGGCGTCGGTGAGGCTGTCGGCGATGATCCGCATGGCGATGGCGTAGCCCAGGACGCGGTTGGCGCCGGTCATGAGGGTGTCGCCGCCGATGATGTCGTCGCGGTACTGCGAGGGCAGCGCCGCGGTGCGGCTCATCGCTCCGCGGTAGAACATCCGCTGGTAGGCCTCGCGTCGGGCCATCGTCGCCGGGCCGATCGCGATCACCTGGTCCAGGGCGGGGTGCCCGGCCTTTTCGAGCGTCTCGTAGCCGTTCAGCAGGCTGAACATCGTGAACCCGTAGGTGTACTCGCCCGAGGCGACCGTGCGGGGGCCGCGCCGGCCGTCCAGGAAAGACCCATCCCAGCACTGGGTGCGGGCGACGTGGTCGAGCGAGGCGACGGCGGCGGCGGGGCCGGCGGGGCCGCCGAAGCGTGCGACGACGCCGGTGATCTCCTGGCAGCGGTGCTGCAGCGTCAGGTCGGGCCGGCGGCCGGCGGCCTGCCAGCGGTGGCGGCTGGGGTCGAAGGAGCCCTTGAGGTAGTCCACCACGCGGAGGTCCGACAGGATGAAAGCCGCCGGCTGGGGCCCATCGCTGGGTCCGCGCTGCGGGGCGCGCTTCACGCCGGCGGCGGTGATCTCGATCGTGTGGACCTTCCGCAGGGCCGTCACGGCGCCCTCGGCGTCGCGGTAGTTGATGAACGCCCAGTCGAAGTAGACCTCGTGGGGGTTGTCGCCCCACGGGCTGGCCGCCGGGACGACCGGGCGGATGACGGCCGTGCCGTCGGGGCCGATGAGGCGGACGCCCAGCCGGACCTCCGGCGAGGTCTGGCCGGCCAGCCGCACCGTCATCGCCAGGCCGCTGTGGGCGGCGATCATGTCCACCGGCTCACGAAGGGTCAGGCGGACCACCTCCGTCGCCGGCCCCTCGCCCAGCGGCCGGGCCGTCAGGCGGACCGCCAGCGCCTCGTGCTGCCGCGCCTCCACGACCGCCCCGCCCTCCGCGACGGCCGACTCCAGCACGTTCAAGGGCACATCCGCGGCCCGGTCGGTCTTCTGGTTGGCCATCGCGTTGCGGGCCGCCGATTCGAGGCACTGCCGCTTAAACGTCTGGATCTCGTCCCACTCCATCGCCCGTGCGTCGGTGATCATGAGGGCTCCCATGGCGATTGCCAGCACGGCTGTCAGGGTGCGTCGTTTCGCGGACATGCGGTGTCTCCTTGCGGGCGCCGAGGGGCGCTTGATTCATGTGCGGAAACCGATCATACTTCAAGACGCCGTCGCGGGGCAATGACGCTCCGCGTTCAGGAGAGATGCCGATGATCCGTCCGATCACGCGTCGGGAGTTTCTTCGTCAGTCCACGGCCGCGGGGGCGTCGCTGACGCTGTTTTCCCTCCTGGGCTCCTCGCCGGCCCGCGCGGGCACCGGGGAGGCCGCCCCGCCGGCCGTGCTGCTGGAGGCGCTGAGGCTCGACGATCCGATCCTTCCGGCCGACGCCGCCCGCCTGCTGGGCGACCTGGGCTCGCCGGCGGCCGTCGGCCCGCTGATCCGGTACGTGCAGACCCACGGCTCCTTCGCCAAGACGGCCGGCCTGGACGCCCTGGGGCGCCTGGGCGACCGGGGGGCCTGCGGCGCGCTGCGGGAACTGGCCGACGACCCCCGCGTCGACGACGACAGCGGCTGGTGGTACGGCAGCACCGCCGTCCGGCTGGCCGCCGCCCTGGCCCTGCTGGCCCTCGGCGACGACAGCCGCGCCGAGTGGCTGATGGACGACGACAGGTCGAAGGCCGGGATCGACCGCAAGGAATGGGCCCTGTTCTGCTGGTTCGCCCCGGCGGTTCTGCGGCTGCCGGACACGCTGGAAGCGACGCGGCGGCTCAAGGGGCGGATCACCGTCGAGGCCCTCGCCGCCGACAGCCGCGAGGCCCACCGGTTCATCCACCGCTGCGACGCCCTGGGGCTGCTGGGCACGGAGGAGGCGGCCGGCGTCCTGGCGGCGATGCTCGGCCACGCCAGCCGCTACGTCCGCGGGCGGGCGGCGGTGAACCTGCTGCGGGTGAGCGACCGGCCCTACCACGTCGACCGCGTCGTGTGGGTCGCCCACAACGACCCGGCCGACTTCGCCCGCGTCAAGGCCTGCGAGGCCCTCGCCCGCCACGGGCGCCACCTCTACGGGCGCCGCCTGGCCGCCGCGTTCAACGACGGCCTGTACGACCCGTTCGACCGGGCGGCGGCCGTCGAGTCGCTCGGGCTGCTGGGCGATGTGTCGGCCCTGACGATCCTGCAGCAGCACTCGAAGCATGACGATCCCTATGTCCGCCTCTGCGCCGTCGAGGCCCTGGAGCGCCTCGGCACACCGGCGGCGCTGGCGGCGGCGGGCGAGCGGGCGGGTGACGAGGACCTGCGGGTGCGGATGCAGGTCGCCAAGGCGATGGCCGCCAACGGCCGGGGAGGCTCCAATGGCCAGTGACTTTCGAGCGGGCGCCGCGAGCGTGAACGTCTCGCCGGAGGCCCCCACGTTGATGATCTGCGGCGGCCTGCACCCGACGGGTCCGGCCAAGGGCGTTCTGGAGGGCCACGAGCTGTACGTCGACGCCATCGCGATGGCCGCCGGCGACACGGCGCTGATCATCGCCACCTGCGACGCCGGGGGACGGTCCGGCCCGGGCGAAGCGTCCGTCGAGCGGGTCGTCGCCGAGCGCACCGGCTGCGACCCGTCGTGCATCCGGATCCTCAGCCGCCACAACCATTCATCGGGCGCGTCGCCCGCCGACGCCAACGACGCGGCCTGCCGCAGGGCGGTGGCGGCCTACCAGCGGAAGGTCTACCAGGGCACGATCGACGCCTGCTGCCGGGCGTACGAGGCCATGAAACCCGCCGAGATCGCCGCGGGGACGGCCAGGCTGACCGAGACCGTCGGCACCAACCGCCGGATGCGCTACGCCGGCGGCGGGGTGATGCCCTCCTGGGGCAGCGGGCCGGTGGCCATCCCCGGCGAGAAGTTCGCCGGTGCGGCCGACGCGGACCCCACGCGGATCAGCTTCCTGGTCGCCCGCGAGGTCGGCCGGACGGCCCCGATGGCGCTGCTGACGTCGTACGACTCCCACATCCACCTGGTCAGCATCGACCGGTTCAACTCCGAGGCGGTCGGCGGGGTGAAGAACGCCTTCGCCGAGCTGCTGCCGGGGGCCGCCATCGTGTACGGCAACGGGTTCTGCGGGGACGTGGACATGCACGGCGTCCACCCCATCGGCGCCGCCGACGACGCCGGGCGGGTCGCGTGGTACCGCCGCAGCACCGCCCTGCTGGGCCGGCGGTTCGCCGCGGCCGTCGTCGAGGCGATGCCCACCGAGGGCTTCATCCGCCCCGAGTCGATCCAGCACCTGGTCTACTCGACCGCCGACAGCAGCCACGATCGGCGGCAGCGGAACTTCACGGTCCGGGCGTTCCGCCTCGGCTCGATCGCCATCGCGACGACCCCGTCGGAAATGTTCAGCGCCTTCGCCGAGCAGATCCACCGCGTCAGCCCGTTCAGGGACCTCATCCTGCTGGGCTTCGACGGCCGCTGCGGGTACATCGGCACGCCCATCGCCTACGAACAGGGCGGCTACGAGATCGGCCTCCAGGGCTTCAGCCCCGAGCAGGAGACCGCCATGCTCGCCGCCGGCGACCGCCGCAGGCAGATCGGCCTGGCCCGCCCCGACACCGGCGCCGAGATCACCGCCCAGACCCTCACGCTGCTCAAGCTCCTGGCGGCGATCTGACGGGAAAAACGCCGCCGACCCGGTCAGCGGCGGCGCCGACGACGGGCGGATCCATCTGCCTGTTCCAGGGACGGTTAGGCTCCCCGCCCCCGCCCGCGCGGACGCCGTCCGCGCGGCGGCCTTCGGCCCGGCGGCCGGATCCTCCTGATGGAGACGCACCCGGCGTGCCGATGGTCGCAAGGGGGAGGGACGCTCATGAACATCGCCGTTACCAGTGCCACCGGCCGGAGGGGCCGGCCGGTGGTCAGGAGCCTGCTGGAGAGGGGTTACACCGATCTGGTCCTGCTGGCCCGCAGCGACGCGACGCTGGAGCCGGCCCTGTGGCGCGGGGCGCGGGTCGTCACCGGCGACCTGCTGGATGTCCGTTACGTCTGCCACGCGACCGAGGGCATCGACGTTCTCATCTGGATCACCCCCCTGCCGCGGTCGTCGCCGTCGCCGCTGGAGGACTTCGGGCGGCTGGGCGACAGCGCCGCGGGGGCCATCGTCGCCAACGGCATCCGGCGGGTGGTGAACCTGTCGACGCTGGGCGTGCACCTGTCGGCCCCCTGCGGGGTGGTCGAGGGATTCCGGCGGGTGGAGGGGATCCTGGACGGCACGCCCGCCGAGATCACGCACCTGCGGCCGGGCTACCTGATGGAGAACTACGAGGACGTCCTGGAAGGGATCCGCCACGACGGCGCGATCCTGCTGCCGGTCAGCCCGGAGGCGATCGTGCCGATGATCGCGGCGGCCGACGCCGCCGACCTGGCCGCCGCGATCGCGACGGACTGGGAGCAGGAGGGCCGGCAGCGGCGGGTGTTCGAGCTGCACGGGCCCAACGACATCAGCTTCGGCGACGCGGCCCTGCTGCTGTCGGGCCAGCTCGGGCGGGACATCCCGCACGTCCGGATCCCCCCGGAGGAGGCGCGGGAGCGGCTGGCGGCGCACGGCTTCTCGGAGGCGTTCGCCGCCCTGGTCGTCGAGTGGTACGCCGCCATCGACAGCGGCCTGTGGCGGCCGGATCAGCCCCGCAGCCCCGCGACGGAGACGCAGACGCCCTTCGAGCGGTACGTCCGGTACGAGCTGGCCCCGCGGATCCGGGCGACGCAGCCGATCGGCCCGCGGTGATCGCTTCGGCCCGCCGGCGGCGGCGGGCCGAAGCGACGCGCACGGGGCCTACTCTTCGATGCGGACGGGGAACAGCCGGTAGCCGTCGTTGAAGGTCCAGCGGACGAGGTAGTCGCCGGCCTTCACGTCGCCGCCGTCGAAGGTGTGGATGAAGACGCCCCCGTGGCCGTCCATCCCGCCGCCGACCTGGCCCTCGTGGAGGGTCGTGACGGTCTTGCGGCCCTTGGCGTCGAGCAGGTCGATGCGCATCGTGCCGCCGATGGACATCTTGGACAGCAGGACGCTGGGGGTGCCCCGCTGGATGCGGCTGGGCAGGACGGCCGCGACGGTCACGGCGTTACAGTCGCCCAGGGGCACGTCGAAGACCTCGGCCGGCTCGACCAGGCGGCGCCGCTCGAAGCTCGGCGGGCGGGCGGAGATGACGTTGTTGAAATAGTCCGCCGCCAGGCGCCGGCCGGCGTTGCGGGAGTCGCCCCCGCGGGGCGCCGCCAGTTGGCGGACGGTCGGGTCGAAGTCGGCCAGGGCCCCCCACAGCGTGCCGGCCCACGTCGGGTAGTGCTCGGAGGGCTCGGCAGGCTTGTAGCCGGGGAGGGTGACGTTGGAGTTGCTCCACTGGGGGTTCTCCAGGTCGCCGTTCCACATCACCTTGAGGTTGGTGTTGATGATCCGCCGGATGTCCTCCTCGCTGAACACCACGCCGGTGTGGTAGGCCTCGACGATGTCGTCGATCTCGCCGGCCTGGTAGTTGCGGTAGGGATGGACGTTCATCCAGTGGCGGGTGTTGCGGCGGCCGAGATCGACGTCGGTGACGGTGACCGGCTCCCAGTAGTTCCACAGGTAGTGGTCGTCGAAGTACTGCAGGCGGCTCTTGAAGAGGGCGAAGACCTTGGCGGCCTTGTCGCGGTACTGTCGCTGGCCGGTGATGCGGTAGATCCGCAGGCAGGCGACGGCCAGGTCCATGTTCTTGTTGTGGGGCAGGCCCAGCGTGGCGCCGGCGACGTCGTCGCGGATGGGCCAGTCGGTGAAGTTGCCCGGCTCGCCGAAACGGTTCCACGACACCCACCCGCCGTACGGGCCGTCCTCGCGCCACGTGCCGCGGGCGTCCCACTTCTCGATCAGGTGCTTCCTGGCCAGGTCGACGTACGCGCGGGCCTTGGCGCCGTAGCGTTCGGTCAGGGCCTCGTCGGCCAGGACGATCTCGGCGAATTCAAGCATCATGTTGACGAGGATCGAGTCGCCGATGTGCACGTCGCACCAGACGCTCTGGTCGTAGCCGTACGTGCCGATGAACCCCTTGTAGCCGTCCGGGCCGGTCGCCATGCGGGCGATCAGCTCATCGCAGTAGCGCTGGGCGTAGTCCAGCCAGACCGGGTCGCGGTAGGCCAGGTAGCCCGTCAGCAGCGACCCGCCCCGCGCCCGGGCGTGCCAGCAGAAGGTCTCGCCGGTGGCGGTGTCGAACTGGCGGACGTAGCTCATCGCCCCGTTGAAGATCTGCTCGGCCATCGGTTCGGTCCCCGGTGTCATTGTTTCGGCCACCGCCGGGCCGGCGTCCATCGCCGTTCTGGGCACCGGCTGGCATCCCGCCACGACGGCCAGTGCGGCCACCAGTACGAGTGCAGCTCTCATGCGTCTTCTCCTTTGTGCCCCGCCGCCGCGGCCCCGCCGCCCGTCCGACCGCGGACGGGCCGGAGCGAGGGCCCGCCGACGGGGCTGACGGGCGTCGATCCGACGCGCCGAGTATAGTCCTCCGCCCGCCGCGACGCCACCCTCGGGGCGAATCGACTTGCGATCCGCCGCCGGGGGCCTAGAATCAGCCCCCGTCGACACGGATCGCCGCCGGCGGGTTGCACCCCGCCGGCCCAGCGGCTACCATGTCGCCGATTGCACGTGGACCGGAAATCGACCCCCCCGTGCTCCCCGCGAGCACGGCAGCCACTGACAAGGAGACGGAGATGGGCAAGTACGGGTTCTTCAGCGACGACGGCCTGGAATACGTCGTCACCACGCCTCACACGCCGCGCGACTGGTTCAACTTCTTCTGGAATCCCACCTACCTCGCCTGCGCCGGCAACAGTATGAACGGCGCGTCGCTCTACCAGAACGAGGCCGGCGTGGTCACCAATCTGTTCGGCAAGCAGGACATGCGGGAAGACCCGCGCTGGATCTACATCCGCGACAACGACACCGGCGAGGTCTGGTCCGCCGGCTACCTGCCCTGCCACACCGAGTTCGACGACTTCGAGCAGCGGCACGGCCTGGGCTACACCATCCTCCGCACGCTGGCCAACGGCATCCGCGTGACCTTCCGCCTGTTCGTCCCCCGCAAGTGGATGGGCGAGATCTGGACGATCTCCATCGACAACGAGACCCGCAAGAAGCGCGACCTGTCGATCTTCACGGTCTCCAACATCATGCTGGACGGCGTGAACATGCCCTACGGGTACGTCGGCGGGCTCAGCGCCGAGTACCTGCCCAAGGACAACATGCTGTTCTTCCGCAACATGACCTACACGGTCGTCGACGAGAAGTACCGCGCGTTCATGGCCTGCGACCGCAAGATCAACCGCTGGGACGTCTCCAAGGACCACTTCCTGGGGCGCACCCGCAACTACGCCTGCCCCCAGAAGGTTCTCGAGGGCAAGCTGGGCAACTCGGTCGCGTCGGCCGAGTACCTCGTCGGCGCCTGCCAGCACAACATGAAGCTCGACGCCGGGGCGGGCCGGACGATGAACTTCGTCCTGGGCATCGTCCTGGACGAGGCCGAGGCCCGCAAGTTCGTCCGGGCGTTCGACACCCCCAAGAAGATCGAGGCCGAGTTGGCCGCGGTCAGGAAGCAGAACGTCGACCGCCTCGGCGGGCTGAAGCTGGCGACGCCCGACGAGGACTTCAACCGCCTGTTCAGCGTGTGGCTCAAGCAGGAGCTGTACCTGATGGCCGACTGGGCCCGCTTCTACTTCAAGGGCTACCGCGACACCTGCCAGGACTCGGCCGGCATGAGCATCGTCAACACCGACCTGGCGCTGGCCATGCTCAAGAAGGCCCTGCGCAACCAGCGCAGCGACGGGTTCTGCCCCCGCGCGTTCCGCGTGGCGAGCATGGACATCGCCGCCGCCGACAAGCACTACGCCGACTCGCCCTCGTGGATCAGCCACGCCACCGACGCCCTGCTCCGCGAGACCGGCGACCTGTCGATCCTCGACCAGGTCGTCCCCTACAGCGATAAGGGCGAAGGCACCGTCTGGGAGCACAACCTCCGCGCGATGGAGTTCCTCTGGAACGACCGTGGCGACCTGGGGCTGTCCAAGGTCCACTACGGCGACTGGAACGACCTGATGGACAAGGTCGGCGTCAAGGGCAAGGGCCAGGGCGTCTGGATGAGCTTCGCCCTGGCGCGGGTCCTCAAGCTTGTCGGCGCCATCGCCGAGGCCAGGGGCGAGAAGCAGCTCGCCGCCACCTGCGCCGAGCGCTACGAGACGCTCAAGAAGGCCATCCTCAAGCACGGCTGGGACGGCAAGTGGTTCCTCTACTCGATCAATGACGACGGGATGCCCATCGGCACCTCCAAGGCCAAGGAAGGCCGGATGTTCATCAACCCGCAGTCCTGGTCGGTGCTGTCGGGCGTGGTGAGCCCCGAGGAGTACACCAGGATCGCCCAGACCCTCGAGCCGCACGTCGACACCCCCGTCGGCCCGGTGCACAACTGGCCGCCCTTCACGAAGTACCAGCACGGGATCGGCCAGCTCACCGGCACGCCCCCGGGCTTCTTCACCAACGGCAACGTCTACTGCCATGCCGCGGGGTTCAAGGTCGCCGCCGACTTCGAGGCCGGCCGCGCCGACAAGGCGTTCGACACGTTCATGCGGATCCTGCCGGCCGAGGAGAAGGGCGAGCCCTACGCCCAGGTCAACGGCTACGTCGGCCCCACGGCGATGCGGATGAAGCGCCACGTCAGCGACGACCCGTGGCGCACCGGCACCGTGGCGTGGAACTTCCTCAACTGCGTCGACCGGCTGCTGGGCTTCCGCCGCCAGATCGACGGCGTCCGCATCCGGCCGCTGCTGCCGAGCAAGTGGAAGCAGGCCGCCTACCAGCGCCCCTTCCGCGGGACGGTGTTCGACGTCGAGATCAAGCGCGGCACGACGCCGGGCGTCACGGTCGACGGGCAGCCCATCGAGGGCGACTTCATCCCGGTCGGCCCCGCAGGGCTGGGTAAGAAGACCGTCAAGGTCGTCTGCACGATCGAGAAATAGCACTGTAACCTTTCGACATCCGCGCGGAGCGCCGCACGCCGTCCAGACGCGTGCGGCGCTCCGACTTCACCAGGAGCTGTTCCAGGAACCTTTTTCCAGGCGGCAATCGCCCCGGCCGGCCCGCAACTCGATCAGGTTTCCCAGACAGCTTCAAGAAACACGCCCTCGGGGGCGGGAGACAACAAGCGATGGCAAGTCAGCGAACAGTCGTATCCCTCAACGGCACCTGGGACCTGGCGTTCGACCCCACCAACGCCGGCAAGGACAGACAGTGGTACATCCCCGGCAGGTTCCCCAAGCCCGTGGCCATGGAAGTGCCGGGCGTCTGGGAGCAGATCCGGCCCGGCTACGACGGCGCCGGCTGGTATCGCCGGACGGTCAACGTCAAGGACGCCTGGATGGGCAGGGCCCTGCGCCTGAGGTTCGGGGCCGTCATGTACTACTGCGAGGCCTGGCTGAACGGCCAGTACCTCGGCAACCACGAGGGCGGCGGCAGCGCCTTCGAGTTCGACGTCTCCAAGGTCGTCGTCCCCGGCGAGAACGACCTGGTCGTCCGCGTGATCAACCCGCCGATCAACGAGGAACTGGACGGCTTCCGCGCCGGGGCGCCGCTCAACCAGGGCAAGCTGCCCGTCGGCAAGGCCGGGTGGTACTACAACTACGGCGGCCTCTGGCAGGACGTCGACCTGATCGTCACCGACCCGGTCTACGTCGACAACGTCTACATCAAGCCCTTCCCCTCCAGGCGCAGGGCCCAGGTCAACGTCACGATCGTCAACACCGGCAAGCCGACCACCCAGCAGCTCACCGTCGCCGTCGCCCCCGACGGCCAGGCCAAGGCGGTCCTGACGGCCACGCGCAAGGTCAAGCTCGGCCGCGGCGAAACCATCGTGTCGGTGCCGATGACGTTCGCGGCCTCCGGGAAGAACGCCATGCGGTGGTGGTCGCCCGACGATCCGTTCCTCTACCGCGCGACGGCGACGCTGGACAACGACGAGCTGTCCGACCGGTTCGGCATGCGGGAGTTCACCATCAAGGGCGGGCGGTTCGTCCTGAACGGCAAGCGGATCACGCTCAAGGGCTACCTCCAGCAGGAACACTACCCGCGGACGCTGATCTTCCCCCACTCCAAGGACTTCGCGCGCCGCGAACTGCAGCTGGTCAAGAAGAGCGGCTGCAACTTCCTCCGCTCGCACCTGAAGGCCCCCAACCCCTACTGGCTGGACCTGTGCGACGAGATGGGCATCCTCATCGAGGGCGAGCCCCCCATCGGCTGGATCGGCAAATCGCCCCAGACCGAGGGCCGCTGCCGCACCGCCATCGAGGGGCTGCTGCGGCGGGACCGCAACCACCCGTCGATCGTGTTCTGGTGCCTGATGAACGAGGCCTACCACTTCCGCGGCTTCACGATGGACGAGATCAAGAAGATGACCGCCCGCCTGGCCGCCGCGGGGCGCAAGCTCGACGACACCCGCCTGCTGCTGGACACCTCCGGCGGCGGTGGCGGGTCCAAGGTCGCCGGCGGCGCGCTGGTGCTGCTGCCCAACGTCGACCGCAAGGCCGTCATGACCGACGACCACGCCTACTGCGCCCTGCCGGTGCAGGACCGCGCCCTGGCCAACTACCGCACGATGGGCAAGCGCGGGGTCCCGCTGCTGATCAGCGAGTACGGCGCCCCGCTGACGCCGCCGGACTTCAAGCGGGTCCTGGACGGGTACACCAAGGCCGAGCAGAAGCTGGGGCTGGAAGACTACCGGCTCCACAAGGACTTCTATGACTCGCTGAAGGCCAAGTTCACCGCCGCCGGCCTGCGCAAGGCGTTCGGCACCGCCGACCAGTTCGTCGCCGCCGTCGACGCCGACCGCGCCGAGGACATCCGGCTGATCCTGGCGGCCCAGCGGTGCAACCCGACGCTGGTGGGGACGGCCCTGTGCCAGTTGGCCGACGCCTCGGGCGAGCTGTTCGGCGCCACCGACGTGTGGCGCAACCCCAAGAAGGTCTACCAGGCGGTGGCCGACTCGTCGACCGTCCCGCTGGCGGCGCCGGAGATCGCCCCGCGGGTTCAGACCCCCGGCGACAAGGCCGCCGTCCGCCTGACGCTCGTCAACGAGGACCGGCTGGGCGCCGCGTACAACTGGACGCTGGAGATCGTCGGCCGCACCGGCCGCGCCGTCGCCAGGGTCGGCAAGGGCCGCGTCAAGGCGACCGACTACATCCAGACGATCCTCGCCGAGACGATCACCCCCGACCTGGCGGCCGGCGCCTACGCCCTGCGCGCGACGCTCAGCCAGGGCACCAAGGTGGTCTGCAAGCGCGACGTGCCCTTCACGGTGCTGCCGGAGATCGTCGCGGGGACCGACACGATCGCCGCGTGGGACCCCAAGGGCGACATCGCCGCGTGGGCCGGCGGGATGAAGATCGCCGTCGAGGTGTTCAGCAACAACTACCGCAACAAGAACGTCCCGATCTTCGTCGACGCCCGCGCCGGCCGCGTGTCGGACTTCATGCTGGTGGAGAACTACGCCCAGCTCAAGAAGATCGCCCAGACCGGCGGGGTGGTGGTGCTGCTGAATCCCCAGCCGATGGCCCTGCAGGACTACCTGCTGCCCGGCCGCATCCGCCCGGGCCGTCACGGCCGCCTGCTGGGATACGTGAAGGACCATCCGATCTTCGCCGGCCTGCCGGTCGACACGACGACCGGTTACGTCTACGCCGACATCATCGACGGATGGGTGGACAAGGGCGAGGACGTCGTCGCCGCCGGCGGGGAGGTCCTCAGCGGCGGGATGCAGTTGCACATGTGGACCCGCCCGGCCGACGCCGCCTGGGGCGCCAGCGTCTACACCATCCCGGTCGGTCGCGGCAAGGTCATCATCTCCCAGCTCGACCTGCTCGAGCACGTCGCCGCCAGCCGCACCGCCCAGACGGTCATGAACAACCTCGCCCGCTACGCCGCCTCCCAGATCGTCCCGGGACTGGATCGCCTGCTGCTCAGCCGCTGCCTCGATCCGATCCGCCCGGAAGACATCGCGTAGTGCTGATCGGGCCGGTAATGCAAGGACCCACCCGCCGTCGCCGGCGGGTGGGTCCTTTGCCTTATTCGGTACGCCCCGTCACTCCACCTTCGCCACCTTCACGGCCGTCCCCTTCTGGAGCGACTTCTCCATCGCCTCCAGCACCGCCAGCGGCGCGAGCATGCGCTCGTCGCTGAAGGGCTCGGTGCCGGTGCGGAACATCTTCGTGAAGGTGCGGACGACGGCCTCGGCGCCCGAGGGGTCGTAGGTGGCGGCGCTCTCGAAGCTGCCCTCGTGGCCGGTCGCGGCGACGGAGAAGCCGTACGGGGCCTTGACCAGGAAGTTCATCGTGACCGTCAGGCCTTCGGGGTACGTGACCACCGCCGCGGAATCCTCGCCGTTGACGATCATCTGCGCGTGGGTGGCGCCGATGCCGACCAGCTCGGTCATCAGCTCGACCTGGTGGATGCCGTAGAACCAGATCCCGCCGTACTGGCTCTTGTAGTCGCCCGGCCCGTGCAGGTGCAGGGCGCGGACGCGGCCGATCCCGCGGAGCTTCTTCTTCAGTTCGACGGCCCAGGGCTGCAGGACGATGGAGCTCATCGTCGTCACGGGGACCTTGCACTCGCTGCGGAACTTGAGGAACCGCCTGGCCTCGGCGAGCGAACAGGCCATCGGCTTGTCGACGAACACCGGCACGCCCGCCTTGACGAAGGGCTTGACGGCCGGGATGTGGTACTTGCCGTCTCGGTGGTCGACCATGATGCCATCCACCTTGCCCAGCATCTCGCGCGGATCCTCGACGATCGTGGGGATCTTCCCCTCTTCGGCGGCCTTCTCCGCAAAGGCGCGCGTCTCGCCCCAGACGTGCGTCACCGTCGCGCCGCGCACGGCGCGGTCGACGTTCAACAGCTTGGCCACGACGATGGTGTGACTGTTCTCGGCTCCGATGATCCCGATGTTCATGGTGCGGCCCTTTCCTCAAACCCGATGTGTGATGACACGTCGCACGGGACACGATTATGGCGGTCCGGACGGAAAACGCCAGGGGCTTCCGAGGGCGCGTCAGAGCTTTGCCTGGGGGGGCGAATCCGGCGGGTTCTGTCCGCCGCCGGCGGCCGACGACCAGGAGCGACGGAACAGCGCGTGGACCTCGTCCAGATCAAGGCAGCCCGCCCGGAGCGGCTCATTGGCCGCGGCCAGGACTCGCGCCAGCGCTTCGGCGTCCGTCAGGCGGGTTCTCGGATCGAGATAGCCTTCGGCGATGAGGCCTTCCCTGACGGCGTCCAGCGCGCTGGCCCGGAACCCCTTGGCACGCTCGTCGTCCCGCGCCTCCAGGACGGCCACGAGGCGGGCGGCGTCCCAGCCCAGGTCGGCCGCCAGGTCGCTCACGCGGTCGATGAAGCTGTCGCTGACGCCGGCGGCCTGGAGGGCCTCGCGCGTGAGCGGACGGCCGCGACCGACCTTCCAGCAGTCGCACACCGCCTGGAGGATCGCGGCCTTCGCCGCCGCGCGCCGGGCGGCGGCGGCAGGCAGGTAGGCATCGGCGCGGCCGTGGCCGAGCAGGGACTCCAACTGCCCGTAACGCTGGATGCCGACGCGGAGCAGGTTGTACAGGTCCTGCGGCGCATCGAGCAGGCAGGCCACGTGAAGACCCGCCGCGCCGGCGGCCGGATCGAATGCCGGGATGTTCAGGGCGGCGGCGTAGTCGGCCAGCGTGCGGCCCTGCGGCGCCGGCACGGGGTCGGCGGCGGCGGCCGAGCCGGCCAGCAGGTCCCCTCCCGGCTGCTGCAGATCGCGGACCCGCGCCAGGTCGAAATGCCTGGCGTCGCCCAGGCCCTCCCGCGCCGTGACCTCGCGCCAGGCCTCCGCGTCGCCGGGCTGGCAGGTGAGGTAGAACACCTGCCGGCCCTGGCGGATGAGCGCCGCGAGGCACTCGACGATCGCCCGGAACCGCGTCGGGTCGCTGCCGCTGAGGGCCTCGTCCAGCACGAACGGGAGGCGATGGTCACCCTCGGCCCCGGCGGCGAAGGCCAGACGCACCGCCAGCAGCAGTTGCATCCGCGTGCCCCCCGACAGCTCATCGAGCCCCAGCCACCGCTGCCGCGTCGTGTCGAAGGCCCCGAAGCCCTTGGCGCCGCCGGCGCCGCCTTCCACGCGCAGGTCGTACCGCCCCCGCGTGAACTCGCTCAGCCACCCCCGCGCCCGGCGGACCACGGCGGGCTGATGCTCGGTCTGCTGCTCCTGGCGGACCAGCCCCAGCAGAAACCGCCCCGCGGCGGCCTCGACGGCCTGCTCGCGGCAGGCGGTGAGCTGCTCGGCGGCCCGGCCGCGCTGGGCCAGCGCCTCCTGCAGCGCGTCGCCCGCGCTGACCTGCTCGACCTCGGCCCGGACGCGGGCGATGCGGTCCACCAGGCCCTGGTGCCGCCCGGCCAGGTCCCGCAGCGCCGCCTCCCGCTCCTCCAGGGCCTCCCGCGTCATCGCCTGAAGCTCCGGCGCATCGCACAGGCGGCCGAGCATGGCGGCTTCCCGGCCGCGGTGCCCGGTCAGCCTGCGCTGAAGCTCGCGGTACTCGTCCAGCCGCCGCAGCCGCTCGGCGAGGGCCGCGTCGTCCTCGTCGGCCAGGCCCAGGTCCTCGAAGAAGCGCCGCTTGCGGCCCAGCAGCTCGTCCATCCGCTGCTGGGCGTTCGCCCCGACCTGCTCGGCTGCGGCCAGGCGGTCGGCGGCGGCGCGGTACCGCTCGGCCCTGTCGGCCACGGCCTCGCTGCGCACCCGCGCGACGTCGTAGCCGTCGGCGGCGGCCTGGCCGTACCCGACCAGGAACTCGTTCACGGCGGCCAACTGGCCGCCGCGGACCGCCGCGAGCTGATCGAGCTGCTCCTGCAGCCCGCCCAGCGCCGCCGCGGCCTGCCGGTGGCGGATGAGGTCCTGGGCGAACGCCACCAGGGCCAGGTCCGACATCGGCGGGCAGACGCCCAGGCGCCGCACCAACTCGGCCCGCCGGCGGTCCAGATCGTCGAACCCCGCCTGGAGCTGATCGAGCTCCGCCTGCCGGTTCTGCCGTTCCGCCTGCCGCCGCTGGGCCTCCTTGGCGCGGCCGTGCCGCTCTTCGAGATCATGGATGAGTTTCCCGACGCCCTGGCGATCCCACGTCTGCGGCCCATCCACGCCGAGCCGCTCGTAACGCTCGCGGCAGGCCTGCCGTCCGTCCTGGACGGCCGGGGCGCGCAGGGCCCACAGCGCCGCGGCGCCGACGATCCCCGCCCCCGCGACGACCCACGCCCACGGCGCCACCAGCAGCCCCCCCGCCACGCCGGCCGCCACCAGCACCGCCGCCAGGACCCAGGCCACCAGCTTCTCGCGCCCCGGGCCCGGGCGGACCGAGCCGGACGCCTCCCACCACTGGCGGAGGAGGTCCAGCGCCTTGATGAGCGTGTCGGGGTCCTCGGCGGGCTGCTCGGGGCCCAGGGCGGCCAGGCGCTCGACGACGGCGGTCCGGCGGGCAGTGAGGCGCTCGGCGTCCCGGTGCAGCGCCTCGACGGCGTCCAGCGCCGCCGCATCGATCGCGTCGAGATCCCCGGCCTCGGCGCCGGCGCCGAGGCGGCGCTTCGCGTCGTCGACCTGGCTGCGGGCCCGGACGATCTCCCGGCGGACCTGGTCGATCGCCCCTTCGGTCTGCCGGAGGCTTTCCAGCCGGGCCTGCTGTTCCTTCAGCACGGCCGGGGCGATGCCCCCCTCGCCCAGCGCTGCAGCGTCCCTGTCGATCCGGGCCTGGCCGGCGTCGTGCCGGGCCTGCGCGAGCCGCCCGGACTCCGTGTCCAGGTCCGAGCGAAGCTGCTGCAGCACATCAAGTTCGTTGCCGCTGAGGCGGTCCATGCCGGCGGGAAGCTGCTCCAGCGACCGGGCCGCCTCGGCGATGAGCGCCCGCGCGTCCAGGAGCTCGCGCACGTCCTCCAGCCGCCTCAGGCCGCTCTCGGCCCGGCGGGCCTCGTCGGCCTGGTGGTCCAGCCGGTCCAGTTCCGCCTCGTCGTCCTGGAGCGCCCGCTGGCGCTGCTGGACCCGGCGGACCTCCTGGTCCGCCTCGTGAAGGGCCCGCGCCTCCTTGCGGCCGAACTGCGTGGAGACCCTGAACCGCTCGGCGACGGCGTCCAGGTCGTAGCCGCCGGCCATCTCGCGCACGACGCTGTCGATCAGCCTGGCGTCGCTGTCGGTCGCCTGCAGGAGCGTCGACACGGTGACGGTGAAGCACTCGGCCAGGTGCGGCGGCGGCAGCGCGGGCAGCTCGGCGGGGCCGCCTTCGCCCTGGCAGGTCCGCCGGCCGCCCTCGACCTCGATCAGGATTTCGTCGCCGGCGTCGTCCCGCCAGCAGCCCGCCAGCGAGACGGGACTGGCGGCTTTGAGCGTCTCAGGCCACAGCAGCCCGCGGATGGCGCGGCAGGTGGTGGTCTTGCCCGAGGCATTGGGTCCGACGATGAGATTCAGCCCCCCGCTGAGATCCTCCAGGTCGAAGCCGCGATCCTCGAAGCCGGGCATGCGGCGCACGGACAGGCGGGTGAGCTTCACTGGCCGCCCTCCTTCTGGGCCAGCAGCCGGTCCAGAGCATCGAAGCCCGACCGCAGCAGCGCCTGGCGGACCTTCTCGTCGGTCAGCGGCTCGGCGCCGTCGTCCAGCGAAGAGAAGACCATCGACGACCACGCGTCGGCGACGGCCCGGCGCGCTTCGGCCAGCATGGCCTCATAGGCCTCCCGCGGCTGCCGGGCGTCCAGCACGAGCAGCCGCCGCGCCAGCAGGCCGGCCGGATCGTCCGCGCGGGCCAGCGCCTCCAGGGCGACGTCCGGCCGCGTGTCGTCGTCGACCGTCTCGATGAAGTAGGAGATCCCGTCGAAGCTCGGCCGGTACTCCTGCACGAGCCGCGCCGCGTGGTCGGCCACCTGGCGCGACAGGGCCGTCCTGCCCGTGAAGCGCAGCCGGCACCCGACACCGCGCACGTGCCCGGCGGCCGTGCGGACCTGCCGGTTGAGGGCCCGGACGGCCTCGGTGACCGCCTGCTCGATCGTGGCGGCCCCCTCCAGCGGCACCGCGAGGTGCGCCCACTGCAGGGCCGCCAGGGGATGGCGTTCCATCGCCGGCGGCCGGCCCGCCTCGAGGGTGACGGCCCACGCGCCGTGCGGGCCGTCCTCGGTCGGATCCAGCCCCTGGAGCGAGCCGGGGTAGAAGACGATCGGCCGGTCGTCGCCGAGCACGCGGCCGTTGTGGATGTGGCCCAGGGCCCACAGGTCCACCCGGCTTCGCCTGAAGTCTTCCAGGGTCACGGGGGCGTAGGGGCCCGTCTGCGACGGGCAGTCGCAGTGGAGCAGCCCCACGACCGGCCCGTCGCCGGCGGGCGGCTCGAAGGCGGCCAGGGGGTTGTCGGTCACGTGCCGCCGGGGGAACGACCAGCCCACGAAACGGACCCTCGTGCCGTCCCGCCCGTTCAGCTCGACCGCTTCCCAGCGGCCGTCCCGGCCGAGCAGGCGGAATCCGTCGATCTGGGCGGCCAGGCGCGGCAGGACGTCGCAGTCGTGGTTCCCGGCGACCGCGACGACGGCGATGCCGGCGTCGACCAGCCGCCGCACGCCGCGATGCAGGTCCGAGAAGGCCTCGTAGAACCGGTTCTCCTGGTCGACGACGTCTCCGGTCAGCGCCACGGCGTCCACCTGCTGCGCGATGGCCGAGGCCACCAGCGCATCCCAGGCATGGCGCGGCGCGAACTGGGGGGAGTCCTGATCCCGCGGCACGCGCGCCGGCCGCCGGCCCAGGTGGATGTCCCCCGCGGTCAGGAAACGAAACGCCATCGGCCTTCCTCACTGATGCCCGTCTAACAGGGGCGACCTGTGGAGCTTAGAGGCAAAGCCGGTCCGTGTCAACCGGTGGGGCCGACGCGGGGGGGAATGGGTCTGCGTCCCGTCAGGCCGGCAGCAGTTCCGTCTCGGAGGGCGCCTCGGCCGGTTCGGCGCGGTCGCGCCACAGCGACGGGATGAGGTCCTCGGCGTGGACGATGGCGGCCAGGGCCATGACGCAGCGGCGGTCGTAGCCGACGTCGGCGCAGCGGATCAGTTCGCTGACGGCCTGGCGGCAGGTGAGGCTGGGCCGGTGGGGGCGGTCGTGGGTCATGGCCTCGTAGGAGTCGGCGACGGCCAGGATGCGGGCGGCCAGGGGAATCCGCTCGCCGGTGAGCCCCTCGGGGTAACCCGTGCCGTTCATCCGTTCGTGGTGGTAGAGCACCGCGTCGAGCATCGGCCGCAGGAAGGTCAGCGGCCGCAGCATGTGGCAGCCGACCTGGCAGTGCTTCTTGACGGCGCCGTACTCAGCGCCGGTCAGCCCGGTGGCCTTGCGCAGCACCTCGGGCGCCACCGACAGCAGGCCGATGTCGTGCACGCGGGCGACCCGCCCCAGCAGGACCGCATCGGGCCCGTCCATGCCCAGGGCGACGGCCATCTGGTTGGTCAACGCCGCGATCCGCCCGCTGCGGCCGGCCAGGTAGCGGTCGCGCCCCTCGACGACGGCCATGACCTCGCTGAGCACCTCGAAGTAGTGGTTCTCGGCCTCGCCGGCGGCCTGCACCTGGGCCCGCATGCGGTGCCGCAGGCGCCTCTCGCGGCTCAGGGACCGCCAGGCGAGCACGAGCATCGGCACCGCCAGCAGCGCCAGGCCGACCGTCGTCCACGAAGGCCGCGCCGCCACGGCCGCGGCAAAGAGGATCGCCGACAAGCTGCCCAGGATCGTCAGCATGCGCGTCATGCGGTGGCTCGGATGGTTCGGGTTCAGTTCCAACAATATGGATCCTTCCTGGCAGGCAAACCCTATCTGGGCAGCGCACGCAGGCCCCAGTCACCTGGACCGTACGTTACCTGCCGCCGGTCCGCGCCGCGACGGCCGGCGAATCGCCCCCCAGCGGCCCGCCGACGGTCCGTCTGTAACGGTTGTGCCGCCTGGCGAAGGGGGAAAGACTGCTCCCGGAAACCGCGGTGCATGGTATACTCGATGGTGATCGGAGGGCACGGCCGGCGCCCCGTGCGCCCGCGCCCCCACCCCGGCGGGAGGATGCCATGAATCATCGCGCTTCGCTTGTTGGACTGACCTGCGTCGTCGCCCTGGCCGCCGCCGCCCCGCCGGCCGGCGCAGCGACGTACTACGTGGACTTCGACGGCGGGTCCGACGCCAACACCGGCCTGTCGCCGGCGTCGCCGTTCAAGCGATGCCCGCTGGACCCCCGCGCCACAGGCGCCGCCGACGCTGCTCTCATCCGCGGCGGCGACACCGTCATCTTCAAAGGCGGCGTGCACTACCGCGGGACCATCGAGGTCCGCGTCAACACCGTCGCGTCCAACCCCATCGTCTTCGACGGCAACACCGCCGGCACCTTCGGCGAGGGCCGCGCCATCATCGACGGGTCCGAACCGGTCACCGGCTGGACCCGGTGCCAGTCGGCCGCCGAAGCCGACGGCAACCCCCACTGGGCCAACATCTGGTGGGCCGCCATCCCCCCGCCCAACAGCGACACGTTCCTGGTCAACCTCTGCGAGGGCGACCGGCCCCTGTCCTTCGCGCAGGACCCCAACCCCTCCGACCCGTTCTACCAGGACGACATCGGCACCTACCGCGCCCTGCGCGACCCCCTGCCCCACGACGTCGGCGGCTACACGGAATACGCCGACGCGACCTACTTCACGCAGCCGGACGGCTGGTGGGGCGACGACGCGTGGATCGCGGTCTACGCCCGCACGAACCGCGTCTACCGCCGGCGGGTGCGGGACTACGTCGCCGCCGAGCACAAGATCGTCTTCGACCTGCTCAACGCCGAGCAGTACCCCGCCGGACAGGGCCGGTTCTGCATGTTCAACGCCCTGCGGATCCTCGACCGGCCGGGCGAGTACTGCGTCAAGCTGACGCCCGAACCGAACGGGATGCACAGGATCTTCGCCTGGCCCTACGAGGACGTCGGCGACATGACGATCTCCGCCCGCAACCGCGGGTTCGACATCTTCGGCTCGGGCATCACCATCCAGGGCTTCATCATCGAGAAGCAGGCCCACGCGCCTCTGCCGTCGGCGGTGCGGTGCTCCAGCGGCAGCCGCAACGGCATCGTCGTCCGTGACAACGTCATCCGCCTCATCCGCATGCGCAACGAGCCGGGCTACCGCTGCGGCGCGGTGGAGATGAACGATGTATCCAACGCCCTGGTCGAGGGCAACGAGTTCCTGGAGAACTCCGGGGCGCACGCCGTGACGTGGGACAACGTGGATGATTCGACGCTGTCGGACAACTACATCTACCGCTCCGGCGCCAGCGCTGTCGTGTGGTATCGCTGCAACCGCTCCGCCATCCTGCGCAACACGCTCTACGACAACCAGGGCATGCACGCCAACGGGCTGACCGTCTACAGCGGCTGCCGCGACGTGCTCGTCGAGGGCAACCACGTCTCGCTGGGCGCCTCGCCCCTGGCCGCGCAGGACACGATCGGCCTGACCATCATCAACAACGTCTTCGACGCGTACGGCTCGAGCAACTGCATCTCGCTGTGGGCCCTGCACAACATGGACGACGTGCTGATCGCCTGCAACACGCTGGTGAACTCCAACCACAACGTCTCCTGGCAGGCCGCCATCTACGGCCAGAGCCCCGGGACGGGCCGGCCGCTGACCATCGTCAACAACATCCTCGACGGGCTGGCGGGCGATCTGCCCGGGACGATCGCCTACAACTGCTACACGTACTCCAAGGGCTCGGCGCTGGGGCCGGGCGAGTTCGTCGTGTCCGACGTGAACCAGTTGTTCGTCGACCCGGCCGGCCGGGACTACCGCCTGCTGCCGACCGCCCCCGCCGTCGACGCGGCGTCGGGCACCTGGACCGTCGGCGCCGACTTCGACGGCAACCCGCGGCCCATGGGCGCCCGCGCCGACATGGGCGCGTTCGAGGCCGTCGAACTCAGCGCCCGCGCCGGGGCCGATCAGGTCGTCCCCGACGCCGACGGGGACGGCAGCCAGACCGTCACCCTCGACGGGACCGCCTCGCTGGCCCCCTACAGCACGATCCTGATGTACGGCTGGAGCGAAGGGGCCGCCGCGCTGGGCACCGGGGCCGTGCTCGACGTGACGCTGGCGGCGGGAACCCACACGATCACGCTGACGATCCTGGATGATCGCGGGCTGACCAGCAGCGACACCGTCGTCGTCGAGGTCACCCGGGTCCTGGTCGCCGACGCCGGCGACGACCGGACGATCATCGACGCCGATGACGACGGGGTCGAGGCCATCGCCCTGGACGGCACCGGCTCGTTCGACCCCCAAGGCAAGCTTTACAGCTACTACTGGACGACGGGGCCGACGCTCCTGGGCATGGGCGCGACGGCCTCGGCGGTCCTGCCGGTCGGCACGCACGCCATCACGCTGACGGTCCTGACCACCGACGGGCGCCAGGCGACCGATACCGTCACCCTCACCGTTGCCCCGCCCGGCGGCGCGACGGCCGGCGACGCCGACGGCGACGGCGACGTCGACCTGGACGACTTCGTCATCCTCAAGCAGAACTTCGGCCGCACCGGCAACGCGACGTGGGCCGACGGAGACTTCGACGCCGACGGCGACGTCGACCTGGACGACTTCGTCCAGTTGAAGCAGAACTTCGGCAGCACCGGCTGATCACCCGCCGCTGGAACGCCGGACCACCAGCGCAGGGGTGCAGGTGATCGACTGGACCGCCTCGCCGGCGACGGCATCCAGCAGCTTGCGGACCGCCAGGCGCGCCCGCGCGGGGACATCCAGCGACACGCTCGACAGCGGCACCGGCCCGCACAGGCAGATCGGCGAGTCGTCCACGCCGATGATCTTCACGTCGTCGGGGACACACAGCCCCTCCTGGATGAGCTTGACCATCGCGCCCATGGCGAAGAAATCCGACTCGGCCACGATCCCGTCGAACGCCACGCCGCAGGCGAGGAACCGCTCCGTCGCCCGCTGCCCGTTCTCGACATTCACCTCGAGCCTGTGCGGCGTGCCGTACACCAGCGCTTCGCGCAGCGGCAGCCCCGCGTTGCGCAGGGCGTCGACGTAGCCCTCGTAGCGCCGGGGCGTGAAGCGGATGTGGGCGATGGACGTGCAGCCCTGCTCGATCAGGTGCTCAGTGGCGAGCCGTCCGACCTCGCGCTCGTTGCACTGCATGTTGGGCAGCGTGCCGACGGCCTCGATGTGCACCGTCACGACGGGCAGCCCGTCGGCGACCACGCGTTCGAGGGCGTCGGCGCACTCGCTGTTGCGGACGCCGGCGACGATGAGCCCGTCGATGGCGGCGCCGTTGATGCGGGCCAGGGCGCGGTGGAACTCGTCCTGGCCGCGGTAGAACCGCAGTTCGATGTGCTGGTCGCGCAGGGCGGTTTCCTCGGCGATGCCGGTCAGCAGCGCCTCGGTCAGTCCGCTGCCGACGGCGCCCCAGGGCTGGATCAGGACGCCGATGGTGTTGTGCCGTCCGGTGCGCAGGGCGGCGGCGGTGCGGTTGCGGACGTACCCCATGGCCTCGGCGGCCTGGCGGATCCGCCGGGCGGTCTCGGCGCTGACGCCGACGGTCGAGTGGCTGTGGTTCAGCACCTTCGACACCTGGGGGATCGACACGTTCAGCGCCTCGGCGATGTCCTTCAAGGTTACCATGGCGGCCATTGTCCGGCCGCCCCACCCCCCCTGTCAACCCGCCGGCGAGCAGCCGCGGACCCCCAGGCAGGAATGCGTGTAATCTCGTGACGCCATCTGCCGGATTGGAGAGCCCGGATACGGGCAGGAAATCCGAAACTCGAAGCACGAAATCAGATCTGCATCATTTTTTATTCGTTTCCCCCTTGACGGCCGACCGCCCCTCGCATAATAAATTATTCACATAGGATGCGGGCGCCGGGGCGCCCGAACCGGGAAGGACGGGGACGATGGATCTCGAATCGCAGTTGAGCCGGCGCGAGCGGCAGATCATGGACATCATCTACGCGCGGGGGGAGGCGTCGGTCGCCGAGGTGCTCGGCGAACTGCCCGACCCGCCGGCGCGGGGGGCCATGGGGAGGATGATGAGCATCCTCGAACGCAAGGGCCACCTCACTCACTACCGTCGCGGGCGGGAGCACGTCTTCAGGCCCACGCTGCCGCGCCAGCAGGCCGGGCCGTCGGCGATGCGGCGGGTGGTCGACACGTTCTTCGGCGGCTCTCTGGGCCAGGCGGTCGCGGCCCACCTGGCGCAGCGGGACACGACGATCTCCGACGAGGAACTGAAGCGTCTGGCCGAGTTGATCCGCGAGGCGCGGAGAAAGGGGCGATAGCCATGGCGATCGATCCGGGGACGCTCGACCGGGCCGCATCCGCCGCCCTGCCCGTCCTGGCCGATGCGGCCGTCAAGGGGGCCGTGCTGCTGGCGATCGCCGGCGCGGCCGTGTTCTGCATGCGCAGGAAGGCCTCCGCCGCGGTGCGGCAGGCGGTGTGGGTGGCGGCGTTGGCGGCGTTGCTGCTGCTGCCGCCGGCGTCGGCGGCCCTGCCGCGATGGCGGGTGCTGCCGCCGTGGGCGGAGTTGTCCGTCGAGGCTCAACCCCCGGTCGGCCCCGAAGCGGTGGCAGCGCCGGCGGCGGACCGGTGGGACGGCGCCGGGCTGATCGGGATGGACGCCATGGACAGGATGGACGCGGCGGTCCTGCGGGATGAAGTCCCTGAGGCGGACGTCGCGGCGACGGCACTGACGCCCCCGGCGGCGGCGCCGGCGAGCGCGGAGGCGACGTGCGGCACCGCGCCGGTTGGCCCTGAACCTGTGCGGCGCCGGTGGCCGGCGTCGGTCCTGGCCGGCACGTGGCTGACCGGGACGCTGCTGTGCCTGCTGCCGCCCGTGCTCGGACGGCTCAGCCTGTGGCGCCTCGCGCGGCGGTCCAGGCGGCTGGAGGGCGGGAGGTGGGCCGAGTTGTGCGCCCGCGCGGGCGCGGCGGTGGGGCTGGCGCGGCCGGTGGTTCTGCTTCAGAGCCGCGACGAGCCCATGCCGATGATCTGGGGGCTGTTCCGCCACAGGCTCCTGCTTCCCGCCGAGGCCGACGGGTGGTCGGACCAGCGCCGCTGGGTGGTCCTCCTGCACGAACTGGCCCACGCGAAGCGCCGCGACTGCCTGGCCAAGTGCGTCGCGGGCCTCGCCTGCGCGGTCTACTGGTTCAATCCGCTGGCGTGGCTGGCCTTCACCTTCATGCAGCGCGACGCCGAAGCCGCCTGCGACGACCTCGTCCTCACCGGCGCGGGCGCCCCGGAGGGCCAGCCGCTACGTCCCAGCGACTACGCCCAGCATCTGCTGGAAATCGCCTCGGGGCTGAAATCCGGCATGCTGGCCGCGTACAGCTCGATCGCCATGGCCCGCCGCAGCAAGCTGGAGGGCCGTCTGCTGGCCATTCTGGATGCGACGCGCAGCCGTCGGGCGCTGACGCGCTGGGGCATGCTGGCCGCGGCCATCGTCGTGGTCACTGTCGTGGTGCCCTTGGCATCCATGCGGGCGGCCCCGGCCGAGGCGGAGAAGAAGGCCGAATCCTCGGCACCGACCAGAACCGATCGGGCGTTCCCCGCGTTTGTCGTATCGATCCAGGACGATCGCTATGGCCCCATCGAGGGCGAGGCCGCGATGACGCCCGAAGGCGGCGCCACGCCCGAGGCGGGCAAGCTGATGTGCGGCCCGTCCGTGGACGTGTCCAAGGTGACGTGGGCCTACGTCCGTACGGCCGACGGTGGGGACATTTATGAGGTCACGACGCGTTTCGCCCCCGCCGCGCCGGGACCGGCGATCCAGACCCGGACCATCGTTTATCGCGGTCAACCTCTGACCGTCCTGGAGACCCTGCAGCAGCGCGTGACGTTCCTCCCCCCGGAACAGTACAGGCGCCTCCTCATGGACATCTGGCCCTCGCCCACGCCGAAGGCCCTGGTGCGGGCCGTTCTGGCCCGCAAGGCCGAGGCGGTCCGCGTGCTGCTGGACGCCGGCGCGGACGTGAACGCCCGCTGGCGGTCGGACCGCACGGCCCTGATCGAGTTGGCGGCGCTGCCGGACCGCCGGCGGCCCGCGGCTGGCATGCTGGAGACGGCCAGGGTGCTGATCGAGCGGGGAACCGACCTGAACGCCGCCGACACCATGGGCCGCACCGCGCTGCACCATGCGGCCGAACACAATGACGCTGACATGGTGCGGCTGCTGCTTGACGCGGGCGCCGACCCGCTGATCGGCGACCTTAGCGGGCGCATGCCGATGGACGAGGCCCCGGCCGCCGACGAACCGGCCGCGGTCATGCTCCGCGAGGTCGCAGCCCCCCTGCTGGCGGAGCGGCGGGAGCGGATCCTCGCGGCGATGGGGCCGTTCCTGGCGGCGGCCCTGCGGGGCGACGGCGACACCGTGGCGGCCCTGGCCGCCGACATGCCCCCTTACACCGAAGCTGTCTGGCGCCGCTGGGCCGAACAGGGCTCGGCTGACCTCAAGGCCTACGCGGTAGCGCAGTTGTATGTCAACGGGCTCAGCGTCGGCCGCGACGGTGCCCGCGCGGAGATCGGAACCATCCCCGGCGGCGCCCACTGGGTCACGCTCACGCTCACGCGCTGCCCTGACGGCAGTTGGCGGCCCGTGGAGGTCAAGCGCGTGCCGACCGGCCTGCCGATGCGACCGGTGCTGAAAGTGACTCTTGGCGGCGCGATCGAACGCATCGACGCCCGACCGCAGGATGCCTCTACCCCTTCGCCCCCCTCCCCGACGACCGACGAGGCCGCACAGCCGCCCCTCACCGACGCCCAGCGGCAGCGGCAGTGGCGGCGGATGCACCTCGGCGACTGCCGTGCGGTGGAGGGGACGGTCCAGGCCGCCGGCGAGGTGGCGCCGGACCGGATGATCCCGGTCCTGCTGGCCGGGGGCGCCGGCGACGAACCGGCGGTGCTGCGCCTGGCGTTCGTGCGGTTCGTCCGCGCGGACGATGCGCTCGTGGCCGAGGTGTGGGGGCAATTGATCTCGTACCCAAAAGGCAAGTGGCGCGTAGCCATGGAAATCATGCCACCCAACGGCCAGACGCGCCGGGGCGAGGTGGTCGTGGAGAGCTCCGGCATTGCCGTGGGCGTTCCGCTGGTTCAGACGGGCTACCTGGCCTTCCGCTTCGACGGAGCCGCAACGGTGCCGGACGGCACGCGTTTCCGCGTGACGGTGTCGGTCGCCGCGCCCGACGACCCGGTCAGTGGATCGCTCACCGATGCGTACTCCCGGGCGGTGGCCGAGCAGCGGGACGCCTGGATGGACCCGGGCGACCGAACGATCGCGGTGGAGGTCCCGCCGAAGCCCGCCGAAACCCCTGTGGAGACCGTGGTCTGGCGGGCGGTGGACGCCGAACCGCGGGAGCATCCCGCGCTGCTGCTGGGTCCCAATGGCCCCCCCGTGTACTGGCGCTGCGACGGACAGACCTTCCGCAAGGTCGTGACCGTCTGGGGGGCGTCCGACCTGGCCGATCGTACCCTTCCGGACGGCACGTACCGCGTCAGCGTGACAACGCCCCGGCAGGGCCCGCCCGGGCCGTTCATCGTGGGCGTCACGCCCCCGATGCGACTCTCGCCCGACAGCCCCCGCGCCGAGGCCCGCCTCGAATGGCTCACCGGAGCCCACGTGACGATTAACGTGCTGGACGGCCAGACCGAACGGCCGGCCTGCGGCGTGCCCGTTCTGATCCGCCTGCCCAACGGGCTGCCCATCGAGGTTCTCACCGATGATCAGGGCCTGATCCGCCTGGACCACGTGCCGCCCGGCCGGTTCACCGCCGAGGTCGGCGCGCGGGACTGGTGGCCGGTTGTCCGCCCCGAGGCGATCAAGACGGTCACCGTTACCCCGTCGGCAGCCTCCCGCGCCGGCGTCACCATCCCCTACACAGTCGACCGCCCGACGTACCGGTGTGCTGTCCCCTCCAGGCCCAAGGCCGCGACGGATGAAGCCGGACGGCTCATCATCCCGGCCGACGATCCGCGGACGGACACCGGGGTCAACCAGATGGGCTAGCTGGCCTTCCGCTTCGATGGGGCCGTGTCGGACGGATCGGACGAGTCAGACAGGTCGGATCGGTCGAATCGGTCGGATTGGTCGGAGTTGGCTGGTTTGTCGGGCTTGACAGGTGTCCCCGGGGGCGGTTCAATGGAGGGTGGGTTGTGCGGGTCCGGGCGTCGGACAGGTCGTACACCTCCGACGCGTCCGACAGATCAGACCCGTCCGATTCGTCCGACGGGTCGGACTGTCCGACCCGTCCGACATCATCCGGGCGCCGCGGGCACCTGGGGAGGTTTCATCATGAACGATGGGGACTCCGTCCTCCTGCCGCACGGGGGGTATGAGCGGCTTCGCAGTTACAGGGTGGCCGAAGCGGTATACGACGCCACCGTGGTTTTCTGCGACCGGTTCATCGACAAGCGATCCCGCACGCACGACCAGATGGTCCAGGCGGCCCGCAGCGGCGTCCGCAACATCAGCGAAGCCAGCGGCGCCGCGGCAACGTCGCGGAAGACGGAACTCAAACTCACCAACGTGGCCAGGGCCAGCCTGGCCGACGAACTGCTGAAGGACTACAAGAGCTTCCTCCTCCATCGCGGCCTTCGAGTCTGGCACAAGGATTCCCCCGAGGCGCTGGCCATGCGGGAACGGCTTCGCCATGACGCGGCGCCCAATCTCCCACCGGCCGCACCCGGGGTCGTGCGGCTGACGGGGCTGGCGGGACTGGCGGCGTTCGTTGGCGAGGCGGAAGCCGAACTGGCCGCCAACGCGATGCTCTGCGCCGTCAACCAGGCGGCATACCTGCTGAGACGGCAGATCGACAGCCTGGACCGCCGGTTCCGCGCCGAAGGCGGGTTCACCGAACGCCTGCACGCCGTCCGGACCGCCGCGAGGGCCGATGACGGCGACGCGCCCGTCTGCCCGCTGTGCGGCGAGCCGATGCGAAAGCGCACGGCGCGGCAAGGCGCCCATGCCGGCAAGGCGTTCTGGGGGTGCTCGGGGTACCCGCAGTGCAAAGGGGTGCGGGATGCCGATGCGGGGCGGGAGAGGACGGAGCGGTCGGACGAGTCGGACCAGTCAAACAGGTCGGAATAACGCTCGGATCCCCCGGGGGTGCGGGAAGCCGCGAGGTCTACAATCCGCACTGCCGCGCGATCGTCTCGCCCAGGCGCATGGACGGGATGGTGTCGGCGAGGGTGGGCCAGTACGGGCCGGCGCCGGCGACGGCGTCGAGGAAGGCCTCGGTCTCCGCGACGGTGCCGTTGGCCAGGACCGCCGGCGCATCGGCGTCGCCGTCGATCCGCTCGACGAGCGTGCCGCCCTGGCGGATGGTGACGGCCCCGCCGAGGGCGTCGGCGGTGAGGGTGAAATCGGGGCCGTAGAACTCGTAGGTCTCCTCGAGCGTCCCGACGTCCGGGGCGACGACGGCGGCGGCGCGGGCGCCTTCGGCGAAGTCGGCCTGCCAGGTGGCGATGCCCAGCCCCGCGTCTCCCGTCCGGCGGCGTTCGGCCGTGACGGCCGTGGCGGGACCGAGAAACGAGACGATCGCGTCGATCTGGTGGATGGCGGTGCCGCGGATGAAATCCCCGTCCAGCCGCCGGCGGCGGAGCATCCGCGCGAGGATCAGGCGCGGGCGGCGCGCCTCCGGGTCGGCGGCGATCCACTGCCGCACCCGCGCCAGGGCGGGCGTGAAGCGGCGGTTGAACGACACCATGTGCGGCGCGGCGTGCTCGGCGGCCAGGGCCGCGAGGCGCTCGGCGGCGTCGGCGTCGGCGCCCGGGGGCTTTTCGATCAGCAGCGGCAGGCCGCGCGGCAGCAGGTCGGCGACGATCCGCTCGGTGTGCTCGATCGGGGTGATCGCCAGCAGCGCGTCGGGGCGTTCGACGTCGAGCATGCGGGCGTAGTCGGTGTAGACCGCCCCCGCGCCGAACCGCTCGGCATACTGCCGCGCCCGCGACTCGTCCAGGTCGCACACGGCGGCGATGGCGAACGTCCCCGGCCGCCGCCGGCGGACGATCTCCAGCGCCCGCCCGTGCACCTCGCTCGAATGGTTCCCGGCACCCAGCACCGCCAGACGGATCATGGGCGTCTCCTTTCGCTGAGCGCCATGATGCCCGACACCGCCGCCGCCGGCAAGACCGAACGCGGATCCGGCGGATCAGGCCAGCCCCTCGTCCGACGATGGACTTCGCCCGCCCGATTCGCGATAATGCCCCCGATACACGTCTCAGGACAGAAAGGATCCCTCATGCACCTTCGGTGGAGTTGGATCATGGCGATGCTCATCACCTCGGCGGCAACGGCCCAGACGGACGGCTGGCCGCGGATCGAGATCCGAAACGACGCGGACGGACGGCTGGAAGTGGTCCTCGAGAACGAGCTGCTGCTGGCCCGCTATGCCGTCGGCAAGGGCGGACGCAAGGGCGAGGAGTGGGCGATCCGCGACCTGGTCAT
>JAAYZK010000396.1 GCA_012514895.1 Planctomycetota bacterium | reverse complement strand
TCGCGCCGGATATGGTCCAGCACGGGGCGATCAAGCGGGTCCGGTTTCTGGGCGGAAGCCACGCGATGCGGTCTCCTCGGCGAAGGCGGCACAGCGGACAGCCAAGCCCGCGCCGCGGCCCGGCTAGGATAACGCAAAGAGCGCGGCGCGCCCCGGCGCCGGCGACAGAAAGTTCTATGGCCACATGACTTGCGGTTGCGGCGCGCCCCGCAGCGTCGTCCGGGCACAGACGGCCGCCAGCAGCCGACGGGCCCCGGCGGCGCGCAGCACGCGGCTGACCTCGCAGATCGTAGCGCCGCTGGTCATGACGTTGTCGACGAGGCACAGCGTGCGGCCGGCGACGGAAACGCCCGGCCGCGCGGCGAAGCAGTCGCGGACGTTGCGGAAGCGGGCGGCGCTGGACACAGCCGCCGACTGGCTGGGGCGGTAGCGCGGACGGCGCAGCGGCTGGAGCACGGGCACGCCCAGCCGCTCGCCCAGCAGCAGCGCAAGCACAACGGCGTGATCGCACGGCCGCTGGGCGCGGCGCAGGGGGTGCATCGGCACCGGCACGAGCGCATCGACCGACGACCAGGTGGGCAGGGCCGCGAGCCGCTCGGCCAGCGGGGCGGACAGCAGGCGGGCGTTCCGCTCGTGGCCGGCGAACTTCATGCCGAGCAGCAGATCGCGCAGCGGCGGCTCGTACGGCCCAAGGCGGACGACGGCGGCGACGTTCCAGAAGCGTTCCGTGCGACAGCCGGGGCAGGCGCCGTCCTGGAGCGTCTCGGCGCGGGCGGTGCGGCCGCAGCGCGGGCAGTACGGGGTGGCGAGTAGGCCGGCCAGCTCGGCGGCGGCGGTCGGCGCGAGGCGGTCGGCTCCGCCGGGCAGCCATTGTCCGGTAACGGGGCAGGTCTGGGGGAAGGCGGCGTCGAGGACGGCGTCGCGCCAGGCGGCGAGGGTGGCGGCGAGGCGGCTGGGCGTGCGTGTGCCGGACATGGGTGGCCCCCCCCGGCGGCGGCTGGCGGCTACTGGCCGGCGGCTGGCGGCTGGTCGTCGGTGTCGTTGTCGGTGTCGGTCTCGGCGGCGGCGAAGGGGGTGACCTGCGGCTGGCCGCTGGCGTCGAACTGGATCTGGCGGATGCGCTGCTCGACGTGGTCGAGGATGCCGCGGCAGTGACTGGCGAGCTGCATGGCCTCCTCGTAGCGGGCGATGGACTCCTCGATGCCGATCTCGCCGGCCTCCATGGCCTCGACGATCTCGTCGAGGCGGGCCATGGCGTCTTCGAACTTGAGCCGTTTGGCGGACTTGGCCATGCGTGGTCACCGTGAGCGTCGCGTTGCCCCGGGGAGCATCATCGCCCATCGGCGGCGGGGGTCAAGTCGGGCAGGGGGCGGGGCAATTCGGCTTTTGACAAAGGGCGGGACAGGCAACATACTGCCCCGGCACCCGGCGACCTGCGGAGGCGGGGGCAGTGATGGTGGTCGACCGGGCCGCCTTACGGCGGGCAGTCTCCAGCCTGGAGGTACAGAGCGCATGGCAGGGCGTCCGGCAAGCCGTGGTGGTGTCAACGGGTTGCAGATTGGACTGGTCAGCTTCGCGATCGCTACCGTGCTCGCGCTCGCGGCCTTCATCTGGCAGTTCACCCAGAACAAGAAACTGCAGGACGACGCGTCCCGGGCCGAGCGGCAGGTACAGGAGCTCGGTCGGGCCCCGGAGTTCTACACCAACGAGGCGCGGGCCCGCAAGACCAGCGTCACGGCGGTGATGGACGAGTACCTGCAGCAGTACGGCGCGCTGGTCAATGCCCAGCCGAAGGTAACGCTGCCGGCCGTGAAGGCGCAGGCCGAACGGGCCATCGCCGACGCGGCCCGCGACCACGAGGGGCTGGTCAGCCCGAGCGACTCGCTGGTGGCGCTGGTGCGGCGGCTGTCGGCCCTGCTGGCCGAGGAGAAGCGGCGGAACGGCGAGCTGGCCGACACGCTGAAGCTGGTGCAGGAGGACAACGAGCGCCTGACGCGTGAGCACCAGGTGATCTCGACGACCTTCACGGAGGGGGTCGAGTCGCTGGAGACGCGTCACACCGAGGCGCAAACGAGCTTCGAGCAGGCCCTGGCCGAGAAAGAGCGGCAGCGGGCGGCGCTGGAGGACAACTTCAGCCGCGCATCGCAGGAGCTGCAGCAGATGCGCGTGCAGGGCCAGGCCGACGTGCAGGTCAAGGAGCAGGAGGTGGCGCGGCTGCGGGCCCAGCTCGACGACCTGCGCGGGAAGATCAAGGAGCTGCAGCCGGAGACGTTCGACCCCAACGCCATCGTGAAGAAGGCCGACGGGCGAATCCTGCGGGCAATCCCCGGCAGCGAGCTGGTGTACATCAACCTCGGCGCCCGCGACGGCCTGAAGGTCGGGATGGGCTTCGAGATCTTCTCACCGGTCGATGTGCCGCGCGAGATTCGCGGCAAGGCGTCGATCGAGGTCGCCGCCGTCCTGTCCGACACGGCCGAGTGCCGCGTGACACGGACGACCGCCGGCCAGCCGATCATCGAAGGCGACCTGATCGTCAACATCGCCTTTGAGCGGAATCGCCGGCCGCGGTTCGTGGTGCGGGGCGACTTCGACCTCGACTATGACGGCATCATGGACCCCGGCGGCGGGCGTGAGAAGGTCGAGGCCATGATCCGCCAGTGGGGCGGCGACGTGATCGCCGACCTGGACGAGACGACGGACTTCGTGATCGTCGGCACGGCCCCGTTCCTGCCGGAGCTGGAATCCGGGCAGACGGCGACGGCCGTGATCGTGGCCCAGATCGAGGCCCGCGAGCTGGCCCGGTCGCAGTTCCGCGAGCTGATCGAGCGGGCCCGGGCGATGTACGTGCCCGTGATCACGCAGAGCCAGTTCCTGTTCCTGACGGGCTACTCGGCGGACGAGTTTGCGCGGTAGCGCGGCGGAGTCCCCCCCCGGGAGACATTCACGGGCCGGCGGCCAGCAGCCGTCGGCCCGTTTTGTTTGCGCCGGGAGCGGATGGGGAAGACGTCGGGCACGGAGGCCCGACGCTACGGCGGAGCCCCTCACCCTGTCCCTCTCCCCCAAGGGGAGAGGGCATGGCGGAACCCCTCACCCAGTTCCGCTCCCCAGCGGGGAAAGGCCACGCGGCCGGGTCAGGACCGCTTCTCGATCTTCGCCCACGTGTCCTTCAGCGTCACCGT
>JAAYZK010000395.1 GCA_012514895.1 Planctomycetota bacterium | reverse complement strand
TTCCTGCGGGTACTGAGATGTTTCAGTTCCCCGCGTTCGCCCGTGACGGCCTATGCATTCAGCCGCACGTGACGCCATCTGGTTGCCCAGTGACGCCGGGTTTCCCCATTCGGAGATCTCGGGATCAAAGCCTGTTTGACGGCTCCTCCGAGCTTATCGCAGCCTACCGCGTCCTTCATCGCCTCATTACGCCTAGACATCCACCGTACACCCTTGTTAGCTTGGCCACATGTACCGTTGGCCCGAACCGTCCGAACCACGGACCTGCGCCAAACCCGTCCAAGGTGCTCGTTGAGGTCCGCTCCCTCGCCCTGCCCCGCCCCGACGCAAGCGCCGGATGGGGACCGGGAAAGGTCACGAACACTCGGTGAACCTTACCACTATGGCTTACCCTATGCAGTTGTCAAAGAGCCTTGCAACTTCCCGGCCCGCCGCGACCTAGACGTCCCGGCCGGACCGGTCGACGCCGCCGGCGATACTGCCTTCCGATGGCGTCAAGACACACAATGCTATACGACCGTCAGGACGGGTGCAAGCGGAAAAAGAACAAAATCAAAATCTTTTTACACCCGGTCCCGGACGTGCCTCACTGGAGACGACCGGACTCGAACCGGCAACTTCCAGCTTGCAAAGCTGGCACTCTCCCATTGAGTTACGTCCCCGAACCAGGCCACCGCCGGCCGATCGCGGCCGCTCCAAGAAACGGACGACCCGGCGCCGGTGCGCTTTCACCCGCCGCAGCACTGGGCCTGGTTGGAGTCGAACCAACGACCTCACCCTTATCAGGGGTGCGCTCTAACCAACTGAGCTACAAGCCCGCTGCGAATCCGGGGCCCGTTGCCCCGACGATCAGGCTCTCTTGCTGTTACCAAAGAGCCGGCCGCCCCTCAGCGGGCGACCGCGACCGTGGCCTTTTCAGGTCAGGTCGAGGCGGCATATCATACAGCCGACGGGAAGCCAGTCAAGCCCTGGAAACCTTTTTTTCGACAGGGCGTCCCAATCGCTTTCCCGCACGGCCCTTGCTGCTCGTTCGGAGCGGGCGGACACCGCCCCTTATCAGGGTCGGCCATCCGGGAACCTTCATGCAATTGTACGCACCGGTTTCCATCCGGTTCGCCTGGGCCGACCGGGCGTTTGGGGAACCTAACTCTCGCCGTGACAGGGGATACCCGGTCCGCCGGGCCTTTGTTGCACGTGTCGGGGGCTGCCGCTACGATACTGTGGACGCCGCGGGCCCGGACGCCCCGGCAATGGAGTCGCGGAGGTGCATCATGAAGGTCGAGCCGTCCATGGCCGGCGCCCCTCCCAGCCGTCCCGTCGGGCCGCTGCTGGAGCGGATTCCCCTATTCGCCCGCCTCGACGCGGCCCAGATCGCCCGTCTCAGCCGCCAGTTCATTACGGCGCGGTTCCGGGCGGGCGAGCGGGTGATCATGCAGGGCGACCCGGTGCAGCGGTTTATCGTGGTCCACCGTGGGGAGTTGTCACTGCTGCGGAGCAGCGCGGACGGCCGCGAGCGGATCGTGGCGATGCTGCGGCCGGGGATGCATTTCGGCCTGGCCGAGATGATTACCGGCGAGGGGTCGGCCGTGGCGGTCCGGGCCGAGCAGGAGTGCATTCTCGGTGTGCTCAGCCAGGAGGCTTTCCGGCGGGAGGTCCTGGCCGACACGAAACTGTCGTACGCCCTCATGCAGACGATGGCCCGCAGCATCTTCCGGCTCGTCCGCGAGCTCGACCACGCCACCTTCGAAAGCGTCCCCCAGCGCCTCGCCCGCTACCTCCTGGCCGCCGCCCATCACAGCGGCCTCCGCACCGATCGCGGCATCCAGATCCTCCGCGCCCCCACCCACCAGGAGCTGGCCAACCTCGTCGGCGCCACCCGCGAAACAGTGACGCGGGCGCTGGGGAAGATGCGCGACCAGGGGCTGCTGGAACTGGGCTACCGCCGCATCACCATCCTGGACCACGAGCGGCTGGCGGCGTCGGTGAGCGAGGAGTAGAGCCGCTTCTGCCCCGGCCGGCAGTGTGCCGCCCCCACATGCGCCATCCATGCGCCATCGGACGCACAGACTCCGCCGGATCTCAGAACGCCGGCCCGCCACGCCGCCCGGGGCGGCCGTCTGGGGCCGCTGAAGCGCCAGGGGCGGCTCAGTGTGATGAACCGCCCCTGGTCGCCCGCGGGTTCCGATGGTCGGTGTCCTGCCGTCAGACCACCTGGCTGGCGGCGTGGGCTTCGATGATGGCCTTGCGGATCTCTCCGGACAGGTCGGGATTGTCCTTGAGGAAGACCTTGGCGTTCTCGCGGCCCTGGCCGAGGCGGACGTCGCCGTAGCTGTACCAGGCGCCCTGCTTGGCGACGATGTCCATGGCTACGGCCAGGTCGATCAGGTCGCCCTCGGAGCTGATGCCGTGGGTGAACATGATGTCGAACTCGGCGGCCCGGAACGGCGGGGCGCACTTGTTCTTGACCACCCGCGCCCGCACGTGGTTGCCGACGGGGTTGTCGCCTTCCTTGATCGTGCCGACGCGGCGGATGTCCAGACGGACCGAACTGTAGAACTTCAGCGCGCGGCCGCCGGGGGTCGTCTCTGGGTTGCCGAACATCACGCCGATCTTCTCGCGGATCTGGTTGATGAAGATCACGCACGTGCGGCTCTTGGCGATCGCGGCGGTGAGCTTCCGCATCGCCTTGCTCATCAGGCGCGCCTGCAGGCCGACCTGCTGGTCGCTCATCTCGCCCTCGATCTCCGCCCGCGGGATCAGCGCCGCCACCGAGTCGATGACGATGACGTCGACGGCGTTGGAGTGCACCAGCATCTCGCAGATCTCCAGCGCCTGCTCCCCGCTGTCGGGCTGGCTGATCAGCAGGTTCTCCAGGTTCACGCCCAGCTTGCGGCACCACGACGGGTCCAGCGCGTGCTCGGCGTCGATGAACGCCGACACGCCGCCGAGCTTCTGAGCCTCGGCGATGATGTGCAGCGCCAGCGTCGTCTTGCCCGAGCTCTCCGGACCGAACAGCTCGCAGATTCGCCCGCGCGGCATGCCCGAGCCGCCCAGGGCCAGGTCCAGGCTCAGGGCGCCGGTGGGAATGCCCTGGATCTCCAGCTTCGTGTTGGCGGCCATCGACATGATCGACCCGACGCCGAAGCTCTTCTCGATCTGCTTGACCGCCGCATCCAGCGCCTTGCCGCGAGACCCCTCGCCCGGCGCGCCCGCAACTGCTTCGTCGGCCGTCTGTTCCGTCGTCGGTTTCGCTGCTTTCCTGGCCATCAATGGCCTCCCTGCTCACGCAGTAATCTAGGTCTCTGTGCTCATTTCGCTTAACAGCGACACGTACGCCTTATCGTCCAACGATCCGATGAGTGTACACCATTTGTTAGGGTGTGGCAAGGAATCACCTGAGTTTTTTCTACCTCACTTCCGCCTGGCCGGGCGGGCCGAGGGTCGCCAGCTTGTTCGGATCGAAGGCGCTGCCGCACTCGGGGCAGCGGGGCTCGGACAGGCCAATCAGGAAGTAGCCGCACGTCACGCACTTGCGATCATCCTGGAGGGCGACGACCGCGTTGGCGGCCAGGGCGGCCGTCGCGCCGACCAACAGGAGCGGCACGCCGACCAGCGACACGATCACCACGGCCAGGGCGACGCTCTCCCAGGGCCTGGGAATACCCATCAGCCAGGCCCACAGCGGGCCCAGCGTGACGTCCAGGGCAATCAGCAGAAACCAGCTCCACCCCCCCAACAGCACGTACTTCACCGTCTGCCACGTGCATAGCGGGCGCCGTCGCCCCGGCCGCGCGCGGACGAAGAACAGGGCGACTCCCAGTTCCACCCCCGTCATGATCGCCGCCAGGCCCCAGAACACCCCCGTGCCGTGATCCAGCCTCACCAGGCCCGACAGGAACTCGACGTTCGCCCGCCCCCACGCCGTTGCGACGTCGCGGAAGCCATGCCGCCGCAGCGCGTCGGCGATCTCCCCGAACGACCCCAGCCCCAGGTACTCCATGTACTCCAGGTACGCCGGCAACCCCGTCGCCACGAGCACCAGCCCGGACGCGGCCAACGCCCAGAACAGCCCTATCTCCCGCCGCAGGCGGACGTAGCGTTGGATCGGAAACAGCACCTCGATCAGCCGCCGCATGATGCCCCGCATCTGACGCACCCTTTTCATCGCTCCGGACGGCCCGGTCGCCGTCCACGGGATGGATTGTCGTTTGAACGTTGAGGACCGTCAAGCGCCGGGTATGATGGAAGCATGAAACGCCTGTTCATCATACTGCTGATCCTCGAAGCGGCGATGCTGCTCGTCCTGGCGCTGCCGGTGCTGCACCGGCGCGCCAGCTACGACCAGGCCGAGACGGCCTGGAAGGAGGAGCGGACCGACGAGGCGCTGGCGGCCTTCCGTCGCGAGCAGGCCCGGCGGGACCGGCAGGTGGTGATCGCCTTCGCGGCCGTCGCCGGTCTGTGCGCCAACGCGCTGGCACTGTGCTTCGTGTTCGATCGCCTGACCAACGATCAGCCCCTGGCGCGGCGGCGGGGGCGGCCCGTCCTGTCGCGGCGGCGCCGGTGGATGAAGCGAACAGCACAACTCGCCCTCCTGGCCGCCGTCGGCATGATGGGCGGCGGCGGTTTCACCTTCGCCGGCGCCCTGCGCGCCCCGGCCACCAGCGGCCTGCACAGCCTGATCCTCATCCTCACCGGCGGCATGCTTGCCTTCGGCGCCGTCCTCGCCTGGATGCTCGCCGCCGCGGCCGACCAGGCCGTCCCCGTCGACCACGAAGAGGACACCGCCGCCACAAAGACGTAATCCTCCATAACAGCACCTCCCCCATCCCCCCCGCCTTGCCGGACACGACTGAGGCCGAGGCGGGTCAGCCCCCTTCACAGCCTGTTGTCTTTGGAGGGCGTTCAGATGATAATGTCGCGCTGTCTGGGGGGCAGCTTGGGAGAAACCGACCATGGCCATCATCGACTTGAACCTGTTTCCCGGCGGCGTGCGGAAGTGCGTCACGTTCAGCTACGACGACGGCACCGCCCACGACCGCCGTCTGGTGGCGATCATGAACGAGCACGGGATCAAGGGATCCTTCCATCTCAACAGCGGGAAGCTCGGCCGCGAGAACTTCATCACGGCCGAGGAGGTGGCGACGCTGTACGCCGGCCACGAGGTGTCGGTGCACACGGTGACGCACCCGTTTGCGACGCGGATCACGAACGAGGAGCTCGTCGGCGAGGTCATGGACGACCGACGTGCGCTCGAACGGCTGGTGGGGTACCCCGTTCGGGGAATGTCGTACCCGTTCGGCGACTACGACGACCGCGTCGTCGGGATCCTCCGCACCCTGGGAATCCAATGCTCGCGGACGACCCGGGCTACCGGCCAGTTTCCGCTGCCGTCCGATCCGCTGATGTGGCACCCCACCTGCCATCACCGCTCCGCGGCCGACCTGGTCGATGCCTTCCTGGCCGACGCTCAGTTCGGGCAACCGCGGCTGTTCTTCCTGTGGGGCCACAGCTACGAATTCGCCAACAACGACAACTGGGATCTGATCGAGGGCCTCTGCCGGCGGCTGGGCGGCCGCGACGACGTCTGGTACGCGACGAACATCCAGGTCGCCGACTACCTGAACGCCCAGCGGTCGCTGCGGGTCTCGGCGGACCTGGACATCGTCCACAATCCCAGCGCCCTGGCGGTCTGGTTCACGCACCGGGGGACCGACCCCGTCGAGGTGAAGCCGGGCCGGACGCTCGCGCTGGCATGAGGCGCAGCCGCCCGGCAGGGCCCGGACAGCCGTCACAGCCGCGACAGGCGCAGACGCCGGGGGCCCTGCGCGTCGGGGCGTGCGCCGCTGCGGGCGAACAATAGACCATGAACGCCATGCGACTGCTCACGACCTGCGCCGGCCTGGCCCTGGCGGCCCTGGCCGGGTGCGCCTCCCCTCCCCGCGGTGTCGAGCCGGTCAGCGGCTTCCAGGCCGACCGCTACCTGGGCACGTGGTACGAGATCGCCCGCCTCGACCATCGCTTCGAGCGCGGGCTCAGCAACGTCACCGCCGAGTACACCCTGCTCGAGGATGGACGCCTCCGCGTGATCAATCGCGGCTATGACGAACGGCGCGGCAGGTGGCGGGAGATCGGCGGCGTGGCGCGGTTCATGGGTCCGCGGGACGTCGCCAGCCTGAAGGTCACCTTCTTCTGGCCGTTCCGGGGCGCCTACCACGTAATCGCCCTGGACCGCGAAGGCTACGACTACGCCATGGTCACCAGCTCCAGCCGCGATTACCTCTGGATCCTCGCCCGCCGCCCCCACCTCGATCCGGCCGTCCTGGAAGGCCTGCTGGCCAAGGCGTGTCAGTGGGGATTCCGGACCGACGACCTGATCTTCGTCGAGCACGGCGGCGCCGGGGGATGACGGCGACAGCGACCGGGGCGGGCCGTCAGGACGCCGGCGGTGTGCCGTCGCGGTCCTGACCAAAGGGGTCGTCATCGCGGCCGGAGGGCTTGGACATCGCCTTGCAGGCCTGTTCGGTCACGAAGCCCACCGCGACGCCGACGGCCAGCGCGCCGAGGATGAGCACCAGGTTGTTGGTGATGCCCATCCTCTTCATCGTGATCGCCGCCACGGCCAGCCCGGCCATCAACCCGACGTAATACGGAACGTCCTTCATGCTCATGATCGTTCGCCTTTCGATTCGGGGGGCCCTACCCCGCCCACGCGCTGTTGCGGAACAGCTCGTCGCGCACGGGCACGGGGTGCGGAGCCACGACGGTCAGGTCGTCGGCGTTGAGGACCACCTCGTGGAACTCGACGATCACCGACGAGAAGATCACCAGCATGGAGGTGGCCAGCCCCGCCAGGGCGAAGGCCTCCGCGTCCACGCGGGCGAACAGCGTCACCGACAGCAGGCCGCCGATGATGAGGTACTGGCCGATCACCCAGAACAGCGGCGAGATGAGGGCCTTGGGCCCGGTCGCCGTCGCCCGGCCGAAATGCTGGCTGCGGAAGTCCATCAGCAGGAAGGCCCGCAGCAGGGCGGCGAACATCCGCACGTCGACGCCCGCGACGGACCGCCGCGGGCGCGGGTCGGGCGAGGCGGGGAGGGTGCGGGCCGTCCGGCTCATGATCGTGCCCGCTTGCCGGGGTGGATGGCGTCCAGGAAGGCGGCGGAGACCGCCTGGGCGTCCTCGTCGCTGGTGAGGCTCTGAAAGACGCTCTCGAGGGACTCCTGCTTCATGAGCGTCTTCTGTTCGGCCGGCGTGCCGTCGGCGATGATGCGGCCCTTGTCGAGGATGATCACGCGGTCGCAGATGCGTTCGACGACCTCGAGGATATGGGAGCAGTACAGCACGGCCTTGCCCCGCTGGGCCAGGCCGCGGACGATTCCCTTGACGGTGCGGACGGTGTTGGCGTCCAGGCCCCCCAGCGGCTCGTCGAAGAAGACGACGTCCGGGTCGGAAGCAGTGCCGCGCAGATGACTACCTTGCGCTGTATGCCCTTGCTGAGGGTGTCGAGGCGCTGGTCGGCGGCGTCGGCGATCTTCAGCAGGCCCAGCATGCGGTCGGCGCGGTCGGCGACGTCGTGGGGCTCCAGGGCGTGGAGGGCTCCGACGAGGGCGAGGTACTCGTTGACGCTCAGCGTGGGGTAGACCGCCGACGACTCCGGGACGTACCCGATGCGCTTCTTGACCTCCAGCGGCGAGGCGACGACGTCGAAGCCCCCCACCGACGCCGTACCCTCCGTGGGCGCGAGGATGCCCGTGAGCATCCGCACCGTCGTGGTCTTGCCGGCGCCGTTAGGACCCAGGTAGCCGCAGATCTGGCCCGCGGGAACGGAGAAGGACACCGAATCGAGCGCCCTGCGGTCTCCGTAGACCTTCGTCAGCCCCTGTACCGTGATCATGTGACTTCTCCAGGTCGATGTGCCCGATCACCCGAGGAAACCGTCTGACTCCCAATCCCGCCCCAAACACGTGAACCCCGTTCGGTGGACGATAGGACCCGAGAGTACCAGGCACGCGCCGGGGGCATTTTAGCCCCGCCACCCCCCCTGTCAAGAACGGATCGGACAAGATGCGAGCGATGGGATCTTCGCTCCGTCGGTTTGCCACGAAGGCCACGACCGCCACCGGGTTGCTCCTCGATACGTCACAGACGTCTGGTGCGCCCAGGCCGTCTCAGAGTCGGGACGTCACCGGCAAAAAGGGAAGCGTGTCCGGCAAGCGACGGATCGAGTCTGACACCAGCGAGCTCCGCACTGCTGCCCAGGCCCCCGGCGTCGGCATCATTGTTCAATCAGACATTGGTAGGCCATGGCGAAATCGGCGTTGACCAGGTCGTTGGACCAGCCCAGGTCGCCGGAGAACTCGAAGGGCAGCGTCATGCCGGCGAAGGCCCAGTCGCCGTGGAAGGTCTGACGGTCGAGGCAACAAGTCGATGACGCCTATTCCATGCCGTCCTCCACCCGCGCCAAGCAACGGTCCCCCCTTCCAGGACAGGTTTCGAGATTCATCCTGTGGAGGCTTGATCGGCGTCGTGGGGGACGTGTTCTGCCCTGCCCTCCAGACTCTCCCGGTTGGCACCGATGGCGATACCAAGCCGGCCCCCGGAGGCAACCCGCATGACCCGACGGCAACCCATGGCCGGGGCCCGGCGGTCCGGGGGGGGCGCATCCGGGACGCGGAGGGCATGTACCGCGGCCTCGACTCGGCGCACTCACTCATGCCAACGTGATGGCCGTATTGAGACACAAGATCCACGGATGGCCGGAAGAAATGCCGCAGCGGACCGGGCAAGGCGACAAGGGCGCAGCCCCCGCGGGGTGAGCAGGCGCAGCAACACTCACGAGCGCCCCATGCGAAAGCACGGGGCGCTCGCGTGCCATTCAGGTCCGACAAATGACGATTCAGCAAGCGCGGCGGCGACGGAGCAGCGGCGCCAGGCTGCCCAGGCCCAGCAGCGCCAGGGGCAGCGCGGCCGGAACGGGAACAACCGAGACGTCGGACACGCCACGAACCGCCAGCCCGCAATGCTTGACCGCCAGCGGGATGCCGAAGAACGAACCCGACGTCGCATCGACGTCCTGGTAACCGTATACCGTGTCAAAATAGGGCGCGATTCGGGTCTCTTTGAACGCGAACATCCATGCGGGATTCGTGGAGAAGATCGGCTGGCCCGCGGTGCTGGTCCAGTAGCCCGCCAAACTGAGGTTCTGGAAGATGCTCCCGGCGAGATCCGGGGCCGCGACACCGCTGTTGGCTGAACCGCCGGCAAAACCCAGTTTGTTGTAATACAGGTCTCCCAGTTCCTGCGTCGCGGCGTGGAAGTTGCCCCCGGGATTGCCACCCGCCGAGGGCAGGCGCCATGCGGGGTCCGACCAGGTCACGTTGTACGTCGGATCGAAATTGTAGACCAGTTGGGCGTCCAGGCCCGCGGCCCAGTTTTTCTGATTGGCCCAGTACGCCGCGGGATTCGAGTAGTCCAACCAGACCAAGGCGCTGTCGTTATCCCAGATCAGGTTGTACTGCGACCCGTTATACGTGGCCGTGCCAATCACGTTGAGATCGGCCCACCCGGTTGCGGCCACAACCAATACGACAACCACACTCACAGATCCCATCCACTTGACGTTCATCAGCCCTCCACCTCTCATCCCGACATGGATTCTCCATTGTCCTCCCGCTTTCCCTCCGCGAACATAGCGGGTCGCGATCCCAACGCGAGGCGCTCCCCGAGGGCACCAACCATACAGTCTAAACCATTCTGGTATGCTGTCAAGTGACAATCTCTATTC
>JAAYZK010000394.1 GCA_012514895.1 Planctomycetota bacterium | reverse complement strand
TCCAGGGCCGCGAGACCGTCAACCCGTTCTATGCCGCCACGCCCGCCATCGTGCAGAAGGCAATGGATCAGTTCGCCTCGCTGACCGGCAGGCAGTACAAGCTGTTCGACTACATCGGGGCCCCCGACGCCGAGTACGTCATCGTCCTGATGGGCTCCGGCGCCGAGGCGGCCGACGAGACGATCGAGTACCTCGTCGCCCAGGGCCGCAAGGTCGGCGCGATCAAGGTCCGCCTGTACCGGCCCTTCAGCGCCGAGCACTTCCTGGCGGCCCTGCCCGCCACGACCAAGGTCGTCTGCGCCCTGGACCGCACCAAGGAGCCGGGGTCGGCCGGCGAGCCGCTCTACCAGGACCTCATCACCGCCGTCGCCGAAGCCGGGCGTGGCGTGAAGGTCATTGGCGGCCGTTACGGCCTGTCCAGCAAGGAGTTCACGCCGGGCATGGTCGCCGGCGTGTTCGACAACATGGCCGCCGCGACGCCCAAGAACCACTTCACCGTGGGCATCGTCGACGACGTCGCCGGCACGAGCATCGACTACCCGACCGACGTGGTCACCGAACCGAAGGGCACCGTCCGCTGCATGTTCTACGGGCTGGGCTCGGACGGGACCGTCGGGGCGAACAAGAACTCCATCAAGATCATCGGCGAGGAGACCGACAACTTCGCCCAGGGCTACTTCGTCTACGACTCCAAGAAGGCCGGCGCCGTCACCGTCAGCCACCTGCGGTTCGGGCCCCGGCCCATCCGCTCGACCTACCTGGTCACCGCAGCCGACTTCGTCGCCTGCCACCAGGAGTCGTTCCTGGAGAAGTACGACATGCTCTCCAACGCCGTGCCCGGCGGGACGTTCCTGCTGAACTCGCTGGAGCCGGCCGATACCGTCTGGGACACGCTGCCCCGGCCCGTCCAGAAGCAGATCATCGACAAGAAGCTCAAGTTCTACGTCATCGACGCCTACGACGTCGCCGGCAAGGCCGGCATGGGCGGGCGCGTGAACACGATCATGCAGACGTGCTTCTTCGCCATCAGCGGCGTCCTGCCCAAGGATGAGGCGATCGCCCGGATCAAGGACGCGATCAAGAAGACCTACGGCAAGAAGGGCGACAAGATCGTCCAGATGAACTACGCCGCCGTCGATGCCGCCCTGGCCAACCTCCACCAGGTCAAGGTGCCCGCGGAGGTCACCAGCCGGATCGACATGCCCCCGGTCGTCCCGGCCGAGGCGCCCCAGTTCGTCCAGACCGTCACCGCCGCCATCATGGCCGGCAAGGGCGACTCCCTGCCCGTCTCGGCCATCCCCGTCGACGGGACCTGGCCGACCGGCACCACCCGGTGGGAGAAGCGCAACATCGCCCTGGAGATCCCCGCCTGGGACCCCGAGGTCTGCATCCAGTGCGGCAAGTGCTCCCTGGCCTGCCCGCACGGCACCATCCGCCTGAAGGTCTACGACGCCGACAGGCTCGCCGGCGCCCCGGAGACGTTCAAGAGCGCCGACGCCAAGGGCAAGGAGTTCGCCGGCAAGAAGTACACCATCCAGGTCGCCCCCGAGGACTGCACCGGCTGCGGTGTGTGCGTGCAGGTGTGCCCGGCCAAGAACAAGGCCAACCCCGAGCGCAAGGCCATCAACATGACGCCGCAGCACCCGCTGCGGAAGGCCGAGGCCGAGAACTACGGGTTCTTCCTGGACCTGCCCGACTATGACCGCACGGCGTTGAACCTGCGGACCATCAAGGGCAGCCAGTTGTGCCGTCCGTTGTTCGAGTATTCCGGCGCCTGTGCCGGCTGCGGCGAGACGCCCTACGTCAAGCTGCTCAGCCAGTTGTTCGGCGACCGGGCCCTGATCGCCAACGCCACCGGTTGCTCGTCGATCTACGGCGGCAACCTGCCGACCACCCCGTGGACGACCGACGCCAACGGCCGCGGCCCGGCGTGGTCCAACTCGCTGTTCGAGGACAACGCCGAGTTCGGCTTCGGCTTCCGCCTGGCCGTCGACAAGCACGCCGAGTACGCCCGCGAGCTGGTCGCCCAGCTTCGCGACCAGATCGGCGCCGAACTGGCCGACGGGCTGCTGGCCGCCGACCAGGCCACCGAGGCCGGCGTGGCCGCCCAGCGCGAGCGGGTCGCCGCCCTCAAGGGCGTCCTGGGCGGCCGCAGCGACGCGGCCAGTCGGCAACTGCTGTCGATCGCCGACATGCTGGTCGCCAAGAGCGTCTGGATCGTCGGGGGCGACGGGTGGGCCTACGACATCGGCTACGGCGGCCTGGACCACGTCCTGGCCTCCGGCCGCAACGTCAACGTCCTGGTCCTGGACACCGAGGTGTACTCCAACACCGGCGGGCAGATGTCCAAGGCCACCCCGCGGGCGGCGGTGGCCAAGTTCGCCGCCGGCGGCAAGCCCATGCCCAAGAAGGACCTGGCGATGATCGCCATGACCTACGGGAACATCTACGTCGCCCGCGTCGCCCTGGGCGCCAACGACGCCCAGGCCGTCAGGGCCTTCCTGGAGGCCGAGGCCTATGACGGGCCGTCCCTGATCATCGCCTACAGCCACTGCATCGCGCACGGCATCGACATGACCAGGGGCATGGACACCCAGAAGGCCGCCGTCGCCTGCGGCCACTGGCCGCTCGTCCGGTTCAACCCGGACCTGATCGCCGAGGGCAAGAACCCGCTGCAGCTCGATTCCAAGGAGCCGACGATGAGCTTCAAGGATTACGCTTACGAGCAGACGCGGTACAAGATGCTCACCAAGAGCAAGCCCGACGCCGCCGCCGAGCTGATCGAACTGGCCCAGACCGACACGACCAGCCGCTGGCACCTGTATCGCCAGATGGCCGAGATGGCTTACGGCACCGGCCCCAAGCAGGGCGAGTGAAGCAGCCCTGACGATAGATGAGACCAGGCAGACGGCCCGTCCTCCGGGGCGGGCCGTCTGTTTGCGCTGCGGGGGTTGTGGGAGGGCGGATCACGGGCGGCACGGACGGATCCTGTCCGTTCAGTCCGGGCTGTCCGTTTCACCGCCCCGGAAGAACGTCCTCAGGTCTTCCAGGACGGGCTTGCCGCAGGGAGGGTAGTTCAGGCGGGTGTCGTCGTCGTCGTCGAGGGCGCCGGTCATGCCGGGGTGGTCCCGCCACTTCCAGACGAGCACTCCGCCGACCCACGGCTCGTCGGGGAAGACCTGCAGGAAGCTCTGCATGCAGCGCTGCTGCTCGACGAGGTCCATCGTCCTGGAGCGGTAGTAATCCCACGGCGCGATCGAGCAGCCGTCCTGGCTGGGCCAGCCGACCTCCATGAACAGCAGGGGCTTGTTGATCTGGCGTTGCCAGGCGGCGAGCTCTTTGTGGACGGGCGCCCACGCCTCCGTCAGCGCCTCCACCGTCGGGTCGGCGGTGCCGGAAGGGTTGAGGTTGTAGTAGCTGGTGACCCCGGCCGCGTCGAGGGCGTCCCAGAACTGCGGGACCGTGTAGTTGTCCCAGTTGGCCGAGTAGCTCAGCAGCATCCGCCGCTCCTCGACAAACGCCCGCCAGGCTTCCTCGATCCGCGGGTCCAGGTCCGCGGCGGCCGAGGCGGCGAACGTGTCGATCGACGCGATGGCGAAGGCGTCGAGCCACTGGTCATCCGCCAGGTCCGGGTGGAGGGCCTTGAGGTGGTCGCGGAACTGGCGGTCGAGGATCTCGCTGTTGCGGCGGCGGACGGCCGCGATCAGTTCGCGCCAGCGGTCCTCCTGGCGCTCGGTGCTGATCAGTTCGCTGCCCACGACGAACACGTCCACGCCGTGCTCCTGGGCGAGGGCGGCGTAATGCAGGATGTAGTCGCTGTAGCTGTCCCACCACTGCGACCAGTCCGGGGGATTGATCTTCCCGCGCCACTCGTTTCCCGCCGGGTGCGTCAGCAGCACGATGGGCATCAGCACGATGCGCAGCTTCAGCTCGTTGGCCAGCTTGAACATCCCGACCAGGCGCTCGTCGGAGGGGGTGTGTCGCCGATCGACGTAGAGCACCGGGGCCGAGGCGTTGGGCTGGACCGCGGAGATCGACAGGGCCACGGTGTTGGCTCCGGTCGCGGCGATCTCGCGGATGTACTGCTCGAAGGGGCAGCCCGGGTCGTCGTTGTGGACCTGCAGCCACAGCCCGCGGAGCTGCTGCGACATCGGGACGAAATCCTCGCGGGGCGGCCCGACGGGGCCTGCGTCGGCGCCCCCGGCCCGGCCCAGCAGCGCCACGGCCAGCACGAGCACGCCTACGGCGGCGAAGATGCCCAGGATTTTGAGTTTCTCGACGGTCATACGCATGCGTTGTCAGCCGTGACGCCGGCCCGCAAAGAGTATAACCGCCCGTCGCACACCATGCCAGACCCCGCCGCCCCCGCGACTTGACCGGCGGGGGGCGATGAGGATAATGGAGGGCGCAGGATATCCCGTACGACGGGGGAGGCGAGAACAGGTCAACATTTAGGAGCGCCGACCATGACAGATCAGACCCGCAGCGACGGGGTCCGCGACGAAGAGGAACTGCCGGAGATCGATCCCGATACGCTCGAACCCATCCGGTCGAAGGAGGACGACCTCCCCGAGATCACGCCGATCCTCCACCAGGCCGATGAGCCCCTGACGCTGATCGACGACGACCCCTCGGAGCAGACCACCTCGAAGATCCAGGCGATCGGCCAGGGCGCGCTGCACGCCGCCGCCACCCAGTTCAAGCGCCCCGTCAACGTGACCGGCGCCGGCGCGACGCGCTGCAGGATCTTCCACAGCAAGATCTCTCCGGTCCCCATGGAGTATCTCGAGAAGCTGATCAACGAGTGGATCGACAGCAGCGACATCGAGGTCAAGTTCGTCAGCCAGTCGGTCGGCATGCTGGAGGGCAAACGCGCCGAGCCGGCGCTGATCGTGTCGGTGTGGTACTGATAGACGGCTGACGGGAGGCCCCGGGGGTCAGCCTCCGGTTTCCAGCCTGTCGCCGGCGGCCTCGGGCGCTCTGCGCCCTTCGGGGGCGGGGATCTGGGGCGGGAGGGTCAGCGTGAAGGTCGTGCCCTCGCTGGGCGTGCTTCGCAGCGTGAGGGTCCCGCCGAGTATCGTCGCCAGATCGCGGGCGATCGCCAGGCCCAGGCCTACTCCGCCGTGCGCGCGGGTGGTCGAGGCGTCGGCCTGGTAGAACTTCTCGAAGATGTGCGGCTGGTCGGCTTCGCTGATGCCCGGGCCGGTGTCGGTGACGTCGATGACGATGGCGTCGGCGTCGGCGTCGAAGGTCGCCCGCACGGTGACCGAACCGCCGGCGGGCGTGAACTTGATGGCGTTGTCCAGCAGATTGTAGAGGATCTGCTGGACCTTGCCTGCGTCCGTCCGGATGATCGGCGGCGTGCCGTCCACTTCCAGGGTGAGCCTGAGGTTCTTCTTCTCGGCCTGCGGGGTCACCAGCGAGACCAGCGTCTCGCAGATGTCCGACGGGCTGACCCGCGTGACGGTGAGCTTCACGTTGCTCGCCTCGACGCGCGCCAGGTCCAGCAGGTCGTTGATCATCCGCAGCAGCATCCGCGCCGGCGTGAGGATGTTCCCGCCGTACCGCTTGATGCGGGCGTCGTCGCTCTCGCTGAGCAGTTCGGCGAAGCCGATGATGCTGTTGAGTGGCGTGCGCAGCTCGTGCGAGATGTTCGCCAGGAACTCGCCCTTGAGTCGGTTGGCCTCGAACAGCGCCACGTTCGACTCGGTCAACTCGTTGAGCTTCAGGTCCAGCGCCCGGTTGGCGGTGCGAAGCTGGTGCTGCGACTGCTGGACCGCATGGAGCATCTCGTTGAAGCTGTCGCCGAGCTGCTCGAATTCGTCGCCGGTCCTCACCTCCGACCGGGTCGTCAGGTCCCCCTCGGCCACGCGGTCGGCGACGGCCTTCAACTGGCCGACCGGCGAGAGGATCAGCCGCTGGATGACGAAGTAGAACGTCATCAGCGCCAGCAGCAGGGCGACGAATCCGCCGATGAGGATCACCCCCCGGCGGATCACCCGGTTCCGCGGTGAGGCGTCGGCGGGCAGTTCGGCCTCGATGAGCCCCACGAGTTGGCCGCGGGTCAGATCCCTGGCCTGCGGGTCCCGCTCGTGACAGGCCAGGCAGGCGTCCACGGCGCGGATCGCACGGAAGACCTTGCGAGTGCTGTCATTATCGAAGTTCGGCAACTGAACCATCGGCTGGGCCGGGTCGCGGTGGAAGGCCTTGGCTGCCAGGCGCGCCTCCACGGGAAGCTGGCCCGGATCGCTCAGCAGGTGCAGGCGGATCCTGCGCAGCGGCGCGTCCAGCGGCGGGGCGGGATCTACGCGGGCGGTGAACAGGTCGCTGACCCGCTCGGCGGGCTGGCGTTCCGCGTGCGCCCGCATCCACTCGTGGAAATACAGCCGCGTCACCTCGCGACCGGCCAGCAGGACCGCTTCGTCGGCCAGCGTCTCGGTGTACAGCACCGGGGCGATCAGCGTCGAGCCGATGATGACGATCGCGGCCACGCCGAACAGGAGCCGGCACTTGGTCGCCAACGTGATGCGCACGAACCGCTTGGCCATGGTGCGCCATCTTACCGGCTGGGCGGCGGGGCGGCAACGGCCTCACCGGCCGTCCGGTGCGGGCGCCGTCGCCGGCGGATACTGCTGCCGCGCCATCCGCACGACCTGCTCGAGCAGGGCGTTGGGCTGCGTATCCTGCTCCGTGAGCAACTCTTCCGCACGCAGGGCCCGTTGGCGGAAGCTCAGCATCATCCCCAGCAGCACGGCGATGATCACCGCCATCAGCAGCCCCACCGCCAGCGCGTACGACAGCGGCACGGTCGCGACGGTCGGTTGGCGGTCATGCTCGTTCACAGTGCATCCTTTCCTGAGTCTCCATCGTAGGGGTCCGCGGACCTCCTGTCCAGAATCGCCGCCGCAGGACTCGCTTTCGGCGGGGACGGCAGGTACAAGTAGGCCGCATGAGCGCTGAAGCCATCATCATCACGATCGGAAACGAACTGACCAGCGGGCTGATCGCCGACACGAACAGCGCCGAGATGAGCCTGATGCTGGCCGAACTGGGGATCGTGACGATCCGCCACGAGACCGTGGACGACCACGTCGAGCGGATCGCCGCGGCCCTGCGCCGGGCCGCCGGCGAGGCGGCTGTCGTGCTCGTGGCCGGCGGGTTGGGGCCGACGGAGGACGACGTGACGCGCGAGGCCCTCGCGCTGGTCCTGGGACGGTCGCTGGAACTCCATGCCGAGAGCCTGCGGCAGATCGAGGCGCTGTTCGCCGCCCGCGGGTACGTCATGAGCCCGGCCAACCGGCGGCAGGCCCTGTGCCCGGCGGGGGCCGAGCCGCTGGCCAATCCGGTCGGCACGGCTCCCGGGATCGCGGCGTCAGTCGGCGGGGCCCGCGTCTTCGTGGTGCCGGGCGTTCCGCGGGAGATGCGCCACCTCATGGGGCTGCACGTCCTGCCCCGCCTGGCGGACGCGGCCGGCGGGGAGGCGGTGGTGTACCGGACGGCCCATGCCTTCGGCGCCGGCGAGAGCGTCATCGGCGAGAAACTCGCCGACCTGATGGGGCGCAGCAGCAATCCGCTGGTCGGGACGACCGCCTGCGACGGGATCATCGCCGTCCGCATCACCGCCCGCGGCGCTGACCGGGCCGGCGCGGCGGCCCTGGCCGAGCGGACGCTCGAGGAGGTCCGCCGCCGCCTGGGGCCCATCGTTTTCGGCATTGACGACCAGACGCTCGCCGGCGCCGTCGTCGAGGCGCTGGGCGCCCGCCGTCAGACCATGGCGGTGGCCGAGAGCTGCACCGGCGGGTGGCTGGGCAAGCTGCTGGTCGACGTCCCCGGCGCCAGCGGTGTGCTGGCCGGCGGCGTGATCAGCTACGCCAACGCGGTCAAGGAAGCCCTGCTGGGCGTCGAGCCGGACCTGTTGGCCGCCTGCGGCGCCGTCAGCGAGCCGGTCGCCGCCGCGATGGCCCAGGGGGTCCGCCGGCGCCTCGGGGTCGATTACGCCCTGGCGATCACGGGCGTCGCCGGCCCGGCGGGGGGCACGGCCGCCAAGCCGGTGGGGCTGGTCTACACCGCCCTGGCCTGGGCCGAGGGCCAGACCGTCCGGCGCCACCAGTTCCCCGGCGACCGCCAGGGGATCCGCCTGCGGGCGGCCCTGACGGCGCTGAACATGCTTCGCCTGCACCTGATGGAATCGTGACCGACCCGCCGCACCGTCAGGTCTCCTTGTCGCGCAGCCAGATTTCGCGGATCTCCCGCAGAGGGTAGCCGCTCTGGTTGAGCTGGCGGATGAGGACGACGCGCCGGACGTGGTCTTCGGTGAAGATGCGGCGGCGGGTCCTGGGGTCGCGGGCGGGGGTGATCAGCCCCAGGAGGATGTAGTACTCGACGGTCTGTCTGCTGACGCCGGCCCGCTCGGCGACGGTCGAGATCCGTAGCCGTTCCGGTCGGGATGTCGAGGCGGATGGGGGCATGGTCCCTCTTCATATCGCCCTGCCGGGGGGACGGACTTTAGCTGCATGCGGCCTGCATGCGGCCTTGATCGGGTCGCCCAGGTCGCGTAGAGTGCGGGACATGCGTTCGGTCATCTGTCGAATTCTTTCATGTCATCGAGGAATCGAGATGGTACGCGCGTGTCAGCCGGTCCTCCTGGTCGCCCTCCTTGCCGTCACCGCCGCCGTTGCCGACGCCGCCACATTCGCCGAGGTTCAGCGGATCAAGCTTGGCCAGCTCGAGCAGGCCGCCCGCAACGCCGTGGCCCAGCAGCGTAAGACGCATTGCGAGCCGATGGCCGTCCAGGCCGAGTTCCAGGGCATCGGCGGGGTCCTGGTCGGGCGGTCGACCGACTGGGACGTCGACGGGGACGGCCAGTGCCTCAAGGTGACGCTGCTGGGCATCCCCGCCAACACCAGCCACACCGACATCGACCACCGCCTGGCCATCCGCTTCGCCCAGCCCGTGAACCTGCTGAGCCGTTCGACCGGCCTGGCCCTGTGGATCCGACCCGCCGACGGGCTGGCGCCGACGCTTCGCTTCGGGGCCCGTTTCAGGTGCGCCGGCTCCGACGAGGACCCCGTGATCATCTCCGACACGCCGCTGGTCCACAAATTCGGCGACAGCCCCCACCAGGCTTACCTCGACTGGGGCTACGCCTTCAGCCACGACGTCGAGCCCCTCCGCGGCGCCCCGCGCGAGCTGTTCGAGCGGGTCGAGGCCATCGAGCTGACCTTCGTGCAGAAGCGGATCCCCCGCGGGGAGGGGCCGCTGCCGCCGGCGACGGGCGTGTTCTACCTGGACGGCGTCCAGCTCGTCGACTGGTACGAGGGCAGCTACGACAACAGCCGCTTCCCCCCCGACGGGCCCCTCAACGCCGCCCAGCCGATCGTCAGCCAGGGACGCACCCAGCAGGTGGCCGTCATCTGCGCCCTGTACGGCGGCGAGGAAGGCGTGCAGTCGGCCCTGCGCGCCATGGACATGATGGCCCGCATCCAGTGCTGGGACGGCTCCTGGCCGGAGATCCAGACTCGCCTGCAAGGCGAGACCACCCACGGGATGATCCTGGCCGACCTGGCCCGCACACTGCAGGCCCTGCGCGACCGGAATCGCCCCGAACTGAAGCAGTGGGTGCGGATCCGCCACTGGGACATGACCCGCGATGAGCTGTACGAGCAGATGATCTACCGCGCCGCCATGAGCCGAGCGCCGGCCCCGATGCACACCTGGGCCGACACCTACTTCAGCGGCGAGGGCGCCCTGCGGGGCGGCTGCAACCGGCCGATGTATTTCACCGTCTCGCAGTACGTCACCGCCCAGGTCCTCCGCGACGGCGCCTGGAAGAAGCAGGTCCTCGTCGAGTACGACAGGAACATGGACGACCTGGTCGCCTACCAGGGCGTCACCGCCGGCGGCTGGCCGATCTTCGGCGAGGGCGACCGCTACAACGGCCGCGGCCTGTCGTGGGACTGCGGCTACACGACCGACCACGTGTTCATCATGGCCATCGGCTCCCGCGTGACCGGCGACGAGCGGTGGGGCGCCATGATGCGCAGGTTCGACGCCGTCGTCGAGGCCATGATGCTCGCCGACGGGCTCCGCATCGACGGCGGGCTCTCCGAACGCGGCCGCGCCCGCAGCGGCGGGCTCAAGGCGCCGGATATCGTCTTCCAGGAGGCCCACCGCCACGGCGCAACGAAGCTCGCCCAGTGGGGCGCCAACGTCTCGCGCCTGACGTGGTCGCAGTGGCCCGCCGGCGGCAGCCAGTGGCCCGGCGCCTCCCGCGCCCGCGGGTACGGGCTGGGCGCGTTCCTGACGTGGCTGACCTACGACCTTCAGGCCGAGCCCGAGCCGGCCGACCTGGGCCACGTCTTCCCGCGCCAGTGGCCGGTGTGGACCGCGGTGTGGATGGACAAGGAAGGCCGGGAGGCCCGCCGCTCGAAGCTTGTCCTCCAGCCCGGCACGGCCCCGACGGTCAACACGTTCCAGTGGGAGGTCGGCCAGTACCCGGTGATCACCGGCGCCCCCGTGGCGGTCGAGCTGTTGGGCGAGACGCCCGTCGAGATCAGCGACGTGACCGCCTCCGGCGACGTGTCGGCCCTGGCCAAGGGCACGCCGCGGTTCGAGGTGGTCGGCGACGGGCGGTTCGAGGACAACAAGGTGCTGCTGACCGGCCCGGCGAGAGTCGGGATGCTCTACGACGGCGGCGAGGTGGCCTTCAGCGTCAAGCCCGCCGAGACAGACAAACCTGCCGGCTTTCGCGTGCGGGCGCTCCATGCGCCTGAGGCCTGCACGCACGCCTTCCCCGACAACGCCGAACGACCGGCACGGCCTGACGGCAACCGGTCGCCCCGGCGGCCGGGGCGCCGCGAAGGCCGCTGAACGTCGAATGCCGGAGTGAACGACCGATGACAGGCAGCCCTGAATGAGGGCGGTAGCCTGCCTGGGGGTCAGACACTCCCCGTCTACCTCCCGAAGTTCTGCTTGAGGATGACGAAGTCGTCCAGGTCCACGTCGCCGTCGCCGTCGAAGTCGCCCTGGGCGGCGGTGGCGCCGGAGGGGGTGCCGAAGTTCTGTTTGAGCAGGACGAAGTCGTCGAGGTCCACGTCGCCGTCGGCGTCGGCGTCGCCGGGGACGGCGGGGACGTACTCGTAGGCGCCGATGTCCGGCCCGGCGCCTGTCGGCACGGGTGTGCCGACGATGTCGGCGGTGTAGCCCAGGACGACGCCCGCATTGACGGCGGGGCCGTCGGCCTTCAGCGTGAAGTCGCCGGCGGCCGGGT
>JAAYZK010000393.1 GCA_012514895.1 Planctomycetota bacterium | reverse complement strand
TGCCGTCCATACTTATACCACGCCGCGCACACGCCTTCGGACGACACCATGCACGGGCCGATCGGTGCGGCCGGGGTGCAGGCCTTGCCGAAGAGGGGGCATTCGGTGGGCAGGACCTTGCCCTGGATGACCTGGCCGCAGCGGCAGCCGGGCGGCTCGTAGTCGGCCCCGAGGGCCACGTCCAGGGCGGTCACGGCGTCGAAGCGGGCGTAGGCGTCCCGCAGCACCAGCCCGCTGTCGTCGATCGTGCCGATCGCCCGCCAGACGGCCGGGCCGGGCTGGAACACCTCGTCGATCAGCGCGCGGGCCCGGGCGTTGCCTTCGCCGGTCACCACCGCCGAGTAGGCGTTGTCCACGCGGGCCTCGCCGGCGGCCGCCTGCTCGACGATGGCCGCGATGCCCTGCAGCATGCTCAACGGCTCGAAGCCCGCCACGACGCACGGCTTGCGGTAGGCCGCCACGATCGGCTCGTACGCGGCGGCCCCGATGATCACGCTGACGTGGCCGGGGCAGAGGAACCCGTCGATGGGCATGTCCCCGCCGGCCAGCAGGGCCATGATCGCCGGGACCACGCGCTTGTGGGCGGCCAGGACGTAGAAGTTCCCGACCTCCTCGCGCCGCGCTTCGATCAGCGTGGCCGCCGTGGGCGGCGTGGTCGTCTCGAAACCGACGGCCAGAAAGACCACGTTGGTCTGCGGGTGCGCCTTGGCGTACTGCAGGGCGTCCCGGGCGGAATAGACCACCACCACCCGCGCTCCCCGCCCCCGCCGGTGCTCCAGGCTGCCGTGGCGCCCGGGAACGCGGACCATGTCGCCGTACGTGCAGATCGTCACGTCGTCGCGGTCGGCCAGATCGCAGGCGGCGTCGATGTAGCCCTGGCTGGTCACGCACACCGGGCAGCCCGGGCCGCTGACCAGGCGCAGGCTCCGGGGCATCAGCGACTTGACCCCGCTGCGGAACAGCGAGACCGTGTGGGTGCCGCAGATCTCCATGATCTGCAACGGCCCCAGGCCGGCACACAGGTCGGAGAGCCGCCCGACGGTTCTGTCGATGGCCTGGCGATCCATGCTAAGGCTCGATCCCTTCAACGCCCTCGAATTCCTTGAGATACTCCCAGGTCTCGCGGGCCTCGTCCTCATCCAGTTGCGTGATGGCGTACCCGGCGTGCACCAGCACCCAGTCGCCGACGGCCGCCTCCGGCACCATCGCCAAGCTCACCTGGACCTGGCTGCCGTTGAAGTCGACCGTCCCAAGGCGCTCGCCCGCCGCGTCGGCGGCGGTCACGAGCTCCACGATTCTGCCCGGCGCTGCCAGACACATGGCGTTACTCCAGAACAAGACAAAGCGGTCCGACCCACCAGTGACTACGGCCCGCGGCCGTCGCCCGATCACGTCTACTGTAAAAAAGGACGCCGCCCCAAAGCAACCCGGCAGTCGAATCACATCCCCGTGTCGGACGACCAGGTGCGCCAATACAACGCCCTGGCCGACCGCGTCGAACTGGACTGGGACGCCGAGATCCCCAACGATCCGTTCGCCTCGCAGGAAGCCATCGTGCTGACGATCGCAGGCCTCCTGGAAAGGGCCCCGGCGCCCGGGCCCTGGCGGTTCTGAGCCTTCTTCGACAGCCGGCCCCGCGGCGTTCTGCAGGTCAACCCGCTCAGGCCCACCGAAGCACGGGCATCGCCCAGTACCCCAGGACCGCCACGGCCCCCACAACGAGCACCGCGGCGATGCGCCACGGCAGCCGTCTGCGGCGCCAGAGGCGCACCGCGTGGTAGACCGCCGCACCGGCCAGCAGGACAATCAGGATCTTGCCCGTCAGCGAGCAGGGGCTGGAGATGCGCCCGAACCGGAACACCATCGACGTCACCGCCGCGGCCGTTGTCAGGTCGGCGACGGCAGCGGCGCCGAGGAGCGGGCGGCGGGCCTTGCGGTGGACGATCGCGAATGCCGCCCACAGGACCGCCGGAAGGAGCACCACCGCCCAGACCCTTCGCACCAGTTTGTCCAGGTCGGGGAACAGATGCTGCGTCGCCGGGTCGCGGATCACCGGCGGGCGCTGAAAGGCCGCGGCCGGCACGGCGGCGAGGTCGAACTGCTCGACCGTCTGCCCGTCCGGCAGAACGTACAGGCCCGGCGGGTCGCTTCGCAGGATCTCACGGCGGTAGCGGGCCGCTATGTCGGGGTAGCACGAAGGCATGCCGCGCAGGCTGAAGGACTCCCTGATGCACATCGTCGGGAACAAGTACATCCACAGGCTGCGGCCGGTGGCGGCGTCGACGCATTCGACGTGGCCGAGGCTGCTGGCCAGAAGAAGTCTCCCGTCGGCGTAGGTCCATTGCTGGATGCCTTCGTCGGGCAGGACGTAGGGCAGCACGCCCTGCCACGTGCCGGCGGGGGTGGTGACGGTCACGCCGACAACTCCGCCGGTGGTCTCGCTGGCGATCATCTCGATCTTCGTATCGTCCGGCAGGGGCGGTCGATGCGGGCCGAGACCCGGGTTCAGGACCCGGGGGAAGGGCATCTCTGCCCGATCCGCCGAGGCCACACGACCGGTCCAGGGGTCGAAGATGCGGTCGCCCACAGTGAACCAGGATCCCCAGGCCGGGTAGTTGTCCCCCGGCTTGCGGGGCACGTTGAGCCTCTCGATCGGGTTGCCGGCAAGGTCCAGGACTTCGATGGTGTCAGCGGACACCGGCTGCGGCGCCTTCACGCACAGATAGAGGTGCGCGTCGTCATGGAACAGGGTCTCGACCTTGACATCCTCCGGCACATCCATTCGAAGCCGTTCATGACCTGTGTCGAGGTCAAGAAGAAGGAGAAACTCGAGGCAGTCTTCGAGATGGCCATATTCCAGATCGTTTCCCGGCCCGAAGCGGCCCACGATGATCGTGTTGCCCACCACATGGACCACCGGCACCGAGCCGAGGGGCCTGGACCAGAGGATAGCGCCGTCGTTCAGACGGCGGTACTCGATCGTGCCTTCGTTGTCGCAGCAGACAAGCCGGTCGCCGGCCAAGTGGACCTGGTAGCGTGCGGCGGCCTGCCAGATCACCGCCAGCGAATCGGGATCGAACATACGAACGGTGCCGCAGCCCCTGGATATGCCGAGGATGCCATGGGGGGTCCGCCGCAACTGGGTCAAGTAGAGTTCCTCCGTCCCTCGCCACGTGACGGCCCCGCTCTGAAGATCCAGCCGCGCCAACGACCCGTCGGCCTGTGTGAACAGGACCGTGCCGTCGGCAATCAGCAGGTTGCTGAAAACACCGATCTGGAAATGAACGTAGCCCGAGGCCCCCGTCGTCAGAACCACTACGGCAAGGACGGTCGCGGCGGTGGAAGGTGCCCTGTTCATGAGTCTATCCTAACGCGCTGGGGGTGCCTGAACAAGACGAGCGCGGCCGTCGGCGGCAGGATCATCGTCGCGGGTCGTCGCAGACGCCGGCAACCACAGCGCCATTCCGGGACCGCACGTAGTCCCTTGCGATCGGTGAGGACTCGTCGTGTGAGACGGGAAGGGGACCACCGCGGCGGCCCCGTCTTACCGCCCCGTCCGCGCGGCGGCGACGACCGCCTGGCCGAGGGCCAGGCCCCCGTCGCCGGGGGGGACGGCACGGTGGGAGTAGACCGCCAGGCCCGCATCCTGCAGCCGCCCCGTCAGGCCGGTCAGCAGCAGTTCGTTGGCGAAGCAGCCGCCCGAGAGCACCGCCCGATCGAGCCCGGCCGTCTCGGCGGCGCGGCAGGCGGCTTCGGCGAGCATCGCGGCGGCGGTCTGGTGGAAGGCGAGGGCCAGGTCGTCGGCGTCGCGGCCGGCGGCGTGCTCGGTGATGAGCCGGCGGATCATCGGACGCACGTCGATCCGCAGGCCGTCGTCGGCCCGCTCGAGCGCATACGCCAGCGGCTCGGCCCCACGGCTGCGGCGGGCCGCGGCCTCCAGGGCCATCGCGGCGGCGGCCTCGTGACGGTTGAGATCGCACAACCCCAACAGGAACGCGACCGCGTCGAACAGCCGTCCCAGGCTCGAAGCCCGCGGCAGGCGCTGCGGGCGGGCCAGCATCGCGCGGACCAGGGCCAGGGCCTCGGCGTCGACATCCTCCATGGACGTGATCCGCGGCCATGCCTCGCCGAACGCCTCGGTCAGCAGGGCCGCCGCCGGCCGCCACGTCTGTCTGGCGGCCGCGTCGCCCCCGGCCAGCCGGATCGGCTCCAGGTGGCCCGCGCGCCGGAAGTCCCGCTCGTCGCCGACGAGGATCTCGCAGCCCCAGATCGTCCCGTCCGTGCCGTACCCCGTGCCGTCGCAGATCACGCCGACCGCCGGGCCGGTCAGGCCGTGCTCGGCCAACACGCTGACCATGTGGGCGTGATGATGCTGGACCGCCACGTGCTCGCCGGCCAGCCGCAGCGCGTGACGGGTGGCGGCGTAATCGGGGTGCAGGTCGTGGGCGATCACCTCGGGTTCGACCGCCAGCAGGCGCTTGAACTGCTCGATCGTCCCGATGAAGTTGCGATACGCAGCGGCGTTGGGCAGCTCGCCCAGGTGCTCCGACAGCACCGCCTCGCGGCCGGTCAGCAGGCAGACCGCCGATTTCAGCTCGCCCCCCACCGCCAGGACCGGCCGGTCCGCCTCGACCGCCACGGCCACGGGCTCGGGCACGTACCCCCGCGCCCGGCGAAGCGGGACGGCGTGGCCGACCGGGGCGCCCACCGGCAGGACCACCGAATCGTCGATCCGCCGCTCGATTTCGCGGTCGTGCAGGAGGAAGCCGTCCGCGATGGCGGCCAGGCGCCGCAGGGCCTCGTCGTTCTCGCTGCAGAGCGGCTCGTCGGTCGGGTTGCCCGAGGTCATCACCAGCGGCGAGCCCGCCTCGGCCAGCAGCAGCGCGTGCAGCGGCGTGTAGGGCAGCATCACGCCCAGCCGGTCGGTGCCCGGGGCCACGTGGCGGCTGACCGGCGCGCCGGGGCGCTTCGCCAGCAGCACGATCGGACGCGCGGGGGCGGCCAGGGCCGCTTCGGCAACGGCGTCCACCACGCCCAGAGCACGGGCGGCGCCGAGGTCGGCCGCCATCAGCGCCAGCGGCTTGCTCTCGCGGCCCTTGCGCCGGCGGAGCTCGCGGACCGCCGCGTCGCTGTCGGCGCGGCAGGCCAGGTGGAATCCGCCCAGGCCCTTCAGCGCGACAATGCGCCCGTCCCGCAGCCACGCCGCGCAGGCGGCGATGGCGTCGCCGGCGACGGGCGCGCCGGCCGCATCGACGAACCACACCCGCGGGCCGCACACCGGGCAGGCGTTGGGCTGGGCGTGGAAGCGGCGGTCGGCCGGGTCGTCGTATTCGCGCCGGCACGCCGGGCACATCGCAAACGCCGCCATCGTCGTGGCCGGACGGTCGTAGGGCACCGACTGGATGATGGAGTAGCGCGGCCCGCAGTTGGTGCAGTTGGTGAACGGGTAGCGGTACCGCCGGTCGGCCGGGTCGAGCATCTCGCGCAGGCAGTCGGCACACGTGGCCGTATCGGGCGTGATCCCCGCCTCCTGCCTGCCCTCGGCCCGGCTGGCCTCGATGACGAACGCCGTCGTCCCCGCCACGGGCAGGGCCTCGGCCTGGACCTCCGTGATCCGCGCCAGCGGGGGCTGGCGGGCGACCAGGTCCGCGATGAACCGCTCGACCCGCTCGGGCGCCCCCTCGATCTCGACGAAGGCCCCCCGCACATCGTTGCCCACGTGGCCCGTCAAGGCCAGTTCCGTCGCCAGGCGATACACGAACGGGCGGAACCCCACCCCCTGCACCTGCCCGCGCACGCGCAGCCGCCGGCGGATCGCATCGGCCGGCCGGGCGGTATCAGCGGGTCCTGGTTCTCTGTCTGTCATACGGGTGTTCTACGATGGTCGCCCCTCGCCTGTGCGTCAATCCCCATCTCCGCGCCTGTGCCCTCTGCGGCTTCGGCCGTTGGCGTCTCTGCAGTCTGCCGCTCGGGCAGATCCTTGCCGTTTCGCCCCGCCGCCGGTACAGTGGTCGCAACGGTAACCTTTGGAGCAGGATAGCGTTCCATGAAAGGCCTTATCCTCACCGGCGGCAAGGGCACGCGGCTGCGTCCGCTGACGCACACGCGGGCGAAACAGTTGATCCCGATCGCCAACAAGCCGAACCTGTTCTACGTGATCGACGACCTCGTCGCCGCGGGGATTACCGACATCGGCCTGATCATCAGCCCCGAGACCGGCGAGGAGATCCGGGCCGCCTGCGGCGACGGCGGCCGCTGGGGCGCCCGTTTCACCTTCATCGTGCAGGACGCCCCCCGCGGGCTGGCCCACGCGGTGATGACGGCCGAGCCCTTCCTGGGCGAGGAGCCCTTCGTGATGTACCTCGGCGACAACCTGCTGTCCGGCGGGATCGGCCACCTGGTCGAGGCGTTCGAGGCGTCGGCGCCGGCGGCCCTGGTGCTGCTGACGGAGGTGCCCAACCCCCAGCAGTTCGGCGTAGCCGAGTTCGACGCCGCCGGGAACCTCGTCCGGCTCGTCGAGAAGCCCGCCGACCCGCCCTCGAACCTCGCCCTGGTCGGCGTCTACCTCTTCACGCCCGCGATCCACGAGGCGACGGCCACCCTGAGCCCGTCGGGGCGCGGGGAGTACGAGATCACCGACGCGATCCAGGCCCTCATCGACAGCGGCCACACCGTCCAGGCCCGCCGCACCCGCGGCTGGTGGAAGGACACCGGCAAGCCCGACGACCTGCTGGAAGCCAACCGCCTCGTCCTGGCGGAGATGGCCGGACGGATCGACGGCGATGTCGTCGACAGCGGCCTGACCGGCGCGGTCGTGGTGGACGCCGGCGCCCGCGTGGTCGGCTCGACCATCCGCGGCCCGGTCCACATCGCCGCCGGGGCCGTCATCGAGAACGCCACAATCGGGCCGTTCGCGTCCATCGGCGAGAACGTCGAGGTGACGGCCGCGACGGTCGAGCACTCGATCGTCATGACCGGCTCGCGCCTCTGCCGCGTGCCGCAACCGCTGGTCGGGTGCGTCATCGGCGAGGGGGTCCTGGTCGCCGGCGACACGGCGCGGGCCGATTCGCTCAAGCTGGTCCTCGGCGACCGCAGCCAGGTGAGGTGGACATGACCGACGGCGCTGCCATGCTGCTGACCGGCGGGGCGGGCCGCCTCGGCACGGAACTGCGGGCCCTGCTGGGCGGCGTCGTCGCCCCCGGCGAGGAGGCGATGGACATCACCGATCCGGCCGCCGTCGCCGCGGTGCTCGACGAGCACCGCCCGGCGATGCTCATCCACGCCGCCGCCTACACCGACGTGGCCGGCGCCGAGACGAACAGGGCGCTGTGCTGGCGGGTGAACGTCGAGGGCACGCGGAACCTGGTGGTCGAGGCGATGCGGCGGGGGATCTTTTTCGTGCACATCTCCACCGACTACGTCTTCGAGGGCACGACGGGCGGCTACGCCGAGGACGACCCGGTCGGCCCGGTGTGCAACTACTACGCCCTGACCAAGCTGGCCGCCGAGGCCGTCGTGCGCGTGCTGCCGGAGCACCTGGTCATCCGCACGAGCTTCCGGCCGCGCCAGTGGGCGCACCCGGCGGCGTTCACGGATGTGTATACCAGCCAGGACTACGTCGACGTGATCGCCCCGATGATCGCCCAGGTCATCCGCCGCGCCCGGGAGATTCCGCACACGACACTCCACGTGGCGACCGAGCGCAAGAGCGCCTACGACCTGGCCCGCCGCCGCAGGCCGGACGTCCGGCCCGGCAGCAAGCGCGAGGTCGCCGTCCGCCTGCCGGACGATATCTCGCTGGACGTCTCCCGCTACCGGCGTCTGGCATCCCAATGGAGGGACGCATGAACGTACCGCTGACCCCCGACGCGCGCGGTGTCCTGGCGTTCCAGGACTACTCGCCCAGGCCCGCCATCGACGGGGTGTTCTTCCAGCCCCTGAAGGTCTTCCGGGACCTGCACGGCAGCTTCATGGAGTACGTCCGCCTCACCGGCGGGCGCGTCGAAGGGCTGCCGATCGACTTCGAGGCCCGTCAGGTGTCCCTGGCCGCCGCGGCGCCGGGGCGCATCAACGCCTTCCACGTGCATCCCAGGAGCATCCAGGATGAGTGCTGGTGCGTGATCGCCGGCGCCATGCTCGTCTGGCTGGCCGACGTCCGCGACGGCTCGCCGACGGCGGGTGTGAGGCGGCCGTTCGTCCTGACCGGCGAGGCCCCGGGGCTGCTGCACATCCCCGCCGGCGTCGCGCACGGCTACAAGGCCGGCCCCGAAGGGGCGATGCTGCTGTACGTGATGAACGAGCAGTTCAACATCAACGACCCCAACGAAGGCCGCCTGCCCTGGGATCATTTCGGGCCCGAGCTGTGGGAGGACGATCGTGGCTGACCGCCTCTTCACGAAGGTGCTGGTCACCGGCGGGGCCGGGTTCATCGGCGCCAACTTCGTGCACTACGCCCTGCGGGTCCACCCCGCCTGGGAGCTGGTCGTTCTTGACAAGCTCACCTACGCCGGCAACCTGGCGAACCTGGCGGGCGTGATGGATCGCATCCGGTTCGTCAAGGGCGATATCGCCTCGGCCGCCGACGTCGCCGGCGCGATGGCGGGCTGCGACGCGGTGGTCAACTTCGCCGCCGAGAGCCACGTCGACCGTTCGCTGGTCGATTCCCACCCGTTCCTGCGGACCAACGTCGAGGGCACGCTGGTGCTGCTGACGGCGGCGCGGGAGTTGGGCGTCAGACGCTTCCTGCAGATCTCCACCGACGAGATCTACGGCGACCTGGCCGGCCACGACGGGCGCAGCCGCGAGGACGACGCGGCCCGCCCCCGCAGCCCCTACGCCGCCACCAAGGCCGCCGCCGAGCACCTGGCCTTCGCCTTCCACACCAGTTACGGCCTGGACGTGGTGGTGACGCGCGGGTCGAACAATTTCGGGCCCTACCAGTACCCCGAGAAGATCATCCCGCTGTTCATCACCAACGCCATCGACGGCAAGCCGCTGCCCCTCTACAACGACGGCAGCGCCGTGCGGGACTACATGCACGTCGAGGACCACTGCGCGGGAATCGACCTGGTCCTCCACGAAGGCCGCACGGGCACCGCGTACAACCTGGGCGCCGGAGCGGAGACCTCCGGCGTCGCCGTCGCCGAGGCGATCCTGAAGGCCCTGGGCAGGGGGCGCGAGCTGATCACCTTCGTCGCCGACCGCCCCGGCCACGATTACCGCTACGCCATGGACGTCACCCGCGCCGAAGCGCTCGGCTGGCGCCGCCGCCACAACTTCGCCGACGGCCTGGCCGCCACGGTCCGGTGGTATCGCGACAACGAGCCCTGGTGGCGACAGGTCAAGCAGAAGCTGGAGTACGTCAGGCACGAACAGAGCTGGTACAAGCCGCGACCGTAGAGGGGAGCGAACCATGCTGATCGGCGTCGTCAGCGACAGTCACGACCATGTCAGGCTCCTGAGGCGTGCCCTGGAGCTGTTCCGCCGGCGGAAGGTCGAAGCCATCCTCCACGCCGGCGATTTCGTCGCGCCGTTCTCGGCCAGGCTGCTGGCGGACGCGGCCCTGACCAGCGGGGTGCCCGTTCACTGCGTGTACGGCAACAACGACGGGGAGCGCAAGGGCCTCAAGGGCATCCTGCCCCAACTGGTGGATGGGCCGCTGCGCCTGGAACTGGGGGGCAAGGCGATCGTGCTGCACCACTATGACCAGTGGATCGACCCGGCGGCCCTCGCCGGCGCCGACATCGTCGTCAGCGGCCACACGCACGAGATCGTCCGCGAAAAGCGCGACGGCATCTTCTACCTCAACCCCGGCGAGTGCTGCGGCATCCTCAGCGGCCGGGCGACCGCGGCCGTGCTGGACACCGAAACGATGGATGTCGAGATCCTCGACCTTGCGGAGTAGACCACGATGGGCGACCGCCGTCCCAACATCCTGTTCATTCCCATCGACGACCTGCGCTGCCAGTTGGGCTGTTACGGCGTGCGCCAGGTGCTCTCGCCGAACATCGACGCCCTGGCGGCCGACGGGCTGGTGCTCGAACGGGCCTACTGCCAGCAGGCGATCTGCGCGCCGTCGCGCGCCAGCGTCCTGACGGGCTGCCGTCCGGACACGACGGGGATCTACAACCTGCAGACCCCCGTCCGCAGCGTGATGCCCGACGTGCTCACGCTGCCGCAGCACTTCAGGAACTGCGGCTACGAGACCATCTCGATCGGCAAGGTCTACCACCACCGCACCGACGACCTGGAAGGCTGGAGCGTCGAGCCGATCAGCATGCAGGGCGACTGGAAGGGCCGGGGCTATCTCACCGACGAGGCGATCGAGGCGGTCGCGGCTTTCGACAGGCGGGCCGAGCAGACCGGCGAGCATCGCAGGGGCCTGGGGCCCGCCTACGAGGCGGCCGATGTCCCCGACAACGCCTACCACGACGGGCTGATCACCGACCGCGCGCTCGTGGAACTGGATCGCCTGGCGGGGATGGATCGGCCCTTCTTCCTTGCCCCGGGCCTGCTCAAGCCCCACCTGCCGTTCAGCGCCCCCAGGCGCTACTGGGACCTGTACGACCCGGCGGCGTTCGAGCTGGCGCCCAACCCCTTCGCGCCCGAGAACGCCACGCCGTTCTCGCTGGTCGACTGGGGCGAACTGCGGGGCTATTTCGGCATGCCCAAAGAAGGCCCGATGCCCGATGATCTCGCCCGCACGCTCATTCACGGCTACTGCGCCTGCGTGACCTACATCGACGCCCAGATCGGCCGCCTGCTGGCCAGACTCGACGCCCTGGGCCTGCGGGACAACACCATCCTCATGCTCTGGGGCGATCACGGCTGGAAGCTCGGCGAGCACGCCTCCTGGTGCAAGCACTCCAACTTCGAGATCGACGCCCGCGCCCCGCTGATCGTCGCCACGGCCGCCACGCGCGGCAAGGCCCTCCGCAGCGAGGCCCTGGTCGAGTTCGTCGACATGTACCCCACCTTGGCCGACCTGGCCGGCCTGCCCCTGCCGGAGCACCTGGAAGGGACGAGTTTCGCCCCCCTGCTGGACGACCCGAACCGCCCGTGGAAGGCCGCCGCGTTCAACCAGTATCCCCGCCCCGGAAACGTCATGGGCTACGCCGTCCGGACCGACCGCTTCCGCTACGTCGAGTGGCTCGACCGCGACAGCCGCCGGATCAAGGCCCGCGAACTCTACGACCACGCCAACGACCCGCAGGAGAACGTCAACGTCGTCGACCGGACGGACTATGCCGGCGACGTCGCCCGCCTGCACGCCATCCTCAAAGGGGGCTGGCGGGAAGCGCTGCCGGAGTAGGCAGCGCTACGCCTTCGGCACGATCCCCCGCTCCCGGAGCAGGGCGATGATCCGATCCACGCAGGCTTCCACGTCCAGCTCGTGCGTGGGCAGGTTCAGGTCGGGGGCGGCCGGCGGTTCGTAGGCGGCGGTGACGCCCGAAAAATGCTTGATCTCGCCGCTGTCGGCCTTGGCGTAGGTGTCCGGCTTGCGCCGGCGGCAGACGTCGATCGGGGCCGAGAGGTAGACCTCCACGTAGCGGTCGGCGCCGACGATCTCGGCGCTGCGGCTTCGGGTGGCGGCCTCGGGGCTCAGCAGGGAGCACAGGGCGATCAGCCCGCCCCCGTTGAGCAGCCGGGCGGCCTCGGCGGCGCGGCGGACGTTCTCGGCGCGGTCGTCGGCCCCGAAGCCCAGGTCCTTGCTGAGACCCAGGCGCATGTTCTCCCCGTCGATGACCGACGCGGCGCAGCCCAGGTCGAACAGCCGCCGCTCGACGGCGTAGGCCAGCGTGCTCTTGCCGGCGCCGGTCAGGCCCGTCAGCCAGACGGTCGCCGCACGGTGACCGAGGCGTTCGGCGCGCTGCTCGGCCGACACCGCCCCGGCGTGGCCCGTCACGTGCGTGCTGCGGGGGGCCGACACCCGCGCCGCCGGCTCGCCGGTCCACTCGTTGGGGTCGCGGTCGAGGATCATCCCCGCCCCGACGGTCGTGTTGCTCACGCGGTCGATCACGATGAACGCCCCCGTCGCGCGGTTGCGGGTGTAGGGGTCGTAGGCGATCGGCTGGCCGAGGCGGACCACGCAGCGGCCGATGGCGTTCAGGCCGAGCTGCGCCGTCTCGTGGCGGCGGAGGGTGTTGACGTCCACGCCGTACCGCACGGCGGAGATCTCCGCCGGAATGGTGCGCGTGAGATGCTTGACCAGGTAGGGGGTGCCGGTCCGCATGGGCTCGGCGGCCATCCACAGGATCATCGCCTCGACGGTGCGGTCGACGCGGGGGACGTTGCGCACGTGGACGAGCATGTCGCCGCGGCTGACGTCGACGTCGTGTTCGAGCGTCACGCCGACCGCCAGGGGGCAGAACCCCTCGTCGAGGTCCCCGTCGGGGCCGAAGACGCCCCTGATCCGCGTGTGAACGCCCGAGGGAATGACGGTGATCTCGTCGCCGGGGCGGACCACGCCGGAGGCGACGGTGCCGAGGTACCCGCGGAACCGCCGGTCCGGCCGCAGGACGTACTGGACCGGGAAGCGCAGGTCGATCAGGTTGCGGTCGGAGGCGATGTGCACCGTCTCGAGGTGGTTCAGCAGCGTCGAGCCGGTGTACCAGCCCATGGCCGCACTGGGCTCGACCACGTTGTCGCCCAGCAGGGCGCTGACGGGGATGAACGTCACATCCGCGAACTGCAGACGCGCGGCGAAGTCGGTGAACTCCCTCCGGATCGCCTCGAACACCGCGCGGTCCCAGCCGACCAGGTCCATCTTGTTGACGGCGACGACGATGTGGGGAATCCCCAGCAGCGAAGCGATGAACGCGTGGCGCTTCGACTGGGTGAGCACGCCCCGCGTGGCGTCGATGAGGATGATCGCCAGCGAGGCCGTCGACGCGCCCGTGGCGGTGTTGCGGGTGTACTGCTCGTGGCCGGGCGTGTCGGCGATGATGAACTTGCGGCGGGGCGTGGCGAAGTAGCGGTAGGCCACGTCGATGGTGATGCCCTGCTCGCGCTCGGCCTTCAGCCCGTCGGTGACCAGCGCCAGGTCCACCCCATCGGTCCCGGCGGCCTGGCCGGCGTCGGTGACGGCGCGGATCGCCGAGAGCTGGTCCTCGAAGATCCCCTTCGATTCGTACAGCAGCCGCCCGATCAGCGTGCTCTTGCCGTCGTCCACGCTGCCGGCGGTGACGAACCGCAGCAGATCCTTCGATTCGTTCTCCTGGAGTAGTCTGACGACGTCCATCAGAAGTACCCCTCTTTCTTCTTCTGTTCCATCGACCCGTCGCGGTCCTTGTCGACGGCGCGGTTCTGCCGCTCGCTGTGGCGGGCGATCATGATCTCGCCGATGACCTTCTCCAGCGTGTCGGCCTGCGACTCGATCGCCCCGGTGCACAACTGGCAGCCCAGCGTGCGGAAGCGGCACATGACGGTCTCGACCGTCTCTCCGTCGCGCGGGTGGTTCAGCTCGCCGGCCAGCAGGAGCATCCCGTCGCGCCGGATGACCGGCCGCGGCGCCGCCAGGTACAGCGGGACGATCGGGATCTCTTCAGTGTAGATGTAGTGCCAGACGTCCAGTTCGGTCCAATTGGACAGCGGGAACACGCGGAACGATTCGCCCGGGGCGTGGCGGGTGTTGTAGAGGTTCCACAGCTCCGGCCGCTGGTTCTTGGGGTCCCACTGCATGAACGTGTCGCGGTGGGAGAAGATCCGCTCCTTCGCCCGCGAGCGCTCCTCGTCCCGCCGCGCGCCGCCGAAGGCCGCGTCGAACCCCCCCTGCTTGAGGGCCGCGATGAGGGCCTGCGTCTTGAGCAGGTCCGCGCACAGGGTGCACGTCCAGTTCTCCGGCCCGCCGATCCGCTCCAGCGCGGCGGTGTTGGTGTGAACGATCAGCTCGGCGCCGACGCGCTTGGCCTCGGCGTCGCGGAAGCGGATCATGTCGGAGAACTTGAACGTCGTGTCCACGTGCAGCAGGGGGAACGGCAGCGTGCCGGGCCGGAAGGCCTTCTGCGCGAGCCGCAGCATCACGGCCGAGTCCTTGCCCACCGAGTAGAGCATCACGGG
>JAAYZK010000392.1 GCA_012514895.1 Planctomycetota bacterium | reverse complement strand
GATGGGCGAATGGGCCGAAGTCCTGGGACTGGAGCCCGGCAGCCCGGAATACCAGGCGTCTGGCGACGGCTTGGACGACCGGACCGACGCCGGCGACTGATCCGGAGGGCTGCCGGACGCTCGCCGCGGGCGACTACGCGGCGTGGCGCCGGCGACGAAGCAAGCCCGCGGCGCCCAGGCCCAGCAGGGCCAGCGATCCCGGTTCGGGGATGTAGTAGCCTATCTGGCCCTGCCGCATCCCGTCGCCACAATCGTAGTAGAAGGTCCAGCCTGCACCCGTGCTCGGATCGGCGTGGTGGTCGAAGATGAACCCAAGGTCGTAGTAGCCGTCCTGGGTCGGAGCCCCTGCCATAGTCAGGTCCCAGATCTGCGAATTCGTGAGGTTCAGCAAGGTTGCGGGCGTGTAGCCGCGCTGGAGGAATGACACATAGTTGTGCGAGATCAGCGCGGGGCCGGTGATCTGGATCTCGTAGAGTTCGGGCCCGGCCCAGTCGATCCAGGCATCCCCGTGCAGTAGGCACAGCGTCAGCATTGCACCGGCCGTGTCGACGGGGGCGGCGTCAGCGGCGACGACGATCAGAGCAAGGGTCAGAACGATTACGGCCGCGGTTCGACGTGTCATGTCCCACCTCTCTGAGTAGGGATTCCCCAAAGATTCCTGCCCGGCGCCACAGCCGGGCGACTTGGTCTGACACATACTATACTGCCGTCTCACATCTGCGCCAAGGAGATTCCGCCCGGTGGTCGCGGCGGGATCGGCCCTTCGCCCGATCACAGCCCCCACGCCCTGGCGAAGTTCCTGAAGCTGCGATCGTAGGTCTTCTCGGCGTCGGGGGGGAAGCAGCAGCCCGGGAGTTCCTTGTTGGCCAGGTGGGTCCGCAGGCAGTCGCAGCACAGGCCGCGCTTGCCGCAGGTGGTGTAAGTGCAGGTGCAGTTCGCGGCGTTGGTCCTGATCTTGCATTCCACGGACGGGACTCCTCTCAACAACGTGTTTCGCGGCCGGCGCGCCAGTGCCCGAGCGACCAGAACATGGCGGCGACGGCAGGCCAGATCAGCGGCGGCCAGACCGGCGACGGCAGCCAGGCGTCCCGGTCTCCGGCGAGGGCCGACCAGGCGAAGGTGGTCGGGCAGAGCCGCCAGAGCGCCGCCGGCTCGCAGCCGGACACGCCGCCGGCCGCAGACTCCCATGGCAGACAGACCGCCGCCGGAAGGCCCGCGGCAGCCAACAGGCCGACCACCAGGGCGGCGGAGGCGGCGGTTCGGCCGGCCAGGGCGGCGCGGCCCAGCAGCCACCCGGCGACGAAGGCCGTCACGACGATCAGGACCAGGCGGACCACGTCGGCACCGCCCGCGTCGGCGATGCAGGCCGCGGCGCCGACGAACGGGGCCGCCAGGGCCGACCAAAGGACCAGTTCGGCCGCGTCCAACCGCCAGGACCGCCGGCCGCGGGCCTGGATCATCACGGGCCAGGCGACCAGGGCGAACGCCACCTGTCCGACCGCCAGGGCCTGCAGGGCCGGCGGCGACGCCGCGGACGCCGCCGGGTCGATCGCCCGCGGGAACAGCCCGGCCGCCAGGGCCGCGAGATTCGTCGCGGGCCACAGCAGCCCCGCGGCCGTCCACACGTGCGCCGCATCCGTTGCCGGTCGTCGGGAAACCATGGGCGGATTATACGCAGCCGCCAGATGCATCTCCAGGCGCTCCCGAGGGTGCGGATGAATCTTGACAGCCCCCGGCGGGTTTGCTGCACTGGGACCATGAAACAAGCCCTGCGGACAGCCCTGCTCCTGGCAGCCGCGCTGGCGGGCGGCTGCGACGGCGGCGAGGGCGGCGCGCCGGCGACGCAGCCTGTCGCCCAGCCGCCCGCCCCCGCCGTCGACCCGGCGGTCGCGGCCCTCATCGAGCAGTTGGCGTCGCCGCAGATCACGCAGCGCGTGGCTGCGGCCGAAACACTGGCGCTGATGAAGGAGGCGGCCGCCCCAGCGGTGGAGGCCCTGGCGGAGCTCCTGGGCGACGCGGACGCCTCCGTGCGCGCCGCGGCAGCGCGGGCGCTGGGATGGATCGGCGCCCCGGCCTCGATGGCGGCCGCGCCGCTGATGCGGCTGCTGGACGATCCGGACGTCGACGTCCGCACGCGGGCGGCGTTCGCCCTGGGGCGCCTCGATCCGCCCGCGGCCGCGGCGGCGGTGCCCAGGCTGATCGTCCTGCTCCGCACCGACGTCCTCGACGTGCGCCGCCGCGCGGCGACGGCCCTGGGACCGCTAGGGACGACCGACCCGCAGGCGGCGCTGCCTGTGCTGGTCGAGGCCACGCGCCACGCCGACGCCTGGGTCCGCAACGAGGCGGTCCTGGCGATCAAGGCACTGGGGCCCGACGCCTGCACGGCCGCGCCCGCACTGGCGGCGCTGGTGGCGGGCGAGCCGGATGCGCGGGTCCGCAAGCACGCGGCCCTGGTGCTGGGGCGGATCGACCCGGACCCCGCGGTGGCCGTGCCGGCGCTGGCGCAGGGCGTGGGCGACGCCGATGAGAAGGTCCGGTTCGAATCGATCCTCTCACTGTCGATGCTCGGCCCCGCCGCCGCGCCCGCGACGCCCGCACTGGCGGCGGCGATGGACGATCCGGTCGAGCGGATCCGCGACACGGCGGCGCCGATCGCGTTGCGGCGGATCGGCCCGGCGGCGGTGCCCCGCCTGGCGGCGATCCTTCGGGATCGCGACGGTCCCCACCGGGCGCAGGCGGTGCGGGCCCTGCGGATGCTGCCGCCGGACGGGCAGACCTTCGCCCTGCTGGGCGAAGCCGCCCGCGACGGCGATGCGGAGGTCCGCCAGGCGGTCCGCGCGCCCCTGCCGGCCGCGGCGGTCGCGCCGCTTCAGCCTTGACACGCCCCGACCTCCCGGGTAAAGGCGACGGGAGATGATGGCTTTTTTGTCCTTCAGGAGTATCCCCCATGCTGGAAGTCGGCCAGAAAGAGATTGATGCCGTCGCGAAGGTCATCCGGAGCGGCCAGATGTTCCGCTATCACGCCGGCGGGCAGTGCGAGCGGTTCGAGCAGCGTTACGCCGAGATGCTGGGCGTCAGGCACGTGTGCATGACCAGCTCGGGCACGACGGCGCTGACGGCGGCGATGGTCGGGCTGGAGATCGGACCCGGCGACGAGGTGATCGTGCCGTCCCACACGTACATGGCCACGGCGGTGGCGGTCCTGGCGGCCGGGGCGATCCCGGTGCTGTGCGACATCGACGAGTCGATCACGCTTGACCCGGCGGCGCTGGCCAAGGCAATCGGCCCCCGCACGCGGGCGGTGGTGCCGGTCCACATGTGGGGCGTCGGGTGCGACATGCGGGCCATCCGCCGCGTGGCGAAGAAGCACAACCTGCTGATCGTCGAGGACGCCTGCCAGGCGGTCGGCGGCGACTACAGGGGCAAACCGCTGGGGACGCTGGGCGACGCGGGGGCGTTCAGCTTCAACTACTTCAAGAACATGACGTGCGGCGAGGGCGGCGCGGTCGCCACCAACAGCAAGGCGGTGATGAACCGCGTCCGCACGATGATCGACTGCTGCAACGCCTACTGGACCGGCCGCAAGGCCGACGTGCAGCCGTTCGTGTCGAACGGCTCGCGGGCGTCGGAGATCGAGGGCGCCCTGCTGAACGTCCAGCTCGACCGCATCGGCGGCCTGGTAAGCCGTCTGCGCAAGCAGAAGCAGCGGATCGCCGCCGCGTCCGTCAAAGCGGGGCTGACGCTCACACCCGTGCACAACCCCGAGGGCGAGTGCGCCACGCAGATCAGCTACCTGTTCGAGACGCCCGCCCAGGCCGACCGCTTCGCCGAGCTGGCCGGCGGGACCGTCACCGGCAAGACCGGGCGCCACACCTACACCGAGTGGGACGCGATCCTCGCCAGGCGCGGCTCGCACCACCCGGCACTGGACCCCTTCCGCCTGCCGGCCAACCAGAAGTGCCGGATGGAGTACGGCAGGGACGTGTGCAAGGCGTCGCTGGACATCCTCGCCCGCACCGTCATGATCGGCCTGAACCCGCGTGCCAAGGCGGCCGACGTCACCGCGAAGATCCGCAGGATCGCCGGCGCCGCCCAGGCCGTGCTGAGGTGACGACCATGCCCGACAGGCCGACGTCGCTGCCGACGCTGACCACGCCGCGGCTCACCCTGCGCCCCTTCGCGCCGGCCGACGCCGCGGACGTCAGCCGCCTGGCCGGGGCGAGGGAGGTGGCGCAGACCATGCTGTACATGCCCCACCCCTACGACGAAGGCATGGCCGAGCGGTGGATCGCCTCCCTGGACGGCGACTGGGCGGCGGGGCGCGAGCTCAACCTGGCCATGACGCTGGCGGCCACGGGCGAGCTGATCGGATCGGTCGGCCTGTCGGGCATGGACAACCCCCACCAGCGGGCCGAACTGGGCTACTGGGTCGGCGTGCCTTACTGGGGCCGGGGCTACTGCACCGAGGCGGCGCGGGGGCTCATCCGCTACGCCTTCGCCGAGCTGGGCCTCCATCGCGTCTTCGCCCACCACTTCACGCGGAACCCCGCCTCCGGCCGCGTCCTGGCCAAGGCGGGCATGACGCACGAGGGCACGCTCCGCAAGCACGCCCTGCGGTGGGGCGTGTTCGAGGATCGGGAAGTGTGGGGCATCCTGGCGACGGATTCTGCGGCGGGCGAGAACGCGTAAGGCGCTGTTGTCGCACCTCAACTCCTACGGCACATACGCCTCGGGCAGGCCGATGCGGTCGGGGAGACGGAGGTCGAGGTAGGTCGGCCCGGCAAGGCGGCAGCCGTTGCCCTGGTACCAGCCGTCGAGGTAGCCCAGCCTGCGGGCCACCGAGGGGCCGCCGACGGCCGGCAGGTCGCCGGTCGGCAGGTCGCCGAAGCGGATGTCCGTGACGGTCGGGCCGTCGGTGGCGATCAGGCGGATCGAGGGTTCCCCGCGGGTGTAGCGGTAGCGGAAGTTCGTCACGTCGACGGCGGTGATCTGGTTGAAGTACGGCTTGGCCGCCAGCAGACGCACCAGGTGCAGGCCCGCGGTCAGGTCGTCGCCGGGCCACACGGCCCCGATCTGGGGGACCGGGGCGGCCAGGCCCGTGATCCGCACCATCGGCCACCGCATCGCCTGCAGGCGGGCGCTGTCGGTCGGCAGGACGATCCCCTGGGCATCGATATACCGTTCGGCGCCGCCCCCGACGGCCTGGGCCACCGGCTGGCGGTAGTCGGCCACGACGACGATGCGGCCGCCGGACAACCCCGCGTCGTCCGGACCGGTCCGGCCGCGCTCCACACGCACCTCGTGAACCCGGCGGATCCACGGGCACTGCTCGGCGGCGGCGTAGACCCGCTCGGCCAAGTCCGTCTCGAACGTGCTCGGCGCGTAGCCGACCGTCAGGGCCAGTTCGGCGCGGATCTCCGCGGCCACGGCGTCGTCCATCCACGCGGGGCGATCGGCCAGCACCACGCCGGCGACGCTGGCGGCATAGGGGGGCTGGGCCATCACGTACCCGCGAAGCTGCCGCAGACCGACCGCCGCGCCGACCGCCGCCGCCGCCGTCAGCACGCCCACAACCGCCCGCCGCACCGTCGCACGCCTGCGCTGCGGGTCCAGCGCGTCCCACCAGCGCCGCAGCGGGCCCGGCTGCGAGGGCCTGGGCGGGGGCTTGGACTTCGTGCGTGGCGTTCGTCCCTTGGCCATGCCTCTCACCCGCAGTGCCTGGCCCGACCCGGGAGGGTCTCCTCGACGGCGGTCCGCCGCTGCAGCGCCATGGCCACCAGCCGCTGGCACACCTCCGGGAAGTCGATCCCCGCCGCGGCGGCAGCCTTGGGCAGCAGCGAGTGGCCGGTGAACCCGGGGATCGTGTTGGTTTCCAGCACCCACAACCGACGGCCGGCGTCCATGCGGAAGTCCGTGCGGGACATGTCGCGGCAGCCCAGGACGCGGTGAGCCGCCAGGGCGGCGGCCATCAGGCCCCCGACGGCCTGGTCGTCCAGGCCGTGATCGAGGATGTACTCCGTCCCGTCGTCTTCGTACTTGGCGGTGTAGTCGTAGAACGCGCGCCGGGGTCGGATCTCCATCACTGGCAGCGCCTGCTCGCCCAGCACGCCGACGGTGAACTCCCGCCCGGCGACATAGCGTTCGACCAGGGCGCGGGAGTACTTGTCCAGCAGGCACGCCAGCCCCTCGGCTCGCTGGTCGGCGGTGCGGGCGATGACGATGTCCACGCTGGACCCGCCGTCAACGGGTTTGAGCACGCACGGCAGACCGGGCGTGCGGAGCATCTGGGCCTGCCGGGCCGTGTCATTGAACTCCTCGATGACGACCCAGTCGGGCGTGTCGAGGCCGGCCTTGCGGAAGACCTGCTTGCTGGCGGCCTTGTCCATCGCCAGTTCGCTGGCGTGCGGGCCGGACCCGACGTAGGGCAGGCCGCGGTCCTGGCAGCACTGCTGCATGGCGCCATCTTCGCCGAAGGCGCCGTGCATCGCGATGAACACCACGTCGATGGCCGGGTCGTCCAGGGCGTCGAGGCGCAGGGGGTGCACGTCGGCCAGGCGGACCTGGTGGCCCCGCGTCGCCAGGGCCGCGGCGACCGCTTCGCCCGACGCCAGGGAGACCTCCCGCTCGGCGGAGATGCCGCCGGCGGCCACGAGGATGTTGAGGAGCCTGTCCATTCCGTGCTGCCGTATCTCGTCCATGATCGTCTCCCCCCCTGCCGTTGCCGCCCGCGGCGCATCGGGCGCCGCGACGGGGGGCTCACCAGACCTCGATCTCCAGTTCCAGGTAAACCTCGAACCGCTTGTAGACCGCCTCGCGGATCAGGTTGATCAGCTTGAGCACGTCGGAGGCCCGCGTGCCGGCGTCGGCGAGGATGAAGTTGGCATGCTTCTCGCTGACGTGCGCGCCGCCGACCCGCCGGCCCTTGAGGCCGGCCTGGTCGATCAGGGCGCCGGCGGACATGCCCCGGGGGTTCTTGAAGACGCAGCCGGCGTTGGGGTGGCCCAGGGGCTGGCTGTTCTTCTTGTAGATCCAGATCTCCTTGACCTGCCGCAGGATCCGGTGCGGATCGTCCTCGGCCAGGCGGAACGAGGCGCCGAGGATGATCGGCGAGCTGATGTTGGTGCTGCGGTAGCCGAAGGCCAGGTCGTCGTGGGTCCGCGTGAAGGCGACCCCGTCGGCGGCCATCACCTCGACCGAATCGACGATCGATCCGACGTCGCCGAAGTCGCCGCCGGCGTTCATCCTCACGCACCCGCCGATCGTGCCGGGGATGCCCGTCAGGCATTCCAGCCCCGCCCAGCCCTGGCGCACGCAGTGCAGCACGAGCTTGGGCAGGTCGCGCCCGGCGCCGACGGTCAGCAGGCCCTCGCTGTACCGCACCTGCGAGAAGGCCTCCGCCGACAGGTGGACGACCGCGCCGGCCACGCCGGCGTCGTCGATCAGCAGATTGGCCCCCCCGCCCAGCACGTGCAGGGGCACGTCGTTGTCGCGGCAGCGGCGCAGGACCTCGCGGAGTTGCTCGACGCTGGTCGGCTCGACGAAGTGCTCGGCCGGCCCGCCGATGCGGAACCAGGTTCGCTCGGCCAGCGGTACGTTGGGGGTAACGATCGATTCCAGGCCTGAAAACAGATTCTTCACTCGAGTGTCCGTCATGCGCTTACGTCCCGCTCGTCGCGGGGCTGCCTCTGCAGGTTTCCGTCCAGCCGATCGAGGATCGTGTCGGCGATCTCCCACACGTTGCCCGCGCCCATCGTGACCAGCAGGTCGCCGTCGGTCAACGTCGCGGCCAGGTGGTCGGCGATCTGGACGAAGGTCCTGAGATACTGGGCCCGTCCGCCCTGCAGGCGGATCTGCGAGGCCAGATCCTCAGATGAAATATAGTCTTTTTCACGCACGCTGTCCCGGACGAAATAGATGTCCGGCACCACCACCTCGTCGGCCGCCGCGAAACTGCGGGCGAAGTCGTTCAGCAGGAACCGCGTCCGCGAATGCTGGTGGGGCTGGAAGACGCACACCAGCCGCCGCGGGGTGTAGCGGTCGCGCAGGGCCCGCAGGGTCACCTGGATCTCGGTGGGGTGGTGGGCGTAGTCGTCGACGACCGTCACGCCGCGTGCGCGGCCCTTGACGGTCATCCGCCGGTAGGCGCCGTCGAAGGCCGCCAGGGCGTCGGCGATCTGCAGGGGGGCCAGGCCGGCGTGATGGAGGATCGCGCAGGCCGCCAGGGCGTTGTAGACGTTGTGCAGCCCCGGGACGCGCAGCTCGATGCGGGCGAAGTCCCGCCCGGTCAGCGCCACGTCGAAGCGGTACAGCCCCCGCTCGGCCCCGACGTTGACGGCCCGCCACATGCACCCGTCGGGCAGGCCGAACGTCTGCACCTCGCAGGCGGCCGAGCGGACGGCGGCGGCGACATTGCGGTCCTCGCCGTTGACCACGGCGATCCCGTCGACGCTCACGCAGGCCAGGAAGCTGCGGAAGGCCTCGATGATCGCGCCGAGGTCCTTGTAGCAGTCCAGGTGGTCTTCCTCGATGTTCAGCACCGTCGCCAGCGTCGGCCGCAGGTTCAGGAAGCTGCGGTCGTACTCGCACGCCTCGGCGCCGAAGAACTACCCCTCGCCGACGCGGCAGGGCCCGCCGAGCTGGGGAACGGTGGCGCCGATGATGAAGCTCGGGTCGAGCCCGGCGGCGACCATGCCGTGCGCGACCATCGCCGTCGTCGTGCTCTTGCCGTGCGTGCCGGCGATGGCCACACCGCACTGGGCGGCCATCAGCTCGCCGAGCATCTGGCTGTACTTGACGCACCGCACGCCGGCATCGACGGCGGCGACCCGCTCGGGGTTCTCCTCGTGGATGGCGGCCGAGTACACCACCCTGTCGCAGCCGTCGGGGATGTTCTCGCCCTGATGGCCCACCTGGATGGCCGCCCCGGCGGCGCGGAGACGCTCGACGGCGGCCCCGCCCGCCAGATCGCTGCCGCTGACGGCGGCGCCGCGCTGGATGAGCATGTCGGCCAGGGCACGCATGCCGGTGCCGCCGATGCCGATCAGGTGAATCGTCTGCCCGGTGTAGGTCTGCTCCACCTGCTGGGGTCTCCGTTGCACCTGGCGTGAAAGCAACAGGGTGTGCCTCATCCTAACTCCTTCCGTGGACAAATGCAAAAGTCCTGCGACCGGCCCTCCGTGCCCCGTCCCGCCCAAACCGGTGCGGACGGACTGCGATGAGTTGACGACGATGGCCTGTCCTGCAGGATTTATCGTGCGCCGATGCGGTTTTCCTTGAGGCGCATCGGCCGGGGCCTGTCGAATCGCAAGGGCCGCTTGCTTCGGCGGTTCGATGGACCTATCCTGGGCGGCAGCGGCGCAAGGGAGACGCCGTCGGGCGCTCCTTCGAAAGGAACAAACCATGTTCGACACGCTGTCACGAAGCTGGGAGTACGCCAAGACGAGCTACGCGCTGCTGTGGACCCACAAGCACCTGATCGTCCTGCCTCTGCTGGCGGGGATCGCCGCTCTGGTCGTGATGGCCACGTTCGCCCTGCCCCTCTGGCAGAGCGGGACGATCGACCAGTGGGCAGCCCAGGCCGACGCCCAGAACGGCAACAGGGCCATGATGTACGTGACGATGTTCGCGTTCTACGTCTGCAACTACTTCGTCATCGTCTTCTTCAACACCGCCCTGGTCGCCTGTGCGATGCAGGCGCTGGCGGGCGAGCGGCCGACGCTGGGGTACGGGCTGGGCGTCGCGTGGCGGCGGTTCGGGCCGATCTTCGGCTGGGCGGTCGTCTCGGCGGTGATCGGCGTGCTGCTGCGGGCGATCGAGAACTCCAACAAGCGGGCGGCCCAGTTCGTCTCGGCCCTGCTGGGCATGGCCTGGACCGCGATGACCTACCTGGTGGTCCCCGTGATCGCCGTCGAGGGCGTCGGGCCCGTCAAGGCATTCAAACGCTCGCTGGCCGTCCTCCGCCAGACGTGGGGCACCGCCCTGGTGGGCAACTTCTCCCTGGGACTGCTGAGCTTCCTGGTCATGCTCCCGGTGATCCTCATCGCCGTCGCCCTGATCTACCTGGGCGTCGTCAGCGGCTCGGCGTTCGCCACGGCCTTCTACATCGCCGTCGCCACGATTCTGCTCGCCCTGGCCATCGCTTTCAGCAGCGCCGCCGACGTCGTCTTCAAGGCCATCCTCTTCAGTTACGCCACCGGACGGAAGCTCCCGGCCGACATCAGCACACGCGAGTTGTCCGATGCGTTCACGCCGCGCCAGTGACGCCCGCCGGCACGACGGGCTGCGCCTGCCGGAGGCCCAGCCCAACGGTAGACCAAACGAGCCCGCCTCTCCAGGAGAGACGGGCTCGCGCATGTCTTCGCGGCCGGGCGCGGCTACGACGCCTGCTGCTGCTGGCGGGCGGCGAGGATCTGCTTGACGGCGCCGACGAGGTAGAAGCTGCCGGTCGCGCAGATGATGTCCTCGCGGCTGACGGCGGAGGCGGCGATCGCCAGGGCCTCTTCGACGCTGTTGGCCACCTGGGCGGTCTTGCCGGTGCACTCCTCGAAGGCGTCGGCCAGGTCCCGCGTCTTGGCGGCGCGGGGGCCGCCGGCCGAGGTGAAGACGATCTTGTCGGCGCCCAGGGCCAGCTCGCGCATCATGCCGGGGATGTCCTTGTCCACGGCACAGCCGAAGACCACCACCATGCTGTCGTAAGGGATGTTCTGTCCGATGGCCTTCATCAACGCCGCGACCGAGGCGGCGTTGTGGGCGCCGTCGGCGATCATCCGCGGGTCGCGACAGACCATCTCCATCCGCCCGGGCAGGTACGTCTGACGCAGGCCCTCGACGGCCGTGGCATCGGTGATCCTGTCGAAGCCCTTCTTCTTCAGCTCGTCCAGCAGCGCCAGCGCCAGCCCGCAGTTGAGGGCCTGGTGCTCGCCCAGCAGCGGCACCGGCAGGTGCTCGAAGTTGCTGGTCTCGGTGGTCATGCAGACGCGGGTCTGCGGGCCGGTCGCGCGGCTCGATTCGAAGCGGTAGCTGAAGTCGATCTCCTTGCCGGCGAACATCAGCGGGGTCTTGGACGCCTTGGCCGCGCTGCGCAGGACCGCCTCGACCTCCGGCCGCTGGGGTACGCTGACGGCCGGGATGTCGGGCTTGAAGATCCCCGCCTTCTCCTTGGCGATCAGGCCCACCGTCCGCCCGAGCTGGTGCATGTGGTCCAGCGAGATGCTCGTCAGCCCGCAGACATCCGGCTTCAGCACGTTCGTCGAGTCCAGCCGCCCGCCCAGACCCGTCTCGATGACGGCGACGTCGACCGCCTCGTTGGCGAAGTACATGAACGCCAGCGAGGTGAAGATCTCAAAAAAGGTGGGCTTGTCGTCGCCCATCTGCTCGATGATCGGCTCGACCGTCGAGATCAGACGCGTCAGCGCCGCCTGGGAGATCATCGTGTGGTTGATCCGGATCCGTTCGCGGATATCCACGATGTGCGGGCTGGTATACACCCCCACCTTGTACCCGCAGGCGATGAGCATCTGGCTGAGCATCTCGACCGTGGAACCCTTGCCCTTGGTCCCGGCAATATGAACGGTGCGAATCCGGTCCTGAGGATCTCCTAAGCCCTTCAACAGCCTGAACATACGATCGAGACTGAACGTGTCGCGGTTGTAACGCACGCGAAGCATCTGCTCGTAGTCGGTCATGGAGAACAGGTACTTCAGCGCGGCATCGTACCTGCGGAACGCGCCGGAGGCCGACTTGGCGCGACTTGTTTTCTTGTCGGAGGTTGCAGTGACCATAGTGAACGCAACTATAACAGATCTGCCCTACAAGTCAAGCGTCTTGGCACGTAAGTGTATCATAAGGCTATACTTGTCCATATGTTACATGAAACATTTTTCGCGATTCCCCAGATTCTCCTACCAATTCTATGCAGGGAAGGCTCAACATATGGGGTGACTGGGGCACGGACAGCCCCGTTGATTGGGGTCGCGGCTTTGTGCTTGCGTCACCGCACGTTTTCGCAAACATTATGGTCATCGTCAAGGCACATCTATGGCACCTGGTGACAGCGAGGCATCTCCATGGCCCAACTCCTGGAAGAACAGCGTGAGAGCTGGGGGACCCGTGCCGGCTTCGTCCTGGCCGCGATCGGCTCAGCGGTCGGGCTGGGCAACCTGTGGGGGTTCCCCTACAAGCTCTACGACCACGGGGGCGGGGCGTTCCTGATCCCTTACATCGTCGGGATGCTCCTGATCGGCGTGCCGGTCCTGATCCTGGAGTTCAGCCTCGGTCACATGACCCAGCGGGCCGCCCCGGACGCCTTCCGGGGCGTCAACCGCCGCAGCGAGCCGATCGGCTGGTGGGGCATCCTGCTGGGATTCGTGATCGTCACCTACTACGCCGTCCTCCTGGCCTACTGCCTCAGCTTCCTCGTCGTCAGCGTCCAGGGGCTGTTCAACGGCGGGCAGTTGCCCTGGGCCGCCCACGGCGCCGAGGGGGTGGAGACGGCCGAAAACTACTTCCACACCACCTACCTGCAGAGACTCCAGGACGCTCCTCCCGGCACGCTGGGCGGGTTGGTGCCCAATGTAGTCTGGAGCCTGATCGCCACGTGGGTGCTGATCTACCTGTGCATCTTCCGCGGGGTGCGGCTGGTCAGCAAGGTCGTGATGTGGACCGTCCCCCTGCCGTGGCTGATGCTGCTGATCCTCGTCATCCGCGGACTGACCCTCGACGGGGCCGAGACGGGGCTGGAGTACTATCTCCGGCCCGTCTGGTCGGAACTGGCCAAGCCCGACACGTGGACCTACGCCTTCGGGCAGGTCTTCTTCTCGATGAGCCTGGCGTTCGGCGTGATGGTCACCTACGCCAGCTTCCTGCACCGCAAGAGCGACCTGAACAACAACGCCGCCATCATCGGCCTGGCCGACCTGGGCACCAGCTTCATCGCCGGCATCGCCGTCTTCGCCACGCTGGGGGCCATGGCGATGGCGACCGGCCAGCCGGTCAAGGACGTCCTTGACGGGGGGCCGGGGCTCACCTTCGTGGTCTTCCCCTACGCCCTGGCCCAGTTCCCCCACCCCGCGCTGTTCTCGACGATCTTCTTCTTCGCCCTGATCACCCTGGGCATCGACTCGGCCTTCAGCATCGCCGAGAGCGTCCTGGCCTCCGTCGTCGACAAGCTGCGGTGCAACCGCGACGTCGCCCTGATCGTCATGGTGCTGGTCTGCCTGGGCATCGGACTGGTCTACTGCACGCAGGGCGGCATGGGCTGGTGGGGCGCGATGGACGACTTCATCAACGGCCCGTGGGGCATCGCCCTGCTGGGACTGCTCCAGTGCGTCGTGCTCGGCTGGATGTACCGCATCTCCCGCCTGCGCCGCCACGCCAACGAACGCAGCGACTGGCGGCTGGGCCCCTGGTGGGACTGGCTGGTCCGCGTCGTCGTGCCCGTGATGCTCGCGGCGCTGTTCATCTGGAACGTCCTCGAACAGAGCACCAGCGCCCGGTTCCTCCGGAACGAGCATGGGCTGCCCGTCTGGCCCAACATCGTCGGGCTCATCCTCGCCGCGACGGCCCCCCTGCTGGCGGTGGTCCTCAGCCTGATCCCCTCCCCGGGCGCCGACGCCCACGACGCCCACGCCGGCCATCCGGCCGGACGGCGGACCGGCGGGCGCATCGGCCTGGTCCTCGGCGCCGCCGCGGTCGGGGCGATCTGCATCGGCTTCGCCTTCACGCGCACGGCCCAGTTGGACTACCGGGGCCAGGGGCAGCCCGACCTGGGCGGGGCGGCGATGATCCTGTTCGGCGCCCTGGCCCTCAGCCTGGGCGGCCTGGCGCTGGGCACCGCCGGCGTCGTCGGCGCCGAAGCCAACCACCTGCGCCCCAGCACCGCCGCCCGGGGCGCCGCCAGCCTGTCGGTGCTCACCACCGGCGTCTCGATCGGGCTGCTGCTGCCGCTGCTGATCATGGCGGCGCAACTGGACCGGGAGATCGAGGTGGTCCACCAGAACACGCTGTCGGCCTGGTCGCTGTGCATCCTGGCCGCCACCCTTCTGCTGGTCTTCGGCGGCCTGCTGGTATGCTTCTACCTCGCCCTCAAGGCCGCCGGCGGCGAGGAAGCCGTCCAGGTGGCCGAAGATATGCGCAACACCGGCGACTGATCCGCAGCAAAGGAACCCCCATGGAACGCTTCACCTTCACGCACGCGATGGACCTGGACGACGGCTGGGACGTCATCGTCGCCGGCGGCGGACCCGCCGGCTGCACCGCGGCGATCGCCGCCGCACGCGAGGGCGCCAAGACCCTCCTGATCGAGTCCACCGGCTGCCTGGGCGGAATGGGCACCGCGGGACTCGTGCCGGCGTGGTGCCCCTTCAGCGACCAGGAGAAGATCATCTACCGCGGTCTGGCCGAGCGGGTGTTCACGCTCTCCAAGGCCGGCCAGCCTCACGTTGCCGCCAGATCGCTGGACTGGGTCCCCATCGACCCGGAGGGGCTCAAGCGGATCTACGACGACCTGGTCAGCGAGGCGGGCGTCGCCGTCCGCTTCTTCACCACATTGACGGCTGTCCGGACCGATTCGCGGGGCGGCGTCGACGTCATCCTCACCGCCTCCAAGGCCGGCCTGACAGCCCTGCGGGCCAGGGTGTTCGTCGACGCCACCGGCGACGGCGACCTGGCCGCCTGGGCCGGCGCCGAGTTCGAGATGGGCGGCGAGGACGGCAAACTCCAGCCCGCCACGCACTGCTTCGACCTCAGCGGCGTCAACGACTACCACTACAGGCACGGGCCGCTCCTGCACCCGATGAACCCCGACAGCCCCGCCTACCGGATCGCCGCCGACCCGGCTTTCCCCGATATCCTCGACGTCCACGTGTGCAACAACACGCTGGGGCCCGGCACCGTCGGCTTCAATTCCGGCCACCTCTACGACGTCGACGCGACCGACCCGGCCTCGCTGACCCGCGCGATGATGCTCGGCCGCCGCATCGCCAGGCAGTTCCGCGACGCCCTGGCCCAGTACCACCCGGCAGCCTTTGCCGGCAGCATGCTCATCAACACCGGCTCGCTCATGGGCGTCCGCGAAAGCCGACGCATCGTCGGCGACTACCGGCTCACCCTCGAGGACTACCTGGCCCGCAGGAGTTTCCCCGACGAGATCTGCCGCAACAGTTACTACGTGGACGTGCACGGCTCGCGCAAGACGGCCAACGCCAACATGGACGCGATCGAAAAGGGCACCCACCGGTACGGCCGGGGGGAATCGCACGGCATTCCCTACCGCTGCCTGACGCCCCGGTCGCTGCGGAACGTCCTGACGGCCGGTCGCGACGTCTCGTCCGACCGGGCGGTGCACGGCTCGATCCGCGTCATGCCCCCCTGCCTGGCCATGGGCGAAGCCGCCGGCCTGGCCGCCGCCATGGCCGCCGCCGCCCCCGACGGGAACGTCCACGAGGTGAACACCGACGACCTCCGCCAGCGGCTGCGGGGCTACGGAGCCTGGTTGCCGTAAGTCTCCGCGCGGCGGTAGAATCACCAAGGGGGGACGCGTGAGCGACGGGGAACGGCTCAGCCGCAGGGATCTGGCGATCCAGCGCACGGTGCTGGCGGCGGAGCGCACGCTCCTGGCGTGGACCCGCACGTCGCTGGCGCTGGTCGCGTTCGGGTTCACGATCTACAAGTTCCTGCAGTATCT
>JAAYZK010000391.1 GCA_012514895.1 Planctomycetota bacterium | reverse complement strand
TCCGAAGTGGTCCAGGACGGGCGGACGGGCCTGCTGGTGGACCCCGGCGACGCCGGCGCCCTGGCCGAGGCCATCGCCTCCCTGCTGGCCGACGGCGACCGGCTCGGACGCTTCGCCGCCGCGGCGCCGCCGGCGCGGGGCGGTCGTCGCCGGCCGGCGCGAAGGCGTCGATGTCGACGCCGTTGAGCACCGTGTGGCACTTGGCCGTCCCGGCCGGGAAGCGGCGGCGGGTGTCGTCGGTGATGTACTCGCTGCAGCCGATCACGGCATCGGCCTGGGCGAACGACCGGTCCACCGCCCCTCCGCCCAGCCGCCCGAGCCAGTCGCAGTGCATGTGCAGGATGATCGTCGCCGACGGGTGCAGCCGCCGGGCCAGCGGCACGTACTGGGAGAAGTTGTGGATGTGCAGCAGCTCGCAACCGTCCTGCCTGGCCGCGAGGATCGCACGCCGGTAGAACAGCGGGTAATACATCGGGCGGCTGCAGAAGGGCGAGCGGGGATGAAGCGCACGGCTGAGGCGGTGAAGCACGGGGCGAAGCATCCGATCGGTCCGCACGGGGATCCGCCGGATCGTCACGTCGCCGTGACGCTCGACGGGCGCCAGCCCCTCCTTGGCCTTGGCATAGATGAAGACGGCGTCCCGCTCGGCCAGGCGCCCAGCCACCTGCCACGTCCAGATGGGAACCGATGAACCCTGCAGCCTCGGCGTCACGCTGTCCCAGGGCTGACAGATCAATGCGATACACATGCCGACGCCGTCCCCTGTCCCACCCCAAAGACCCCGTCCGCCGCGGAACGCCACCCCGCCGCGAAGCACGCCGCGCCGAAACGACAGGCGAAACGTTTGTCAATTTTACGCCCGCGGGAGGGAAGCTCTCCCGGCCGGTGCCGGCCCCTCCGCGCAGAGCGTTCGGCGGCCTTGCGCAGGCAGGACTTGCGAGAAGGTTTCGAACCCCTTGCCGCCGCGCCGCTTCGGACGGCACAGGCGAAACCCGTTGCCCGCCCGTCCCTTGCGGGCGCCTCGCGGGCCGGGCCGGCGTCGCGGGACACTGGTCCTGGGACTGAACGCCTCTATACCGTCACCAACGCATCCTCGCGATGCGCCTTGGCGACGGAGGCGGCCAGGGCGTCAAGCTGCCCGTAGGTCTCGGCGGTTGGATGGCCCTTGTGAAGCACCGTGCCGAGGACCTCCACCTTGAGGCGGGGGATCAGCTCGGTGATCTGTTCGATGGCCTTGCTGCTCCAGCCGTACGAGCCGATGATGGCGGCGTACTTGAGCTTCGGCCGCAGCAGGTTGGCCAGGTGCGCCGCGTAGTACACGGCCGGGTGGGGGCCGACGTGGACCGTCGGCGTGCCGACGATCAGCGTGGCCGCGTCGACCAGGGTGATGGCCAACTTGCCGATGTCCGTCACCGTCAGATCGAAGGGGTGCACGGTGACGCCGTGGCGGGTCAGGGCGTCGATGAGGTGCTTGATCATCGCCGCGGTGCTGCCGTGCATGCTCACGTAGGGCAGGACGACCTCGTTCTTCATCCGGGGCGAGACCCAGTCGCGGTACGCGTCCAGGATGAAGGCCGGCCGGTCGTACACGGGCCCGTGGCTGGGGGCGATCATCTCGAAGTCCAGCGCGCCGAGCTTCTCGAGGTTCTTCGTGATGATCGCGCGGAACGGCATCATGATCTCGGCGTAATAGCGCTTGGCGGCCTCGTACACGCGGCCCTCGTCGGTTACGACCAGGTCGTTGGTCGCCAGGTGGGAGCCGAAGAAGTCGCAGGTGAACAGGACTTTGTCCTGCGGGACGTACGTGCACAGGGTCTCCGGCCAGTGCACCCACGTCGTGTGGACGAACTGGAGCGTCCTGCCGCCCAGGTCGATCGTCCGGCCGTCTTCCGCGATGATCAGCCGATCCCCGCTCACGCCCAGGTGGGTGGTCAGCAGGTCCGCGGCCTTGCCGCTGCAGACGATCCTGGCGTCCGGGAAGCGCTCCAGCACCAGGGGGATCGCGCCGGAGTGGTCCTGCTCGGAGTGCTGGGAGACGATGTAGTCGACGCGCTGGACGCCCCGCAGGTGCTCCATCAGCTCATCCTGCAGGGCGGGGTCGGCGCTGTCGATCAGGGCCGTCGCGTCGCGGCCTTCCACGAGGTACGCGTTGTAGCTCGTGCCGTCCGGCAGCGGGATCAGCGAGTCGAACAGCCGGCGCTCCCAGTGCGCCATGATGATGGCGTGAATGCCGTGTCGGATCTCTCGTGCGTGCATGGTGTTCCACCTCCGCGCTTCAGCGGGCCCCGGCCGCCCGGTCGTCCACGTCGAACGCGCCGCCGTTCCTGTGCCGAAACACCGTGGGCGTCCGGATCGCCCTGATGAACAGTACGCCGGCGGCGCCGGAATCGGCACCGGAATTTCCCCGGCGGGCGTGCGGCACCCCGCGGATCCGGCCGCCCCGGCAGTTCCAGCGATCTCGCCGGCGGGGCATCCCGGGAAAACACGGCACCGATGGCCTGAACTTCCAGCATGCCTATCCTTTCTGAGCTTTCCTGTCAAAGAGAAAGGCCCCCGAGGGGCAGACTGAAGGCTGCTGAAACGCCGTGTCTGCTGTCGGCCTGTGCTCCTATACCGTATCCGCCTGCCCGGCGCAGGTGTTGTCTGCCGTCGGGAGGGGCGGTACAGTGGCGGCGATGATGACCAACGAGCAGAAGCAGCAGGTCTGGCAGGCCTATCGCGACCGCCGTCCGACCCGGGTGCCGGTGATGTACGGCGTCAACCCGCGGGTGGTCCTGCTGGACCCGAAGTGGAACACCCGGGGGATCACCTTCCAGGAGTACGCGACGGACGCCTCGGCGACCGTCGAGGTGCAGCTCCTGTTCATGCGGTACCAGCACGAATTCCTCCACCAGTACTGCGATCACCCCGTCGGGCTTCCGCGGCAGTGGTCGTTCTACGTCGACAACCAGAACACCTACGACTCCCAGTACTTCGGGGCCGTGCCGGCCTTCCGCGACGGGCAGGTGGCCGATGTGGCTCCGCCGCTGGCCGGCCCCGCCAAGCGCCGGATCTTCGAGATCGACATCGACAGGCCGCTGGACAACCCGTTCGTGAAGGACTGCCTGCGGCGGTACGAGGAACTGAAGCGGGCGGTGGGGCGGCTGGCGTCCCAGCCGGTGGAGCTCTCCGTCCGTCCGCCCCTGATGGGTTTCGACGGGCCGTTCACCATCGCCGTGAACCTCCGCGGGCCCGAGCTGCTGACCGACCTCTACGAGGACCCGGACTACGTCGTCGCCCTCACCGGCTTCATCCAGCGCGGGGCGAGCCTCCGCAACCGGGCCCTGGCCGCGCTGTTTGGCGTGCAGCCGTTCAAAGGCACCCGCGGGTCCTTCGCTGATGACTCGATCGCCCTGATTTCCCC
>JAAYZK010000390.1 GCA_012514895.1 Planctomycetota bacterium | reverse complement strand
CGTCGAAGGAGGCCTGGTTCCATTCGGCCGCCGGAGCCGTGTCGCCCTTGCGGTAGCGCCAGGTGTCGCCCACGTTGACCAGCGTCCGGGTGGACGTGGCGGCCACCTCGAGCGTCACGGCGATCTGCGCCGAGCCGCCGTCGCCGCCGTTGACGGTGAGGGTGCCGGTGTACTGTCCCGGCTGCAGGCCGGTGCGGTCGACCGTCACCACGACGGTGTCGGCCTCGCCGGTGCTGGTCCCGCCGGCCGGAGCCGCGACCAGCCAGGGCTGCGAACTGGCGACGCTGTAGCTCAGGAGCCCCTCGCCGCCGTTGGCGACGGTGAACTCCAGGGCGCCGGTCGTCGCGTCGAACGCCAGCGACTCGGTCCCCACCGCCAGGACCGGATCGCCCGTCACGGCGCAGGTGGCCCTCAGGCGGGGCTCCATCACGGCGTCGGAGCTGCCGCGGTCGTAGTTGAGCACCTGGATCGCCAGGACGTTTTCGCCGGCCTTCAGCAGACCTTCCGGCACGGCGATCGCGAACGACTCGGCGGGATCCAGTTCGTCATGCATGCCGTCGGCGTAGTCGTCGTGCCCCACGGGCTGGCCGGCCTGGCCGCCCATCGACGCGCTGCGGGCGACCTCGACGCCGTTGATGTAGGCGACGAAGGCGTCGTCGTAGGCGATGTCCAGCGCCAGGTTCATCACCGCCGCCGGATCATCGACGTTGAACGCGCGGCGGGCGTAGAACGACGTGTAGTTGCCCTGCATGTCGCCCAGTGTCGTCGGGTGGGTCACATCGCTGCTGTAGCCGATGGCCGAGGGGCCTTCGGCCCAGGCGCTGTCGTCGAAGGAGGCCTGGTTCCATTCGGCCGCCGGGGCCGTGTCGCCCTTGCGGTAGCGCCAGGTGTCGCCGACCTCGATCAGCGTCTGGTCGCTGGTCTGCGGCACCTCGAGCGTCACGGCGATCTGCGCCGAGCCGGCCTGGCCGCCATCGACGGTGACGGTGCCGGTGTAGCGGCCGGCCTGGAGGCCCGCCCGGTCGACCGTCACGGCGATCGTGTCGGTCTCGCCGGTACTGGTCCCCTCGACGGGGGCGGCGGTCATCCAGGGCTCGGAGGTCGCGACGGCGTACTCCAGGACCGACTGGCCGCTGTTGGACACGCCGAACTCCAGCGTGCCGGTCAGCGCGTCGAAGGCCAGCGCGGCGGTGCTCACCGACAGCTTGGGGTCGCCGACCAGGACCTGCACGACGACGGGGACGTTGACCTTGCCGTCGCTGACGCGAACGGTGAACTGGTCGCTGCCGCTCGTGCCGGCCTTGGGGGTGTAGGTGAACGCGCCTTCCTGGCCGAGCTGGACGGTGCCGCGGGCGGGCGCCTTGGCGATGGCGTAGGTCAGCGGATCGCCGTCGACGTCGACCGCATCGAGGTTGCCCGAGACGGGCGTGTTCGACCGGGTGCCCAGTTCGATCGTCTCGGGCGCCACGGGGGCGTCGTTGACGGGCTTGACGGTGATCGTCTGGGTCGCCAGGGACGAGTCGCTGCGGCCGTCGTGGGCCACGACGGTGAAGGTGTCGATCCCGTTGAAGTTCTCTTCGGGCGTGTAGGTGAACGTCCCGTCGCTGTTGACCACGGCCTGGCCGTTCTCGGGGGCGCTGATCATGCGGAAGCTCAGCGTGTCGCCGTCGGCGTCGGTGCCGGTGAAGCGGCCGGTGCCGGGGGTGTCCTCGTTGATCGCGATCGGCGCCGCCAGGCAGGTCGGGGGCGTATTGGGGGTCACCTGGCCGGAGCCGGCCTCGATCGCGCCCATGTCGACGGCCGCGCCGAAGACGCGGTCGGCCAGCTTCATGTCCAGGTCGATCGGCATGCCGTAGCGGCTCTCGAACCGGTCGCTGTACCACTGCACGTCGGTGCCGGCGTCGAGGGCGGGGCTGTCGGCGGTGAGGCGGAAGTCGTTGTTGGCCGGGGAGACGAAGCGCGGATCGGCCTCGATGGACCCGTCGCCCTTGCCCGTGGAGGCCTTGAAGCCGTCCAGGCTGGTGTGGGTCCCGTTCCACTTGATCCGCAGGCCGCCGGGGTTGTACAGGAGGTTGTTCTCCATCTGCGAGCTGTTGGCGGCGGTGCCGGAATCGAAGTTGATCTCGTACCCGCCCGACTCATTGCGGGTGGAGATGATGTTGTTGTAGATGTCCAGGGGCACGTTGGCCGAGCTGATGCCGGTGCCGGCGTCGAAGATCGTGTTGTTGACGATCGCCGTGCGCGCCGAGTTGCGGATGTGGATCGCCTGGCCGTGGCCATAGACGCTGCCCGCATCGCCGACGCCGTTGCGGATCATGTCGTAGACCAGGTTGCCGATGAAGTATGTGTCTGTCGACCCGGTGTTGACCAGGCCAAGCTCGGAGTCATAGACCTCGTTGTTGAGCACCCACGTCCAGCTCGGGTTGTAGTGGACGACGAACGCGGCGCCCTCGGAGGACGACGTGCTGCGGTACCCGTACATGCGGTTCTCGGAGGCGACGAGGTCCGTGTACGTCTTGAGGTCGATGGCGTTCTCGCGGTCGTGGTGGAAGATGTTGCGGCCGATGTAGATGTTCGTGGTCTGGTAGCTGCCGCGGCAGTTGACCTGGATGGAGTCGCCGCCGTTGTGGTAGTTGTGGTTGTCGACGGCCCACACGCTGTCGATGTAGCGGTTGACGGTGATGCCGTGCACGTCGTTGGGGGTGGACGACTGCCAGGAGCCGTTGTCGTGGATGGTGTTGTTGTAGATCACCATGTCCTCGATCCGCTCGCCGGAGGTGTCGCCGCTCATCCGCAGGCCGGTGCCGCCCTGGCTGATGTTGTTGTGGCGGAAGCCGATGTGATCGTTGAGCCCGCGGACCTCGACGTTGGCGAAGTCCATGTTCTCGACGATCATCCAGCGGGCCTCGGCGTAGTGGCCGAAGGTCGTCATGCCGTTGATGCGGGGCATGTCGTCGTTGTCGGCGCCGCGGATGAAAATCGGCTTGGCCTTGGTGCCGACGCCGGCCAGTTGGGTGCGGCCGGAGGCGTTGGAGTTCTGGTAGCTGCCGCCGTGGATCTCCACAACGCTGCCGGCGGCAAGCCAACTGGGGATCGACCGCCGGGGCTTGTCGGGCGTGCCGAAGGGGTTGTTGGTGTCGGTGGCGCCGGGGTGGCTGATGTCGACGTAGTGCGTGTACGGTCCGTCGGCGCCCATCCGGTAGGCTTCGGGACCGTTGCCGTAGTCGAACGTCTTGCCGCTCTGCGCGTACATCCAGTGGGACTCTTCGATGCCGAATTCCGGCGTTTTGACGCCCACGGGGGGCACCCAGGCGCCGACCCGCTCCAGGCGGATGGCGTCGGCCGAGACTGGGTTGCCGTTGCCTTCCAGCGTGACCGACAGGGCCGTGCCGCGGATCAGGAACGGGTCGCCCAGGTCTTCCCACACCGTCCCGTCGGCGTTGAGGTCGTTGGGCCTGGTGCCCTGGTTGAGCGTGACCGTGTCCACGGTGGTCAGCCGTCCGTCCTGTTCGTGGTCGACGATCGTGTATTCGGCCTGGCCGCCGTTGGAGCCGGGCCAGGTGGCCGACAGGCGGTAGCGGTAGCCGGGATCCAGATCCTTGAACGTCCATGTCGCCGAACCGTTGCGGCCCGTCTGCACGTCACCTTCATAGCCGGCCGACGAAACCGTGGACCATGTTCCGACGGTCTGGACACCGGCGTCGCCGTTATCAAGGATGATCGTGTTCGTCCCGAGCGCCCCCACGCTCAACAAAGTACGCGGCTCAAGCGCCTCGAACATGCGTGTCCTCCTTTTTGGAACGCATTCACTCAGATCGCCGGCCCATCCATTGGACCCGGCCATGACACATACGCACGATGCAATCAGCGTCAGGATGGTCTGCACCATGAAATCCCCCAACGACCGCGACCGCCGGCGTCGCGGCGGGTCGTCTGATCCAGGGGGTGCAGCGGAAGGATTGTCACGTCTTGGGGCACATGTCAGGAATGATGCCTATTGGAAGCTGCATAGCATGTATCCGTGTAACTCACCGGGCTACATCGTGGTTGCACTATAGCTCCGCCGAGCCGCCTTCCCAAGACAAATCGCGCCCCCAGGCCGCTATTGACCCAAGCCCTGCCGCCGTCCCCGGTTATCCACCCGTTTTTTTGGTCGTCTCGCCGGCGGGACCCAGCACTTCTTCGATCTCGGCGCGTTCGGCGTCACTGAACACCTCGTGCTCGCGGTCCAGTTGCCGGGCGTCCTGCAGGTACTGGCGTCCCTGTTCCAACTGCCCTGTCTGCAAGGACAAGCGTCCCAGCGACAGCAGCGTCCGCCCCCGCTGGGCCGGCTCGATGCCCCGCTGCCCCAGGTAGCGCACCCATTCGGCGTGGGCTTCCTGGATGCGTCCCAGATGGGTGAGAATCATCGCCCGCGTGTCGCGCAAGTGCCTGTGGTTGGGATCGATGGCCAGCCCCCGTTCGGTCAGCACCAGCGCCTCGGTCCACCGGTGTTCGGTCTCGGCGAGGATCCAGGCCATGTCGTTGATCAGGTCGGGGCTGTCGGGGGCGTCGGCGAGGGCCAGGCGGAGGTGTTCGACGGCCTGCTGGTGGTCCCCGCTCTGCCAGGCGAGCATGGCGGCCCCGTGGCGCGCGGGGACGTAGTGCGGAAGTGCCTGGCAGACATCCTCGTACAACTGCCGCGCCACTGCCAGGTGGCTGGGGTCCCTCGACATCGCCAGCGCCGAGGCCGCCACGAACTGCGTGTAGGGGTGCTTGGCGGGGCCCTCCCGGGGCAACATGACACGGATGATGGTGTCGAAGTCGCGGCGTTCGGCCAGCAGCCCGACCCGCTGGGCGAGCAGGCGGGCCTCGGCCGGTGGAATCGACGCGGCGGCCTGCGGGGCCAGTTCGACCAGTTGATCCTGCACGCGCACCACATCCTCGAAACGCTCCTGCTCCCGCAGCAGCGCGACCAGCCGCCCGACGACGTCGGAGTTCCCGGGATTCGTCTCCAGGTGGCGTCGGTAGACGCCCTCGGCCTGCGGGAGTTGCTCGAAATGCTCGTACATGGCCCCCAGCAGCAGGACCGGGCGGGCCCACTGCGGATCGGCCGCGATGCACAGCCCCAGCAGGTCGGCGACCTCCTGCTGGCGGTCGATGGCGTCGACGGCGTCCAGCCAGAGTCGCGCCTGGTGCAGCCGCCACAGCAGCCCGCTCTCGCCCTCGGCCTGGCGCATCTGGTCGACGAGCGTCTGGGCCCGGATCGGGTCGGCGCGGATCTCCTCCTGTTCCAGCAGGGCCGCGCGCACGCGGACGGCGTCGGGCCGGGCGTCGGCGAAGGCCTCCAGCCGCTCGATGCCCTCCTCGCGTCGGCCCCGCCCGATCTCGATGATCGCGTGGCGAAGGACCAGGTCCTCGGTGCGGTTCGGGTCGACCTGCTCCATGCCGTCCTTCAGGGCCTGAAGCGCCCTGTCGGTCTGGCCGGCCATCAGGTGCAGCTCGGCCAACTGCGTCCACGTCTCGGCCTGGTCGCCCGCCTGCCCGCACAGGAACGTCGCTTCGAGGATGGCGTCCTCCAGGCGGCCGGCCTGCCGCAGACGCTCGATGAGGCTGCGCCGCGCGATGCCGAGCGGATCGCCCGAGGCAACCGCCTCCCGCAGAACCCGCTCGGCCTGGTCGCGCCGGCCGGTCAGCACCAGCAAGTCCGCCTGGAGCACCTTCACGTCGACCCGCTCGGGCCAGGCCTCGCGCAGTTCGTCCAACTCCACCTGGAGGGCCTGGACCTCCTGGGCGGACACCGGCCCGTACGCCGGGCGCATGGCCGCCAGGCGGCAGCGCACGCGAAGCGCCCGCACCGCCGGGTCCCGCCCATCCAGCACCGGGGCGGCGGCGGCGGTGTTGGCTTCCTCGTAGTAGCCCGCCGCCAGGCACTGCTGGGCCAACTGCATCCAGGTGGAGGCATCGTGAGGCCGCCCGAGCAGGTAGTCCTGCAGCACCGCGATAGCCCGCCTCCGCTGGCCCGTGGCGGCGCATGCCTGGGCGAGCAGCCGGTAGCCCGTCGGGTCGAGACGCCCGGCGGTCATCAGCGCCTCGAGGTGCTCGATGGCCTGGTAGGGACGGTTCTCCGCCCAGGCCACCAGGGCGCGCTGGAGCCGCAGGGCGTCGGCGCCGGCCCCGACGTCGGCCTCGTAGCGGACGACGGCGACGTACTCGTCATGGCACCTGGCCGCGTCCGAGCCCCGCCCGGCCAGCGCGTACAGCCGGATCGCCACCGGCAGCGCGGCGACCCGCAGGGCCGGGTCGATCACCTCGCTGAGCACCGTGTCGGCCTGGTCGACGGCGGGCTCCCACTGCCCCGTCCCCAGGGCCAGGCGCGCGGCCCGCTGGAATACCAGGACCCGCCAGGCGTCGCGGTGCAGGAAGTAAGCCGGCGCGCGGTCGGCCGGCAGCGCCGCCAGACGCTGGACGTGGGCGGCGGCCTGCACGTAGTTGCCCAGGTCCATCCACAGATCGCCCAGCAGCACGTCCAGCCGCGGATCGGTGTTCGGCCGCGACGAAGCGGCCTGGAGGTCGGCGACGATCCGCTCGTGGTCGCCCGTTTCCAGCACCTGATCGTCGGCGCGCTGCAGCAGCCACGCGGCTCGGTAGGCGAAAGACCAGGGCGATTCGTCGACGCGGGCCACGGCCCGGTCCAGCCAGTCTTCCGCGCGGCGTTCGCCTTCCTCGGTGAGTTCCTGCTCGGCCAGTTCGGCCATCATGCGGCAGGCCTCGACGTAGGAGCGGTCGAAGGCCACGTCGTCCTCGCAGCGCTCGATGAAGTCGCTGAGCGTCCGGCCGGCCTCGGCGGGCCTCTGCAGGCCCATCAGCCCCTCGGCCAGCCAGACGGGCGCCTTGGGGTGGTTGGGGTTGTCCTGCAGGATGGCCCGGGCGATGTAGGTCAGGCTGCTGGCGTCCTGCACCCACTGGTAGAGGCGGACCAGGGTCTCCTGGAGCGTCCGGTCGGCGGGATTGAGGCTGTACAGCGCGCGGTAGGCCCCGATGGCGGCCCCCACGTTGGCCTGCTCGTAGGGCTGGATCCGCAGGCAGGCCAGGGCGTACATCTCGATGGTGTCCCGGTCCTCCGGGTGGTAGGCGAGGTACTCGCGCAGCTCGATGGCGGCCGTGTGCCAGTCCCCGGCTCGGTAGGCGGCGGCCCCTTCGCTCAGGGCGCGGGACGACGCCATCTGCCGCCGCGCGTGCCGTATGACCAGCGCGCCGCCGATCAGGCCGACCGAGACGATGGCGATGATGACGACGACCTTGACATTGACCCCTCCGCGGCCGCTGGCGGCGTGCATGGCGTCCCCCCCGATCTGAAGGCTCAAGGCCCCCGTCCGGCTCGCGCCGGACGGTCAGCCTGGAGGTGTTGTCGGCCGTTTGGACGCGCGGGTGAAGTGTGCGCAAGCGAAAGCGGGGCCGGCCGCGCCGTCCGGCGCGCCCGGCCCCGCGGTGGGTGCGGCGGGTCGGTATTGTCCGGGGTCGCCCGGACGGAACCCTAGCCGCGGAACTTCCGCTTGAACCAGCCGACCGTCGCCAGCCCCAGGCCGCCCAGCACCACCGCCGGCGGCGCCGGGATGGGCGCGTACGTCACCTTCATGCACGCCGACTTGATCGTGGCGCACTCCGAGGGATTGCACAGCTTGAATCCCTTGACGCAGGCGAAAAACTTGTCGAAGGTGTCCGTCGTCAGCCACTTCGGATCGAGCTGGAACCAGGTGCAACTGTACTGCCCGTCGAAGTTCTCCCCATCGCCATCGGGAATGGAGGTGACCACGACGTTGTCCTCGTAAGGATTGAGGCACCCCAGCATCTTCCCGTCAGCCTCGCACCCCATGCCGACGTACACCTTCTCATAGGGCTCCACGCCGTACGCGCACACCTTCAGCCAGGCCTCCTTGACGTAGCAGGGCGTTCCCATGGCGTCGTAGACCGTGCCCTGGTTGTAGGTGTAAGCCCCGCCTTCGTTGATGATGTCCGACATGTCCGACCTGTCGAACTTCCACGACGTGCACCACGGCGCCCACGTCAGCAGGGCGTTGTCGATCTTCTCATCGACGTACACGCACTGCTTCCATGTCATGTCGGCCCCTGCCGTCAGTGACATGGCGAGAACCCCCGCCACAGCCACCATCATGATTGTCCTTCTGGACATACGACCCCCCCTTTCGTCGGTCGCCTTTCGGCTTGAGCCGGCGACCCCCTTCGTGAAACGTCCGTACTGCCTGATCGCCTCCCCCAACGGCGACCCATGCCGCCGCTGTCCTAAGGAAGTGCTCCCGTATTCACTGTCGCGATGATCAACGCCACCGCGACGAAGATAGTCAGGACGATGATCGTTCGTATCCACCCCATCCGGATCCTCCTTTGCACCGCATCGACACGACCCGTGAGGGCTGCCGCCCTCGGAGGTGCAGGAGCGGGGCCGACCGCAGCCGGCCCCGCAGCACGAACACCTAGGCCCGAACTCGCCGTTTGAACCAACCGACGATCGCCAGCCCCAGGGCGCCCAGCATCGTCGCACCCGGCGCCGGGACAGGTGCATACGTCACCTTCCCGCATGCCGTCCCGCTTCCCCACTCGCAGGGATTGCACGGCTTGGATCCCTTGACGCACTCGTAGAGTTTCCCATCAGCCAACCATTTCGAGTGGAGTCTGTCCGGCCTCCACTCCTCTTCGTTGTTCGGACACGTGTCCTTGCCGGCATGGCCGTCGGGCTTGCCATCGTGGCCGCCCTTCCCGTCTTTCCAGTCCTTGCCATCG
>JAAYZK010000389.1 GCA_012514895.1 Planctomycetota bacterium | reverse complement strand
GTCAGCCGCACGACGGCGCCGTCGGGGCCGGGGGGCTGCTGGGCGACCCGCAGCGCCACCCCGCCGGCCAGCAGCGCCGGGTCGCGCCGGGCCTGCCAGTGGTGGGCGGGGATGCCGCCGTCGGGGGCCATGTGGCAGTCGGCGCAGTCCCGCCGGTCGAGGCCGGTGCGGACCTCCAGGTGCCCGGGGGGCCAGGGCGCCCGCCGGGGCTGGGGACCTTCCCGCCATCGGCGCCACTGCCGGACGGTCGGGGCGTGGCAGCGCTGGCAGACGGCGTCGACGGACAGGTCGTCGAAGACGTACGGGCAGCCGCCCGTCGCCTCGGCGGCGGCGGCGCGGTGGCAGGCGGTGCAGTCCAGGCCGCCCAGGTCGCCGAAGTCCAGCGGCGCCAGGCCGCCGTCGACGGGGGTCGGCAGCGACAGGTGGGTAAGGCTGTTGGCGTGGGCGGAGGCGGCCCACTGCCGGTGGATCTCCCCGTGGCAGGCGCCGCAGTCGCCGCCGGGGGTTTGCGGCCGGGGATAGGGCCCGGCGTGACAGGTCAGGCAGCGGTCGGCGAGGGTGCGGCTGAACTCGACGTGCCGCGCGCCGGCGTAGAGGTCGCACAGCCGCTCGGAGAGACGGTCGTCGCCGTCCAGGGTCTCCATCCACTCCAGGAGCGCTCGATCCCGCTGGTCGATGGGCACATCGCGCAGCGTCTGCCGGGCCGGCAGCGGGCGCCACCGCGACAGCGCCTCGGCCGCCGCCGCCCGGACGCGCCAGTCGACGTCGGAGCACCGGCTCACCAGCGGCGCGAGGGACGGGCGGTCGGCCTGGTCGCCCAGGACGGCACACGCCGCGGCGCGGAGCCGCCAGTCGGGGTCGTCGAGCATCGCCTGGACGGCCGGAAGGCACGCCGCCCCTTCCCGCCGGGCGATCCGCCGCACCCGGGCGGCGGCGCCGGCGTCGTCGCGGCGGAGGGCCCCGACCGCCTCGTCCAGCGACCCATCGCGCGGCGGGCGCGCCTGCCACAGGACGACGGCCGCGATGCCGCCGGCGACGGCAGCAACCAGCAGGACTCTGCGAAGGTGGGCGAAGCGCACGGCGCTCTCCTGCAAATCGGGCGATGCCCCATTAGACCCCGCCCGCCCAAGCGGCACAAGGCGTCAAAGCGAAGGAATGCCCTTGCAGACGCCCGCCCCGTCTCGGTACGATTCATGGGAGATCCCCTGAGTCCAAGCAGGCCGCCCTGGCTTGCGGGGAGGGGTGAGGGGATTCACGCAGACCGGGGCTTAGGCATGCAAAGCGCTGGCGACACACAGCGACGGCGATTCGGGCCGATCCTGATGTCGATCGCCTTGGCGTGCGCAGCGGCCCTGGCTCACAGCGAGGCGCCTCCCCCGCCCCGGCCGCCGGTGCCGCCGCCGACCCTTGGGGCCATCAGTTGGGCCAAGCCGCTGCGGTGGTCGTGGCTTCACTGGTGGGAGGCCAACCGCGACCCGTACCTGGTGGCGCTGCGCCAGGGGGACGGCCAGCGGAGCGATCCAGCCGTCGTGGACGCCTACCGCGGCAAGGCCGTCGACGCCCTGATCGCGGCGGCCCGCTCCGGCCATCCCCAGACCCGCGTCGCCGTGGCGATCGCCCTGGGCCGCATCGGCGACCCGACGGCCTACAGCGTGCTGCGGATGCTCGCCGACGATCCGTCCGAACCGGTGGCCATGGCGGCCCGCGTGGGCATGGGCCTGCTGGACTGCCCCGAGGCCCGCCGGTTCCTGGTCGAACCGAACCACCCCGGTGATAGGCTCCTCGAGGCCGCCATCGTCGGCTACGGCCTGACCGCCCAGGACAACGCCGACGCCCAGGCAGGCCTCCAGCGGCTGGTCGGCGGCCCGGCGGTCGGACAGGCCACCGCCGCCGCCTGGGCGCTGCGGTGCCACGGCGGCAGCGGCAGCGAGACCGCCCTCCACCCCCTGCTCAACCAGACCACCAGCGTGTGGCTGGCTTCCGAGGCGCTGCTGGCGCTGGGGCAGCCGGGGCGGACGGCGTCCGTCGGCGGCCTGGCCCACCTGCTCAACCAGACGGAGACCGGCCGGCGCCTCCCCGTCTGGGCCGAACTGCAGGACAAGCACAACCGGCTCATGATGCTGGCGCGGCGGCTGGAGGCGGCGCCGCAGACCAGCGACACGATGTACCAGGACTACCTCGACCGGCTGGAGGCGTGGAACCAGAACAATCCCAGCCCCATGAAGCCTTCCCCGCGGATCGAGGGGCGGCAGTTGACCGTCATCCTGGGCGTCGAGAAGATCTACCAGGCGCGCCTCCGCGCCTCGGCCGCCGCCGCCCTGGGCGAGATCGGCGGCCCCGCGGCGGTCGCGGCCCTGCTGGAGGCCCTCCAGGACGATGACGACGACTACAGCGACCTGGTCAAGGGCTTCGTCATCATGGCCCTCGGCCGCACCGGCGACGAGCGGGCGCTGGGGCCCCTGGTGCGGCTCCTGCGGGGCTCGCCCGACAGGCGGGTGCAGATGTCCACCGGCGACAAGGAGTCCCCGCTGCGGGGCTACGCCGCCCTGGCGCTGGGACTTTACGCCCGCCCCGTCGCCACGCCGCAGGGCTCGACCGACCGCGCCCGCTACTACGACGTCTGCCAGGTTCTCGCCCAGCGGCTGGCCGACCGGGAGGAAACCGCCGAGGTCCGCGCCGCCGCCGCCATGGGCCTGGGCCTGACGGGCCGCACCGAGATCCTCAAACTGCTCATCCCCGCCTGCGACACGATCCGGTCGGACGAGGAAGTGCTCGTCGGCTACGCGCTGCTGGCCCGCGCGATGGTGGGCGACGCGAAGATCGTGGCCCCCGCCCGGCAGTTCCTCGCCGTCGCCAACGACCGCACCGACATGGCCGGCATCCTCGCCCGGCGCGCCGGCGTGCTGGCCGTCGGCGTGCTGGGGCGCGACGAGGGCATCCCGATCCTCATCGACACGTGGGAGCTGAACTACTGGGTCAACCGCGAGGCGACGGTCGCGTTCTCCCTGTGCAGGGCCTACAACACGACCGACACCTTCGTGCGGCTGCTCGAACGCGCCGACAACCCGCTGGAGCAGGCCTTCTTCGTCCGCTGCCTGGGCGAGCTGTTCACGCGCGAGCGGCCGTCGCGCCTGAGCCTCCTGACCCGCCGCTCCAACTACACCATGAAGAACGACAGGCTGCTGGACTTCCAGACGCTGGCCAACGAGTTCCTGTTCGCCTACCTCATACCATCCTTCGAGGGCACGTGGCGATGACGCGCTCCACGAGAACCGGTTCGACAAGGCAGGGGCGGACGGGCCTCCGCCTCGCGGCCGCCCTGGCCGCCCTGGCCGCGGCGGCCGCGACGGCCGCGGCGCAGACGGCCTCGACCGCGCCGGCCGACGGCATCGAGGCCGCCGTCGCCGTCGCCGAGAACGTCCTGCAGCGGCTCGATCACCTGCGCATCTGCGCCGGCCCCAGGGCCGACGCCATCGGGGCCGCGCTGGACGAGGGCCTGGCGGCGCTGCGGCAGGCCGGGGCGCAGCTCCCCGCGACGGGCCCGGCGGACCGCACGCCCCACTGCCGCCTCGACCTGATGCGCGGCTCGCTCCACCTCGCCGCCGCCGAGGCCGCCGAAGCGGACGATCCGCGGCGGCAGGGCTACCTCGACAAGGCGATGGAGACCTGCAAGGCCGTCCGGATCGACTACACCATGCTGACGATGAGCCAGTTGAGCTCCATCCAGCAGGCGAACATCCACCGGCTCGCCGGGGATTATGCGGCGGCCTACGCGGTGCTGGAGCCCCTGATGGAGAACGCCGCGGCCGCGCGGACGGCGTCCCTGCTGGACCTGCGCCGCCTGGCCGCCGTCACGAGGCTGGACGTCACCGTCGCCGCCGATCCGATCAAGGCGATCGCCGAGGCCGAGTCGCTCCAGCGCAACGTGCTGTTCTCCCGCGAGGAGGCCTGGAAGGCCCGGGTCGACTGGCGGCTGGCCCGCGCGTGCGCGGCGGCGAGCCTGCAGCGCCGCGGCGCCGGCGACTCGGCGGGTGCCGCGGCCCTCGGCGACCGCGCCGCCGCCCTGCTGCGCAGCGAGGGCGTCCGGTCCGCCGCACCGGCCTACGATCGGCTCAGCGCCCTGGCGTCGCTGGAGACGGGGGCCCCGGCGGTCCTGACCGACGCCGAGCGACTGGCATGGGCCGACGTCCTGGCCGCCGGGAACCACGCCGAGGCGGTGGAGGTCTACCGCCGCGCGGAGGCGTCCATGGGCGGCGGGTTCCCCCCCCAGGCCCGCCTGGCCCTGGCGACGGCGCTGCTGCGCCAGGGGCGATTCGGCGAGGCGGCCGACGCCTGCGACGCGCTGCTGGCCGACCGAACCGCCCCGGCCGACCTGGCGGGACGGGCCCTGCAGGTGAGGGCCGGCGCGCTGCTGAGGGCGGCGCAGGCCTCCCCGGAGGATGTCGCCGGGGCCGCCCGCCTCGCCGCGGCGCTGCTGGCCGTCAGCGACGGCGCCGACGTGCCCGCCGAGGTGCGGACCGACGCCCTGCGGCAGTGGGTCACGCTCACCCGGCGGCACCACGGGGAGGCGTCCTGCACGGCGACACTCGAACGCCGCCCCGCCCTGGTGGCCGGCGACCCCTACCTGTCCTACGCCCTGGCCCTCGGCCGGTGGCAGGCCGCCCGACAGCAAGACGGCGGTCCCGCCGACGCCGACGTCGCCCGCGTGGAGCAGCTCGCCGCCGCCGCCGAACAGCTCGCCCGCCGGGCGGGAGCGGGCGACCTGGCGGCCCGGGCGGCCCTGCTCCGCGCGGTGGCGCTGGCCGCCCGCGGCGCCGCCGGCACGCACGCGGCCCTGGCGGTGCTGAACGACGCCCGGCCGCTGCTGGCCTCCTGCGAGGCGACGGCCTCCGCGTCGGCGTGGCTTCGCCTTCGCCTGCTGCTGGACGCCGGCCTGATCGACCAGGCCGCCGCCGGCCTGCCGGAGGCCTCCGCCGCCGACGAGCCCGACGTGATCCTCCGCATCGCCGGCCTGCTGGCCGACCGCGCCGCACCCTCGGACCCCGCGGCCAGGGGGCGGATCGTCGCCCTGTGCAACCGCGCCCTGGAGCGCCTCGCCGGCGACGGCGCCGCCTACCGCCGCGCGGCGCGGCAGGGCGCGGGGATCCTGCTGAAGGCGGGGGCGCACGTGGATGCCTCGGCGATCCTGGAGCGGCTGCTGGCCGACCCGGCCGTCACCGCCGACGGGGCGACCCACCTGGCCTGCTCGCTGATGAGGGTCGACGCCCTGCGCCAGGGCGGCGCGATCAACGAGGCCGACGCCCTGCTGGACAGGCTCAACGCCGCCTGGCCCGACTCGCCCGAGGCGCACCTGGCCCGCGCCGACATGAAGCTGGCGCTGAACCTGCCCGAAGAGGCCGCCGCCGCCTGCCGCAAGGCGCGGCTGGCCGCGCCGGAGGGGTCCGTGCCCTGGTGCTCCGCCACGCTGCAACTGGCCCGGGCCCTCCGCGCCTCCGGCCACCACGGCGCGGCGGCCGACCTCCTGCGCGTCTCCGGCGCGCTGCACCCGGCCTTCGGAAACACCGAACTGAAAGCCGAATGGAGAAGACTCATCGAAGCGGACCGCTGAGCCAACGTCCGCCCGACGAGGGTGTCGGGATCATGATCATCCGAGTTAAGGGAGTCCAGACGATGAAAGAGACGACAACGAGGCCTGTGCCCCGCGGTCTGTTCCTGGCCGGCGCGGCGGCCGTCCTGCTGGTGGGCGCGGTCGCCCCGGCGGCGGCCCAGGAGGTCCTCCCCGGCGCGGGGGAGGCGCCGACCGCCACCCGCAGCGCGCTGGATTTCCTCGCCGCCGGCGGGGTCATCGGCATCGTGATCGTGCTGCTGAGTTTCGTCGGCCTGGCGCTGACGATCGACGGCTTCGTCCGCCTCAGCCCCCGCAAGCTGCTGCCCGACCCCCTGGCCCAGCAGGCCGAGGCCCTGGCCGCCAAGGGCAAGTTCGCCGACATCCTCACGTTGACCAGCGGCAGCGACAGCATGCTCGGGCGGATCATCCACGCCGCCCTGGGCGACGGGCAGATGGGCATCGCCGCCGTGCGGGAGGCGATGCAGACCGCCGGGACCGGCGAGATGACCCGCCTGCAGCAGCGGATCGGGTACATCGGGTTCATCGCCTCGGTGGCGCCGATGCTGGGGCTGCTGGGCACCGTGACCGGCATGATCGCCTCGTTCAACGTCCTGGGCATGGCCAAGGGGGCCGCGCGGCCCGATGAGCTGGCGGTGGGCATCTCCGAGGCGCTGGTCACCACGTGCCTGGGGCTGGTCGTGGCGGTGCCGCTGATGTTCTTCCACAGCTACCTGCTCGACCGCGTCACCCGCATCAGCCAGCAGACCGCCGGCCGCTGCGACCGGCTCCTGCGGATCATGACCGCCTGGATGGAACGGCGCCAGGCCGCCGGCACGTCGGCGTGAGGCGCCCATGAATGACACGACACAGGCACTTCGGTTCGGCGGCGGCCCGCCCAAGGCGGAGGCGACGATCCAGATGGCGCCCATGATCGACATCGTCTTCCTGCTGATCTGCTTCTACCTGCTGGTGGCCCAGTTGATCACCGCGCAGAGCGATCCGGCGGTCCAGTTGCCGACGATGACCAGCCCGCTGGCGGCGCTGGAGCAGCCGGCCGAGCTGGTGGTCAACCTCCGCGACGACGGGACCGTGCTGGTGAGCAACCAGCCGCTGGACGCCGCGGGCCTTCGGGCGGTGCTGTCGGCCAGCGTGGCCGAGGCCGACCCATCCCTGCGCGTGGTGATCCGGGCGGACCGGCGCCAGGAGTACCGCCGTCTCCACGCCGTCATGGCCATCTGCCGCGAGCTGAACATCCGGCAGGTCATCCTGCGGGCGCAGGGGGGTGAGCGATGAACTTCCTGCCTGCCGGCCGCCGCGGGCCCGCCGTCTTCCAGATGACGGCCATGGTCGACATGGTGTTCATCCTGCTGACCTTCTTCGTGATGGCCTCCCGCTTCAACATGCCGGAGAAGGACTTTTCGACCGGCGCCGCCGAGCCGTCCCTGGCCGCCGGGGCCGCGGCGGAGGACTTCCCCGCGCAGATCCCCATCCGCGTCCGCCGCGCCGGCGAGGCGATGTCGATCGCGATCGGGGCCAACCCCCCCGTGGCGGACCTGGCGGCGCTGCGGGCCAAGCTCACCGAGATCAACATGCCCGCCATCGGCGTGCTGATCCTGGCCGATCCGGCGCTTTCGGTCGAGCAGGTCGCCTCGGCCGTCGACGCGGTCCTGGCCAGCCCCATGCAGAAGGTGTCGCTGGGGATGCTGGAGACGGCGGAACCTTGAGCGGGGGCGAGGACCTGGCGATGGAGAAGACACACAACGGCGGCGGCCGGCCGGTCCCCCTGGGGGCCTGGGCGGTCTCGCTGGCGATTCACGGGCTGATCGTCCTGGTCCTGGCGCTGCTGACGTGGGCGGTGGTCCATCCGGCGCCGCCGGACCGCGTGCTGGCGCTGTCGGACGAGGCCGTCCCCGCCGGCGATCGCGACAGCGGCGCCGGCGGCGATCCCGGTCAGCCGCGGCAGCCCCGGCGGGACGCCGCCGCCGCGGCCGCGGCCGAGCCGGCCCTGCGACCGCCGGCGCCGCCGGCCGCCGCGGCACTGGCCGACGCCCTGGCCGCCCAGGCCACCCCGTCCCTGCCCCCGGCCGGCGGCGGCGGCGCCTTCGGCGACGTCATGGCGTCGCTGGGCGACGGCGCCGCAGGCCACGGGACCGGCGGGCTCAGCCGGGGGTTCGGGCGGGAACTGGACGCCATGCGGCGGCGGGGGCTGGACGTCGTGCTCATCCTCGACGCCACAGGCAGCATGCAACCGGTCATCGAGGACGCCAAGGACCGCCTCGGGCAGGTCATGGCCGTGGTCGCCCACATGGTGCCCAACGCCCGGTTCGGGATGGTGGCGTACAAGGACTACAGTGATGACTACGGCCTTGAGGCGGTATACGTGCATCCGCTGACGGACGACCACGCAGCCGTCGAGGCATTCCTGCGAAGCATCTACGCCGACGGCGGAGGCAATGACCTCAGCGAACCCATCGACGAGGCCCTCACCGTCGCCATCCACCCCACGGCGCTGGGCTGGCGGCCCAACGCGGTGCGGGTCATCGTGCTGGCCGCCGACGCCCCGGTCCACCCCTCCGGGCGCGGCCGCGCCCTGGAGGCGGCGCGGCTGTTCAAGAGCAAGGGCGGGCGCATCAACACCCTCGACGTCAACGCCCGCGGCGAGAGGGCCGGCACCATCCTGGCCGACCTGCAGAGGATCGCCGCCGAGGGCGGCGGTGCCGCGTTCTCGCTCGGCAGCGAGGATGCGTTCTGGCGCCACCTGGTCATTTCCGTCTTCGGCCGGCAGTACGCCGAGGATGTCAACACCATCATTGAACGCGTTGTCAGGAAGGAGTAGACCCATGAAAGGCGTCTTCGCATCGGCGCTGGCCGTCCTGCTGGCGGTCGGGGCGGGCGGGTGCGGCGGCGGGCAGGACGAGGCGCAGACGGTCACCGTCTACACGGCGCTCGACCGCGTCCATTCCGAGCCGATCCTGAAGGACTTCGAGCGGCAGACGGGCATCCGCGTGCAGTGCGTCTACGACACCGAGGCCGCCAAGACCACCGGCCTGGTCAACCGCCTGATCGCCCGGCGGGACCATCCCGACTGCGACGTCCTGTGGAACAACGAGAGCGTCCAGACCCAGCGCCTGGCCGCCGAGGGGCTGCTGGCGCCCTACGTCAGCGACCAGGCCGGACGGTTCGACAGCGCCTACCGCGACGCGACGGGGCTGTGGACCGGCTTCGCCGGGCGCCTGCGGGTGATCATCTGCAACACCGACCTGATCGACCCCGCCGACGTCCCTGCCCGCCTGGCCGACTGGACGGACCCGGCCTGGCGGGGCAAGGCGGCGATCGCCCGGCCGTTCTACGGCACGACGCTGACGCACATGGCCGTGCTGCACGACCAGTGGGGCGCCGAGCGCCTCAAGGCGTTCCTCGAAGCGCTGCGGGCCAACGACGTCGCCGTCTGCGACGGCAACGGCCACGTCCGCGACGTGGTCGCCGCCGGCCAGCGGGCGTTCGGCCTGACCGACACCGACGACGCCCTGGGCGCCATGAAGGACGGCAAGCCCGTGGCCGTGCTGCTGCCCGAGAGCCACACCGGCGCGATCCTCATTCCCAACACCGTCGCCCTGATCGCCGGCGCCCCCCACCCGCGGGCCGGGCAGCGGCTGATCGATTACCTCCTGTCGCCCGAGGTCGAACGCCGCCTGGCGGCCTCCCGCAGCGGGCAGATCCCCCTGGCCGGCGACCTGGCCGACGTCGCGACACCCTGGGACGACCTGGCCGGCTACGAGCGGAAGACCGTCGCCGTGATCGATGAGCCCGGCGAGGCGATCGGCCGCCTGGTCGACCTGCTGACCGCGGCGGGGATGACCGAGTAGGACCGCCATGCGTCTGGTGAGACCCTTGGCCTTCAGCGGCCCGCTCCTGCCGGCGGCGGCGGTCCTCGCGCCGCTGCTGGCGGCGGTCGCGGCGTCCGCGGCGTCGCAGACGCCCGGCGGGGAGTACCTGCGCTACTGGGGCACCGCCCGCGGGTGGCAGGCCCTGGCCCGCACGCTGCGCCTGGCGGCGGCCGCCGCGGCGATCGCCATGCCGCTGGGCTGCGCCCTGGTCGCGGCGGCGCGGCGATGCGGACCGGCGTGGACGGCCGCGGCGGTGGGGGCGGCCTGCTCGGCCATGCTCCTGCCGGCCTCGCTGGTCGCCACGGCGTGGACGATCCTGGCCAGCCCGACCCACCCGGTCGGCGCGGCGATCGGCCGCCGGTGGCCCGCCTTCGACGTCCACGCTTTCCCCGCCGCCGCCGCGGTCGGGGCCCTGCGGTACTTCGGCCTCGTGGCGGCGACCGTGTGGCTGGGGCAGCTTCGCCGCTCGTGCGCCTGGCCGGTCGAGCGGGTCTTCGACGTGCCGGCGGCGGCCCGCTGGGTCCACCTGCGGCTCCGCCCGGCCCTGCCGGAAGTGCTCGGCGGGGGCGCCCTGGTCATGCTGTTCTGCATGAACGATCACATCCTGCCCGGCATGTTCCTGATCAGCACGTGCGCCACGCAGGTGATGATCGAATACACGGCACGGATGGACCCGGCCGGCGCCGTGGCGGTCGCCATGCCCGCCGCGGCGGTCGGCGCCGGCCTGCTGTGGGCCGCCGGGCGCCTCGTCCGGCCCGTCGCGGGGGCCACGCCGCGCCCCGCATCGGCCCCGCCGCAGGCCCGACGGGTCGCCCGCGTTGCCGGCGCGGCGGTGTCGGCCGCGATTCTGGCCGTCGCCCTGGCGGTGCCCGTCGGCGTGCTGGCGGTGCGGACGGCCGGGCCGGCGGCGCTGGTGGAGGCCCTCCGCCTGGGCGGGCGGGAGGCGGTCCACTCGCTGATTCTGGCGGCCATGGTTGCCGGCCTGTGCATCCTCCTGGCCGCCCCGCTGGCCGACCACTGGCGCGGCCGGCGCGGGGGGCTGGCGGCGCTGGCCGTGCTCAACCTGGCGGTGCCGGCCTCGCTGCCGGCCATCGGCGTGCTGACGCTCGTGTCGGCCGGGCCGCTGCGATGGCTGGACGGGACGCTCTGGCCGCTGGCGATGGCCTGCGCCGTCCGGTTCGCGCCGGTGGCGATGCTCGTGCTGGCGGCCCTCTGGCGGGACGAGGACCCCTTGGCCGACGCCGCGGCCGCCGTGCACGGCCTGGGGCTCTGGCGGCGCCTGCGGCGGGTGACCTGGCCGCGGCGGCGGCTCTCGCTGGCGACCGCCGGACTGCTGTGCGGCGTGCTGGCCGTCACGGAGCTGGAGATGGCCGTCCTGCTCGTCCCGCCGGACGGGGACACGCTGGCGGTCCGGCTGTACTCGATGATCCACACGGCCGGCGAGCGGGAGGTCAGCGCGCTGGCGCTGTGCCTGCTGGGCCTGGCGATCGCGGGGATCGCCCTGCTGACCGGCCTGATCGCGC
>JAAYZK010000388.1 GCA_012514895.1 Planctomycetota bacterium | reverse complement strand
CCCGAGGCGACAACCTCGCTGCCCTGGTCGCTCTTCGTGGGGTGAGCCCCGCCGCGGCTGCCCAACAACTCGCCGACAAAGGAGTCCAGGCCTCCCAGCGACGTCCGCGGGTTTGATGGTGACGGTGGAGTTGGACGTCTCGACGGACTGGAGCGTGTCGATGGTGTGGCGTATGATGGCGGGCGTCGGCGGATCAGCTGTGGTCGGAGGCACAACACGCGGGGGCCGTCACCGAGAAGGGGGTTGGACAAGAGGCGGCAGGTCGGGGCAGAGGGCGAGACGCTTTCGTCCTGCTTACCGTTCGTTGCACTTTTGAGGCAGAATGACCGTGTTTGGAAAACGCGCTGTTCCTGACGAGTTGGAAGTGTGGGTGTGGTTCAAACAGTCGATCTACTACGGCAGATTCATGCGCGAACTGCAGAACCTTGTCTGTTCGCTGATGCCGGATTCGTGCACGGAGGTATCCGTGGGGGACGAGGATCCGGACGAGATCGTGGTCGACACGTCTGAGGCCGATTGGATGGCCAAAGCTCTGACGGCCGATCGGCCTCCTCCGTTTTCGTTGCCATGGGAGCCGGGCGATGAAGGCGCGAATCCGATGATGATGCGCTTCATGGACGGGTACTGCCACGAACGGAACGGGGCGTGGCGGGTCTTCTTGAACTCTGGTGATGGGTTGTTTGATTGGGACCGGAATGGATGGGCGCTCAAGAACCAGCTCAGCATCTACTTCGGCGCATCGTATGGCGGCGATGAACGAGGAGCACGGATCGCGACGCGGTGCCTTCAGGCCATCGTCGAGTGCTGGGGCCCGGTCTTCGCTTGCGCCTGCATGGCACAAGAGTATGACGCGAAGAATGTGGTGAAGGGGGCGAATGTCAGAAGAATGCCATGTGGTCGGGAGTTCAGTCGTCACCTGCCGGGAGTGTACTGGGCGACGTATTTCGGATCGGATTGCGCGGACTTCTTTGGCCACGACAGGTTGATGTCAAGCCCGGCTCCCCGAGTGGAGTCGGCAGGGAACGGAGCGATCATCTTCCTGGCGAAAGGCCCGTCCCATTGGCGACGAGACAGGTACCGTCAGACAGAGAAGAGGGTGCGTGAGCACCTCGGCGTGGAACACTTCTGGGACCTTCGTCACCCCCACCGTCAAACGCAGGGGCTTGATCTGGGCTTCCCGGCCGCGCCGCTTCGGGCGGACCTGCCTGGGGTCTCTCGTATTCAACCGGTCGGCCGCGTGCCCCGTGTTCTTCTGCGAAGGTGCTTGTTCAGCGTCTTTGCCGCGGCGTGTGGAATCATCGCAACGTTCTTGATGCTGCTTACGCCGGATAACGCCTTTGTCGCTGGGCCCGTGGCCGCCTTGGGTCTTCTGCTCGGCGTCATCGGGTGTATTCGATTTCTTCTCAATCGTGAGACGTACGTGGGTCCAGCTCTCGTTGGACTGGGCCTCTCAACGCTGGCTCTTGGACCATGTGTTCTGCTCTTCCTGGTGTAGCCCGCTTTCGTATTCTGCCGATCGGAGGCTTGGCAGCGGCCGGAAGACAGCGTTCGGATCGCTCACCCGCCCCGAGTTCGAAATCACTCCAGGCCCCGGAAGCAACAGTTCTGTAAACACGGCTCCAACCGTTGACGAGAGAATTCGAGAGTTCGCGGCCGTTTTTTCGGCGTCCGGGCGGAACCGGGGTGGTTGGTCTTGGACCCCGGCGTCTCGCCTGCGAACCGGAGAATCTTTGCTCGCGGCGGGGAGCGCCGTAAGCCTTTGCTGCAAACGAGATACGAAAACGCCCGGCCGGTTGTCCGGTCGGGCGTTTGCGTAAACTGTTTCTGCCGCGTAAGTTCGACAGAATCGTTTTGCCTCCCCGTGTCGGACTCGAACCCGGAACCGAGCGGTTAACGCAAAGGCGGGACGTTCTGCGACGCCTGGCGTTGGCGGCGCGTGGCGGGGGCGACACGGACGCCGGCCGCGCGCGGCCGTCAGATGCCCGTTTCCGGATCCCCCAGCGCCCCCCCCGACCTTTCAGCGTCGCCGTCAGGCTCCACGGCGTTCGGGAGGGCAGACAGGCTGGATCCCCGAGCCGCCGCGGGGCATACGGGCTGGAACATGACGCCTGCGCGGCGGGAACATCGCCTGATCGCCGAAGGAACGGGGGCCGCGAAGGCTGCCGAGCTTAACTCTTGCTGATTCAAGCACTTGCCGTGCACATGCAGACGCGGATGTCCAGGACATTGGACATCCGGCACCAAAGCCCGTATTCCGTCCCTGCTTAACAAACTGCCAAACTGAATGTCCCTATTAAAAGGAGGATTATTAATTTTTTCCATCCGCACATTCCTTAGGAAATTTGGAAAACCCCGATTCTGTGTCGTGCCTTGCAGGGCGTTCCGGACGGCCTCCGCCGGCCCCGATGCGGCCGCGCGGGGGCGGTCGTACTGCCTGAATCTGTTATAAGCGCTGTACAAAGCAGCTATTACATGTATTTATCCCTTCGGGCGCAAAACGACAAAAATGTCACACAACCGGGGACAGATGAGGGGGATGCCACTGCAGTAGCATCTATGTCGGGACAGATCAGAGGATGTGAAATCAGTCTAAAGGATGGTAGAGTCCATAGTTAGGATGATTTGGGCTCTCAAAACGCGATTTTGCCGTCAGCTCAAAAGTGTCCAAAACAGTAGCATCTCTCCTTGTCCGCGAAATGGGTTTTCCCGCGGCGCTCCGGGAAAGTTGTTTTTCGCAGGGGGGAGCGTTGAGGCCGCCTTCCACTGCCTGTGCGGCTTGCGGCCGGTCGAGACTTCGACCTTCTCGCCAGACTCGTCCTTGCTCGGCCCCAGCTCGCACATTCATTGGGAAGCGGGCCGGCCGCCCGGCGTCCGCCGCCCTCCCAGCAGCCGCAGGCTGTTGAACACGACCGCCAGCGTCGCGCCGGTGTCGGCGGCGATGGCCATCCAGAGGGAGGCGGCGCCGGCGAGGGTCAGGAGGATGAACACGAGCTTGAGGGCCAGGGCGAAGCCGATGTTCTGCTTGATGACCCGCAGGGTCCGGCGCGAATGGCCGATCAGCCAGGGCAGGCGGGACAGGTCGTCGCTCATCAGGGCCACGTCGGCGGTTTCGAGGGCGGCGTCCGTGCCCATGGCGCCCATGGCGATGCCGAAGGTCGCCGCGGCCATGGCCGGGGCGTCGTTGATGCCGTCGCCGACCATGGCGACGTGCTTGTGCTGGCGGACGAGACGGCCGACGGCCTCGACCTTGTCCTCCGGCAGCAGTTCGCAGCGGAACTCGTCGACGCCCGCCTCGGCGGCGATCGCGCGGGCGGTGCCCTCGTTGTCGCCGGTGAGCATGATCACCCGCCTGACGCCCGCCCGCTTCACCGCCCGGATGACGTCGCCGACGCCGTCGCGCAGGCTGTCGGCGACGGAGATCAGCCCGCAGACGTGCGTGTCGTTGCCGACGGCGACGACCGTGTGGCCCGCATCTTCCAGTTCCAGGGCCCGGGCGTGGATGGCCTCGGTCTCTTGGCCCTTCTCGTGCATGAGGCGGTGGCTGCCGATCCAGAACGCGCGGCCGCCGATCACGGCCTCGGCGCCCCTGCCCTTCAGCGCGCGGAAGGTCTCGGCCGCCGGCGCCCGGACGCCCGCGGCCCGCGCCTTGCGGCGGATCGCCCTGGCCAGCGGGTGCTCGCTGTGGGCTTCCAGGGCCGCCGCCCGCGCCAGCAGTTCCGCCTCGGTGTGGCCGTCCAGGGGCACGAGGGTCTGCACCTCGGCGCGGCCGCAGGTGAGCGTTCCGGTCTTGTCCAGCGCCAGGGCCTTGAGGCGGCCGGCGGCTTCGAGGTAGGCGCCGCCCTTGACCAGCACGCCGGCGCGGGCCGACGCCGTCAGGGCCGAGACGATCGCCACCGGCGTGGAGATCACCAGCGCGCAGGGGCAGGCGATCACCAGCAGCACCAGCGCGCGGTAGAACCAGACCGCCCACGACGCCCCCGCCGCCAGCGGCGGCACGACGGCCACCAGCACGGCGGCGGCCATCATCGCCGGCGTGTACCACACCGCGAACCGGTCCACCCACTGCTGGCTGCGGGCCCGCCGCGCCTGGGCGTTCTCGACCATGTGGATGATCCGCGCCAGCGTCGTATCCGACGCCCCCCGCGTCGTGCGGAATTCCAGCGCCCCGTCATGGTTGATTGTGCCGGCGTGGACCTCGTCGCCGGGGGCCTTGGCCACCGGCATCGATTCGCCGGTGATCGGGGCCTGGTTGACCGACGATTCGCCCCGGGTCACCACCCCGTCCAGGGGGATCCGCTCGCCCGGGCGGACCACGATGGTCGAGCCGACCGCCACGTCGCCGACGGGCATCTCGTGGGCGTGGGCGCCCCCGGCCTCGGCGTGCAGCACGCGGGCCGTCGGCGGAGACAGGTCCAATAGCGCCCCGATCGCGTTACGGGCCCGTTCGACGCTCCAGTGCTCCAGCAGCAACGCCGTGGCGAACAGGAACGCCACCGTCGCCGCCTCGAACCACTCGCCGATGAGCATCGCCCCGATGACGGCCACGATCATCAGCAGGTTCATGTCCGGCCGCAGGCGGCGCAGGGCCCATGCCGCCTTCGGCGCGACGTACCAGCCGCCGAACATTACCGACGCGGCGTACTGGACGAGCACCGCCATGGGGAAGTCGGCCCCATCGCGTCCGCCGGCCAGCGCCGCCATCGCGCCGCCGGCCAGGACGCAGTGGGTGACGAAGCCCGACAGGAGAAAGGCCCCGCCGGCGGCCGCCATGAGGAGCCGTCCGTGCCGCTCCCACAACCCGGCGTCCGACCGCCGTGCCCGCAGTTCCCACGGCACGGCCGCCATCCCCGTCGCGTCGACGGCCGCGACGATCTGCTCGGAGGAGGTCGCGTCCGGATCGAACTCGACCGACATCCGGGCGTTGACCACGTCGAACTCCAGGTCGATCACTCCCGGCAGCCCCCCCACCTCGCGGCGGAGGATCGCCACCTCCTCCGCGCAGTCCAGACCCTGAACCTTGTAGTCATTCTTTCGCGGCATGGATCACCGTGGCCTATCACTACAGTATAAGACGTCCACCTCTGTCCCTTCGATCGTCCCGGCGCCGGAGTTCGCCCGTCCCGCCCGCAGTCGGCCCCCGTCGGCTGTCATGCAGTCAGGCACTGGACTTGGGCGCGGTAAATCGTTAGATTGACCCATCAGGTCATCATGGTTCTTCGAGGAGGCGTGCCCCATGTCCTTGAATCGTCCGACTGTGATCGCGGCCGTGCTGCTGCTGTGCTCCATCGCCGCCGCCCAGCCGGCCCTGCCGGCCGGCGACCCCGCACCGGCCGGCCCCGTGCTCCTGCTGCCGGCCGTCCGTAACGAGCACCCGCGACTGCTGTTCGGCGCGGAGGACCTGCCCGCCCTCAAGGCCTTCGCCCGGACCGAGCGGGGACGGCAGTTCTGGTCGAAGGTGGAGTCCTACCTGGGGGGCTCGAACCGGCCCGCCGAGCCGACCTTCCTGCGAAACGCCACCGACGGTCAGCGGGACGGCTTCTGGCGGCTGCCCACCGTCGCGCTGCATTACGTGATCACCGGCGACAGGCGGTCTTACGATCGGACCGTCGAGTTCATGCAGTTGCTGCTGGACCTCGAACACTGGGAGGAAGGCAAGGAAACCGACAGCGGGATGAGCGCCGCCAACGTCATGATCGGCGCCGCCCTGGCCTACGACTGGCTCTACAACGACCTGGACCCCCAGTTCCGCAGCGCCTTCCGCGAGAAGCTCCTGCTGCAGGCCCGCCGGATGTACCACAACGGCCATCTCAACGAGATCAACAGCGTCGGCTACTGGCAGGCCGACCCGCAGAACAACCACCGCTGGCACCGCAACGCCGGGATGGTCCTGTGCCTGCTGGCCGCGGCGGGGCCCGACCGGACCGACGACGACGAGTTGATCGTCCAGGCTCGCCAGGAACTGGATTTCGTCACCCGCTGGCTGCCGGAGGACGGCACGAGCCACGAGTCGTTCAGCTACACGATCTTCGGCATGGCCCACCTGACGCTGGCCCTGGAGGCCTCCGACCGCTGCCTGGGCACCGATTACATGCACATCCCCTTCATGAAGAACCTGCCGCGCTTCATGACGCAGAGCCTCACGCCCGGGCGGGACCGCCGCTTCGTCTTCGGCGACCAGGGCGGCAACGGCGTCGGCGGCCTGGCCTATGACCTGGCCCTGCTCAAGGCGGTCGGCGCCAACGGGTTGCACGATCAACTCGCCGTGCTCGACGCCATCCTCGACCGCCAGGGCGCCGCCCCTACCCGGGCCTGGCTGGGCCTGCTGTGGTACCCCCGGGACCTCCGGGCCGGCAGTGCCGACGCCATTGCCGCCACTGACTTCTTCCCCGATCTCGGCATGCTGATGACGCGCAGCGGCTGGGAGGCCGGGAAGGCGGCGGCGATGTTCAAGTGCGGCCCGTTCGGCGGTTACACGCTGAGCCGCTACCGCGCCGTCACGGGCAAGGACTACGTGAACGTCGCCCACGACGACCCCGACGCCAATTCGTTCCTCCTGTTCAACAACGGGGCCTTCCTCGCCGAGACCGACCGCTACTCGAAGCACAAGCAGTCCGCCAACCACAACACGATCCTCGTCAACTCCACCGGCCAGACGGTCCCTGGCCGCGCCGAGGGCGGGACGTGGTCGCAGCCCGGCGGGGACATGACCGAGACCGCGGTCGTAACCGCTTTCGCCGTCAATGGCAGAAACGTCGCCATCGAGGGCGAGGCCGCGGGCTTCTACCCGGCCAACCCCAAGGGCGGCCAGCCCCGCCCGGCGCTGGATCGGTACCGCCGCAGCTTCCTGTGGGTCGAGGGACGATACATCCTGGTTCTCGACGATATCCGCGCGCCGGAGCCGGTGGAGATCGCCTGGCTGATGCAGGGCCCCCAGCTCGACGCGACCGACGCCGCCGCAGGCCGCTATGCCCTGAAGGGCGCGGACGGACCGCAGTGCCCCTTCCAGGTCGTCGCCACCGCCGGCACGACGGCCGCCATCGTGGACTCTCCCGCGGACCATCGGGGCGACCCCCTGGGCTTCCGCCAGTTGCGCCTGACCAGCCGCGCCGCGTCGATCCGCGTCGCCAGCGTGTTCGACCTGTGGAACACGGGCGGCCTGACCGTCAGCCTGAAGGCCATCGACGACGACAATGCCGTCGTGACTGTCTCCCGCGGCGGCGTCACAGACCGGTGGCAGTGGAAGGCCGGCGAGGGCCGTTTCGGCCCCTCGCAGATCAGCGGCATCGCCGGGGACGGCACCGAGCTGCTCACCATGAATCATCCGGAAATCCTGACGCGGGACCTGATTGCGCAGATCCGCGGCGGCGAGCGGACGCTCGACATGACCTCCGTGGGGGTCTCGGCCAGCGCGTGGGAGCAGAAGGCGCACGGGGGCTTCGCCGACTTCCCGCCCGCCGCCACGATCGACGGCGATGCCTCCGACAATTCGAGCTGGCGCGCCGAAGGCCACGGCCAGTGGATCCAGTACGACCTGGGCGAGCCGAAGGAGATCGTCGCCTGCAAGGCGGCATTCACCAAAGGCAATACAAGAAGCTATGCGTTCGCCGTCCAGACCAGCGCCGACGGGAGCACGTGGACGGAGGTCTACCGGGGCCGCTCGGGCGGCGTCTCGGACCACATGGAGTGGTTCGACCTCAAGGACACCGCCGCGCGGTACCTGCGCATCGTCGGGCAAGGCAACACCAACGAGCAGTTCAGCGAGTGGACCAACATCAACGAGGTGGCGATCATCGTGGGCCGGTAGACGGCACTGTCTCCGACGCCCGCGGGAATGCGCATGATATCGCCAGGTCGTCTGCCCGGTTGGTGATCTCGGGTACGGCCTGGAAATCCGAAATGCACCCCCCGTCCCGTCACCAGGACGGCCGTTGCGCCAGCCATGCGCATTCCTGCCCCCGGGACAGCACACCGCGGTCCAGACGCCTAAGGCGGGGCCGGCCTGTCAGGGCCTGCGGTCGGACGTCGCTTGGCTCTTACGGGTGGGCGCCGGGCTGATCCAGGCCCAGCGTCTCGGCGAGGCCGAACATGATGTTGAGGTTCTGCAGGGCGGAGCCGGCCTGGCCTTTGACGAGGTTGTCAATGTGGCTGACGGCGCGGAACGTGCCGGTCCGCTCGTCGCAGGCGACCGTCACGACGACGCGGTTGGAGCCGCGCACGTCGCTCGTGGAGGCGGCCTGACCGGCGTCCCGGACCTTGACGAACGGCTCATCCGCGTAGAACCCGCGGTACGCCGCCAGCACGTCCGCCTGGCCGACGCCGCGCGGCAGGCGGCCGTACAGGGTCGAGAGGATGCCCCGGGTCATGGGCACCACCTGCGGGGTGAAGGTCACCCGCACGTCCCGCCCGGCCAGGACCGACAGCTCGCGCTCGATCTCCATCACGTGCTGGTGGCCCGAGAGGCGGTAGGCGTTGGCGGCGTCGTAGCGCTCGGGGTAATGGAACTGCGGGGCGGCTTTCTTGCCGGCGCCGGAAACGCCGGTCTTGCAGTCGCAGACGATCCCCTCGACCTCCACCAGCCCGTCCTTGACCGCGGGCGCCAGGCCCAGGATGCAGCTCACGGCGAAGCAGCCGGGGTTGCCCACGACGGGCGCGGCGGCGATCTCCTTGCGGTGCAGCTCCGACAGGCCGTACGCGCTGCTCGCCAGCAGGTCGGGGGCCTTGTGGGCGGGGTCGCGGCCGATCCGCTGGGCGTACTGGCGGTAGAGGTCCAGGCTGTTGAACCGGTAGTCGCCGGAGTAGTCCAGCAGCCTCCGTCCCGCGGCGGTTTCCTTGGGGCCGGTGATCTGCCCGACCCCGTCGGGTGTCGCGCAGACGGCGACCGCGGCGTCGGAGGCGAGGGCCTCGGGCGAGTCGGGCGCCACGATGACCGCGTCGCAGTAGTCCTGGAGGTACGGCCACATCGCCGAGATGGGCTTGCCCACGCCGTCCACATCCACCAGCGTGGCGAGCTTGAACACCGGGTGGCGCAGGAGCAGCTCGATCATGCCCAGCCCGCCGTAGCCGCCCGCACCGATCAGTTTGACGCCGATACTCTTCACGGTCGTTGTCTCCACATGCACGTGATTTCAGGCCGTCTACAGTATCGTCCGCCGTCCGCGGAGCAAGAGAAACCCGCCGGGGATCTCACGCCCCGGCCCTCACGGCGACGCCGTGGGCGGCCAGGTAGGTCTTCAGCTCGCCGATGGAGATCGTGTTGAAGTGGAAGACGCTGGCCGCCAGGAGCACGCCGGCCCCGGCCCGGGCGGCGGCGAGGAAGTGCTCCAGCGTGCCGGCGCCGCCGGAGGCGACGACGGTGGCGCTGGTGGCCTGGCGAATCTGGCGGATGATCGGCAGGTCGTAGCCGGTCCGGGCGCCGTCGCCGGCCTTGCTGGTGGGCAGGATCACGTCGACGCCCCACCCCTCGGCGCGGCGGGCGAACTCGACGGCGTCGAAGCCGGTGGGCGTGCGGCCGCCGTCGATGTACACCTCGTAGCCGCTCGGCAGCGACGGATTGCGGTCGACGTCGATGGCGACGGTGACCTTCGGCCCGACCTGGCGGATCATCTCGCTGACCAGATCGCCCTGACGGAAGGCGGCGCTGGAGACCGACACGCGGTCGGCCCCGGCCTCCAGGACGCCGACGGCCGTCGCGACGTCGGAGATGCCCCCGCCGACCGTAAACGGAACCGTCACCACCGGCGCGACCCGCCGGACCACCTCGAGCATCGTGCCGCGTCCTTCGACGGTGGCGGTGATGTCCAGCATCGCCAACTCGTCGGCGCCGGCGCGGCAGTAGGCTTCGGCGCACTGGACGGGATCGCCGGCGTCGCGGATGTCCACGAAGTGCACGCCCTTGACCACGCGGCCGTTCCGCATGTCCAGGCACGGCATGATGAGAACTTCATCGGTCATCGGATCATTCTCCAGTCAATGGCAGTGGAGGCTGCCGGAGCGGTCTTCCCCCGTTGCCGTTCCTGCAGTCTGCGGCCTGCAGTCTACAGCCTGCCGTTCTCACAGTCTGGCGTTCTGGCGGACGATCTGGCCGTGGTACTCCTGCAGCGAGTGGGCGGCGTCGCGCGACGCCCGCCGCGCGGCGATGCCCTTGGCGGCCGCCAGGGCCGCGGTGAGCGTGGTGATGTACGGGATGCGGTACTTGATCGCCGCCTTGCGGATATAGGAGTCATCCTCCTTGCTGAGGCGTCCGACGGGCGTGTTGATCACCAGGTGGACCTGGCGGTTGGTCATCACGTCCAGGATGCTGGGGCGGCCTTCGTTGACCTTGCACACCAGCTCAGCCTCCAGGCCGCTTTCGGCGAGGAACGCGTGCGTGCCCCTCGTGGCCAGGATGCGGAAGCCCAGTTCGCGGAACTGGCGGGCGACCTCCAGGACGGCCGGGCGGTCGTTGCGGTTGACGGTGATCAGCACCGTCCCCTCGACCGGCAGGGGCGGCATGGCGGCCTCCTGGGCCTTGAAGTACGCCTGGCCGAAGCTGCGCCCCAGCCCCAGCACCTCGCCGGTCGAACGCATCTCCGGGCCCAGGACGGGGTCGACCTCGGGGAACATCGTGAACGGGAAGACCGATTCCTTGACGCCGAAATACGGCACGGTCACGTCGCGCAGGTCGACGTCGGCCATCCTGGCGCCGAGCATGAACTGCGTGGCGATGCGGGCCATCTGGATGTTGCACACCTTGGACACCAGCGGCACGGTGCGGCTGGCGCGGGGGTTGGCCTCCAGGATGTAGACCACGTCGCGGCCGATGGCGTACTGCACGTTCATCAGGCCCACCACGCCCAGCTCCACCGCCACGCGCCGGTTGTAGTCGCGGACGGTCTCCAGGTGCTTGGCGGGGATCGACAGCGGCGGGATCACGCACGCCGAGTCGCCGCTGTG
>JAAYZK010000387.1 GCA_012514895.1 Planctomycetota bacterium | reverse complement strand
TGCCACTGGTGTAGCATCTATGTCGGGACAGATTAAAGAATGTGAAAGCAGTCTAAAGGATGATATGGGCGGTAGTTAGGAGAATTTAAGCCCTCAAGACGCGATTTTGCCGGCAGCTCAAAAGTCTCGGAAAAAGTAGCATCTCTCCGGTCCGCAAAATGGATTTTCCCGCGCTGCGCCGGGAAAGTTTGGCGCAGGGGGCGTTTGGGGCCGGTTTCTCGTCGCCTGTGGGGTTTGGGCCTCCTGGCCATGCGTGTCGTCGCTCGGTGCGGGCACGCACAGGCAACAGGAAAGCGGTCTACAGGTTCGCGCCGTTGGTGGCGATGACCTCCCGGTACCAGGCGGCGGAGTCTTTGGGTGTGCGTTTCTGCGTGGTGTAGTCCACGTGGATCAGGCCGAACCGGTAGCGGAAGCCGTGCGCCCACTCGAAGTTGTCCATGAGCGACCAGTGGAAGTAGCCGGCCAGGGGGATGCCCTCGTCGGCGGCGCGGCGGTACTGGCGGAGGTAGCGGCGGAGGAAGTCGATGCGGGCGGCGTCGTGGACGGCGCCGTCGAGGTCGACCCAGTCGTGGCCGGTCATCCCGTTCTCGGTGACGACGATGGGCAGGCCGTACCGCTCGTGCAGGAGCTTGGGGCCCCAGTAGAGGGCCCCCGGTGTGACGGGCCAGTCGTTGTGCGTGATGGGGTGGCCGGGCGCGCGGGGCGCGTCCTGCCACTGCCCGTCGGGCCCCATGCGGACGGGGGCGGCGTTGTAGATGTTGGCGCCGTAGAAATCGAGCGGCTGGCAGATGGTTTCCATGTCGCCGGGCCTGATCGTCGGCGCGTCGGCGCCGAACTGGGCCAGGCCGTCGGCGGGGTAATGGCCGAGCACCGCCGGATCGGTGTACCAGGTGTTGTTCCACAGTCCCGGCTCGCGGAAGGCGAACATCGCCTGGCGGGCGGCCTGGACGTCGTCGGGGCTGTCGGTGACCGGCTCGCGGATCACGCCGACGGGCGCCCAGCCGACGGTGGGGGCGGCCTTGGCGCGGGCGCGGATCACCTGCACCGCCTTGCCGTGCGCCAGCAGGACGTGGTGCGTCACCTGGAGCACCTCGCGCATCGGGAGCATCACCCCCGGGGCGTTGTGGCCGTTCTTGTGGCCCAGCATCGCGGTGCACTGCGGCTCGTTGAGCGTCATCCAGTGCGTCACGCGGTCGCCCAGGCGGTCGACCACGACGCCGGCGTACTCGGCGAACCAGTCGCTGGAGGCCGGGTTGAGCCACCCGCCGCGGGTGTACAGGGCGTAGGGGAAGTCCCAGTGGAACAGCGTGACCCACGGCTGGACGCCGGCGGCCAGCAGGGCGTCGACGAGCCGGTCGTAGAACGCCAGCCCCGCCTCGTTGACCGCCCCGACGCCCTCGGGAAGCACGCGGGGCCAGGAGATCGAGAACCGGTAGCCCTGCAGGCCGATCGACTGCATGAGGGCGACGTCCTCCCGGTAGCGGTGGTAGTGGTCGCACGCCACGTCGCCGGTCTGGCCGTACCATATCTTGCCGGGGGTGTGGGTGAAGACGTCCCACACGCTGAGGCCCTTGCCGTCGGCGTCGAATCCGCCCTCGATCTGGTACGACGCCGTTGCGGCGCCCCACACGAAGTCGCTGGAAAAGCTCACGTCAGGCTCCTTGGTTGAAGTTACGGCGGCGGAGTGTACCGCCGCCGCGAGGCCGCGTCCAGGGGGCGTCAGAACTCCGGCCTGTACGACAGCTCCCGGGGCCGCCAGGCGATCCGTCGGACGATCAGGCGGCGGACGGCGATCCTGCTGGCGTAGGCCTCGAAGCCGATCAGCCCGTGGCGCTGAGCGTCGATGGGGTCGGGGTCGGTCACCTCCAGCACGAGACGGCCGTCGACGAAGACGAAGGCATGCCCGTCCACGCTGCCGGACCGGATGCGGTAGATGCGGCCGGGCTCGAAGTCGAACAGCGGCGTGGCGACGTTGAGCTTGTACTCCGGCGAGCGTTCGAAGCCCACCTTGCCCTCCCACCAGCCCTGCAGCCCGCACACGTAGGCCGTCGCCCGCGTGTTGGTGGCTTCGTCCCAACTGCCGTTCCACATCCAGTCGATGTCGTGCGTGGAAGGCGGGATCGTGCGGGCCTCGAAGTCCAGCAGGACGTTGCCGAAACAGGCCGCCCGGGACGTGACCATCCCGGGGGCGTTGTCGGGGTTGGTGCCCACGAGCCATTCGCCCTCGACGTGCCAGGTGCCCCCCCGCACCTGCCAGTCGGTCCGGAGGCTCTGGGGGCTGAAGGGCCGGTCGTAGAGCACCTCGCACCGGTCCAGGTCGATCGCCTTGCGCATCAGCAGCAGTTCGTTCACGGTACGCTCCCATGGGTCTTGCGCGGCATCGGGTGTCATGGTAGCGAAATCCCGCGCCGCGTCCCAGTTCATGTTTGTGCCGGCGAGGCTTGACCGACTGGACCAGCGGCGGTACGGTGACGCCGGACTGCCCGGGAGGCCGACCGATGGCGCACTCAGCGATCAGCGTTCTATCTGTGACAGCCTTTTTCGTGGCTGCAACATGCCTGTCCGGCGGTTGTGCCGATCGGCGGACGCCGTTGCGGGTCAGCGCCGACAACGGCCGCTACGTGACCGACGGGTGCGGGCCGATCTACCTGGCCGGCTCGCAGACGTGGCGGCTGATCGTGGACGACCCCTCCCACCCGGGGTCCACGCGGCGGGCGGAGGACTTCGCCGACTGGCTGGCGTCCTGGGGGCACAACTACACGCGGACCTGGTCGGGGTGGTCCTACCTGTCGGTGGGTCTGCTGCCGTGGAACCGCACCGGGCCGGGAATGGCGGCGGACGGCCGGCCGAAGGTGGACCTGGCCAGCTACAACGAGGAGTACTTCCGCCGCCTGCGCTTCCAGGTCCAGGCGCTGGCCGATCGCGGCATCTACACGTCGGTCATGCTGTTCGGCAGCTTCAACGCCATGCGCAACAGCGACACTTACGCCGCCAACGTCGCCTGGCACCCGGACAACAACATCAACGGCCTGGGCCTCTCGCCGACGGACGGCACGTCGTTCTTCGACCTGGAGAACCCCGCCCTGCTGGCCGTCCAGGAAGCCCACGTCCGGAGGATGATCGACGCGCTGAACGACTTGGACACCATCGTCTGGGAGGTCATGAACGAGCCGCGGCTGCCCGAGAGCCTCGCGTGGCAGGAGCACATGGCCGGCGTGGTCCGCCGGTACGAGGCCGCCAAGCCCAAGCAGCACCTGGTGGTGCTTTCGGGCGGCTACGACGAGGCGGGCACGCTGCTGGAGGGCAGCAACGCCGACATCATCTCGCCCACCCAGCACCCCAACAACTACTTCGAGGGCGGGCCGGCCGACTTCGACGCCAAGGTCGTCCTGGCCGACACCGACCACCTGTGGGGCTACTCCCAGCCGTCGGGGGCCGACGACTACCGCCGGTTCGTGTGGAAGGCCTTCCTTCGGGGCAAGAACGTGCTCTTCATGGACAACTACGACAACACCGCCGGCAGCGGCGCCGGCGTCATCGACCCGGTCTACGACCCCGTGCGCCGCGCCCTGGGCGACACGGTCGCCTTCGCGCGGCGGCTGGACCTGAAGCGCACCGTTCCCGTCCCGGAGGCGGCCTCGACGGGGTACTGCCTGGCCGACGCCGGCAGGGCGTACCTCGTGTACCAGCCGGCCGCCGGCGACATCACGCTGCACGAGCTGCCCCCCGGCGACTACGCCTGCCAGTGGTTTGATCCGCGGCTCAGCACGATCGTCTCCTGCCAGACGATCCGCCACGCCGGCGGCAGCCGCACCTTCTCCCCGCCGATCGACGGCGACGCCGTGCTCTACCTGACGGCGACGCCGCCGCGGCGATAGCGGCAACGCGCACCATCCCGCCGGGTCGTCTGCCCTGTCGGGGTCTGGGATACGGCCGGTAAATCCGAAATCCCAAGAGCGTAACCCTGCGCCGCGGGGTACACTGGGGCCGGTCCTGAAGGAGACGGCCGGTGGGTATCCTGACCGAACAGCAGAAGGCGTGGTGGATCGCGATGGAGGACGCCGTCGCTGCCGACCTGGTCGACCTGGGCGAGCGGGGGTTTGCCGTCGATCACGTGTGCTGCCGGCGGGGCTGGACGGACGATCCGCGGGTGCTGGTCCGCCGCGGCGTGGCCGACGCCCTCGAACGGGCGCGCGAGGCCCTGCCGGTGGGACATACCTTCAAGGTCTACGACGGCTGGCGGCCGTGGGCGCTGCAGGAGCGCTGCGCGGAGCGGGCCGAGGCGGCCATCCGCCAGACCCACCCGGACTGGACGGACGAGCAGGTCGCCGCCCAGGTCCTGCGGATGGCCCCGCGCCTGCGGGTCGTGCCCCGCCTGGACTCCCACCGCTACGGCGGCGCCGTCGATCTGACCCTCGTCGGGCCCGACGCCCACGAACTGGACATGGGCGTCCCCGTCAGCCACAACACCGACAGCCGCGCCGACCTCCTGCACTACCACCTCCGCAACGACCTGACCGCCGAGGAGCGCACCTTCCGCACCCACCGCACGCTGCTCATCCGCGCCATGAGCATCGCCGGCTTCGAACCCTACCTCCCGGAGTTCTGGCACTGGGGGTACAAGGGCGACCTGTAGACAGGAAAGGGCTGTCCGATGGCACTGTGCACCGTACGTTTCTTCGCTCCGTCTCTGGCCAAGCAGGTGGCCATGAACGTGATCCTGCCCGATGCGCCCCGGGGCCGCCTGCCGGTGCTGGTGCTGCTGCACGGGCTCTCGGACGACTACACCGCCTGGCAGCGGTACACGCGCCTGGAGAAGCACGCCGAGCGGCGAGCGCTGATCATCGCCATGCCCGACGGGGCGCGGAGCTTCTACGTCAACAGCCCCGCGGCCGGGGCGTACGAGGACTGCATCGTCAAGGACGTCCTGGGAACCGTCGAACGGCTCTTCCCCGCCGTCGGCCGCCGCGAGGGCCGCGCGATCGCCGGGCTGAGCATGGGCGGGTTCGGCGCGATGCTGCTGGGCCTCAAGCACCCCGGTCGCTTCGCGGCGATCAGCTCGCACTCCGGCGCATTTGTCACCCCCGAGCGGCTGCGGGAGCGGCCGATGCTGGAGCCGCTGGTGCCCGCGCTGGTACGCCGCGAAAACGACTGCCGCGCGGCAGCCAAGGCCGTCGCCGAGGGGCGCCGGCGACCGGCGATCCGCTTCGATTGCGGTGTCGACGACGGGCTGCTCGACGCCAACCGTGCCTTCCACGCCCACCTCGACCGCGTCGGCCTCGACCACGAGTACCACGAGTACCCCGGCGCGCACACCTGGGACTACTGGGACCGCCACATCGTCGAAACCCTGGACTTCGTCGCCGGACATACCCGCGGCGGGTGAACGGTCCGCGGTTGCGGCCCCGCCAAGGCGGGAGCGCACTTTTCCGCGGGGAGTTGATCCGCTGCTTGCCCCGGCGCCCGGTTCGGGTCTGACGAGTTGTCCGGTCCGGGGGCATCGCGTATCATGGACCGGCGTGCGCCCCGGCGGGCGGCGCTGGTTCCGGGAGCACGGCCATGGCCATCACGAATGAGAACGCCTCTCTTACGCAGCGCCTGGAGCGGTTGGGCGATCCCCGCCCGATCCGCTGGGAGGACGGCGCCTTTGACTACGTTGACGTCCTGGACGTGACGGCCGAGGATGTGCCGGAACTGCTTGAGGTCCTCGGCCGTCACATCGAGCCTTGGGAATGCGACGCCGACAAGGACTTCTCCTGGGCCGCCGCGATCCACGCCTGGCGAGCCTTGGCGCAGCTTCGCGCGCCTGAGGCGGTCGATGTCCTGCTGGAACTGATGGACCCGATGGACGAGGCCAACAGCGACTGGTACCTGGAGGAGTTCCCCACCGCCTTCGCCTGGATCGGTCCGCCGGCCGTCGAGCCCGTTGCCGCCTACCTGGCCGACCGCCGCCACCTCGACTTTCCCCGCGTGGCCGCGGCCAACGGACTGGCGAAGATTGCCCAGCGCCACGGCGAGCTGCGCGGCAGAGCCGTCGACGCCATTGCGGCGGTCCTGGCCGGTTTCGAAGAAACGGACCCGGCGTTGAACGGGAGCCTCGTCGCCGTTCTGCTGGACATGAAAGCCACGGAAGTCGCCGAGGTCATTGAACGTGCCTTCGCCGCCGATCGGGTGGACCTGAAGGTCGTGGGCAACTGGAACCGCGTGCGGCAGACACTGGGCGTGGAAGGCCTGGGCCTGGTCCCCGAGCAGATCGCCAATCAGCCGATCCCCTCGCTCCTGCCGCCGGGTCTGGAACAGCGGCTCAGGCAAGCGCTCGACCTCCTGGCGTTCCGCTCCGCACAGCCCTCCCCCGGTCCCGCGTTCCGCCGCGGTACGCCCAACGTCGGCCGCAACGCCCCCTGCCCGTGCGGCAGCGGGAAGAAGTACAAGAAGTGCTGCGGGCGGTGATCCCTTGAGATGCCCAGCACAGCGCACGATGGCCGACCGGTCAGGCGAGTGTCCTGCACAGGAGGAACCGGGCAAGGCGGCCATCGGTTGTCGCTGGACCCTGCCGGAAGGTGAAACATGAAACGGATGCCAATGGTCCTGACGGTGATGATCCTTGCCGCCGCCTCCGCCGCCGCGCCACCGCCGGCAGCGACGTCCGAACCGGTCACGGTCGAGGAACTCATCAGGCGAGGTCGCCGGACGGGTGAAGCCGTCGCGGACGGCACGGCCCGCTTCCTGTGGACCACGCGGGTGACGATCCAGGGCGCGGCGTTCGACGTCATCACCGTCCTCGACGGCGCCAGGGCGCGCCGGTCGCTGTACGTGGTGCAGGACGGCGAGCGCCGCTACGAGCTTCTGACCATCATCGAGCGCGACGGCGTGTGGTACGTCCGCGAGATGGGCGCGCCCCTCGGCAAGTACCGGCCCTTCGAGGCGCCGCTGCGGCTTCCCAACGCGTACCTCGTGCTGAACGCGGCCGACCTGCTGTTCCTGCTTCCCGGCGCGATGGCGACCGTCGAATCCGTGGCGGACGGCGAAGCGACCTTGCGGACGGACCTGCCGCCCCAGAAGCGGGCCCAGCTCCAGGCGACGGTCGACGCCTGCCGTGACACGCTCAGGCAACTGGGAGACAACCCCGGCGCCGAGCAGGTTGAGGCGAAGCTCCGGGAACTCGAGCGCTTGCTGCGGGACGGGCAGGTGGTCACGGTGGATGTCCGCACCGGGGCCCTGCTGGCCAACTCATCGCCGGTGCTGGAGCGCCGGATCCTCTCGCTGACGACCGAGATCGAGGCGGACGAGAGGACGTTCGACGTGTCCGCAGCGCGATGGCCGGACTGTACGGAGGACCCCACGCTGGAGGGGGACCTGGGCAACCTGATCATGATGCTGCATTCGCCCATGGCGACGCCGGGCAACGCCGATCGGTTGAAGCAGGCCCTCGCTCTGCGCCTGGTGAACCTGCGCACCGGGCAGGTGCGGCGGGTCCCGTTCCGCGGGCCGGCCGGCCTGGGCGGGTGCTTCAGCCGCGATCGCAGGAAGGTCTATGTCAGCGGCCTGGACATGCAGAATGGGGGCTTGGCGATCTACGAGATCGACCTGAGCACAGGCGAGAACCGCCGGATCGGCGAAGGGGCGCTTCCCGACGGGATGGCGCTGATGTCCGCGCTGTCCGGCGATGGAACCACGCTGGCCGTGCTGATGTTCTCGCCGGACCTCCAGTCGCAGCTCTACCTGGTGGATCTCGCCGGCGACAAGGCCCGCCCGCTGGGCAGGCCGATGGACACCGCTTTCCTGTCCTGGCTCGACGACGGGCAAGGCCTGATCCTGGTCGACAGGAAGATGGTCTCCATGGATGAGCCGACGGAGGATTCGGTGGCCCGGATGGCCCTGGACGGCACGGTGACGGTCCTCGTGCCCGGCAGGCATCCGGTGCTGATACCCCGGCGGGGCAGGATCCTGTTCCAGCAGGACGACGGCTGGAAGACGAGCGACCTGGACGGCCGGAACGTCGAGCTCTACGCCGGCGGGATGAAGGGCTACGGCTTCCCGGCCGTCTCCCCGGACGGCACCCGGCTCGTGTGGATGCGGTTCGAGACGGGCAAGATGCCCCAGCCCGTCATCCAGACCTTCGGCAGCACGGCCGTCACCGAACTGGACCTCGGGCCCGGCCTGTGGGCCGGGCCGGCGTGGCGCTGAGGGCAGGGGGAGCGGAGCGGCGGCGACGCGCTGCAGCTCCTCACCACTGCTGCGCGAACGTGCGGTACTCCGGCAGTTCCCCCTTGAGCTCCTACTGAGCGTTGCAGAAAGAACGTCATATCTTCGCCGGTCAAAGTCTGGATTGTGCGAGCCGCAATGGCCTTGCCGTCAGGAGCCATCCCGGTCCGATCGCAGGCGATGTTTCGCCGAGCGGACTGGACTTTCTGTCTGCATCGGTCAGTAGAAACGCCACGAATCCGTGCCGCGTAAGATACCATCTCACCTCCCGGCCAACCATCCTCTTGTCGAAAGGAGAAAGGAATGGGGGCCGCGCCCGCCGACGGAGCCGCGGGCGCATCGGAAACGACGGCCGACCCATCCTCAGAAACGGTGCGGAACTGGACTTCACTGCAGGCTTCGTGTATGAGTGGTCCTCTGTCGCCCCGACCGGCGTGTGCGTGGCCGGGCGAGAGAACGCTGTGGGTGTGGATGCGATAGGCTATGGCCAGTCAAGAACCTGAGGGGGCTGTTGCCGCGCGGTTTGCGGACCTGGCGGGCAAGACGGCGATCGTGACCGGCTCGGCGCGGGGGATCGGGCTGGGGATTGCCACGTTCCTCGGCCGCCAGGGCATGCGGATCATGCTGGCCGGCCGCGCGGAAGAACCCGGCGACGAGGTGGCGCAGGCCCTTCGGCGGCAGGGCATCGATTGCGAGTGGCTCGGCGGCGACCTGGCGCTGATGGATCGGGCCAAGGCCGTCTTTGATCGGGCCGTCGAGCGCTTCTCCCGGATCGACGTGCTGGTGAACAACGCCGCGAATCTGCGGTCCCTGTCGATCCTTGACCTGAACGAGCAGGCCTTTCACGAGACGTGCGAGCGGAATATAAGGCTCTTCTATAACATGAGCTACATTGTCGTTCCGCACATGATCGCCTCCGGTGGCGGGGCCATTGTCAACGTCTCGTCGGTCGGCGGTCTTCGGGCGCACCAGGGCGCGGCCGGTTACGACGCCGCCAAGGGCGCGATGAATGCCCTGACCCGCTCCATGGCGATCGACCTGGCGAAGCACAACATCCGCGTCAACGCCATCGCCCCCGGGGCCACCAACAGCCATCCCGAGTGGGCGGCCAGCGAGCACGGCCGGCGGCACCACGCTGAGAAGACCGCCCTCATTCCTCTGGGGCGGATGGGCAACGTCGAAGACATGGCCGCTGCCGCGGCCTTCCTCGCCTCCGCCGCGGCGTCGTACATCACCGGGCAGATCCTCTACGTCGACGGTGGCCTGACGGCGCAACTGTCGCCGCCCGGGCTGCGTGTGTAGACGGTGGAAAACGCAACGTAAGTCGGCTAATGCAAAGGGAGAAGGAACAAGAATGGGCACCCTCAGGATCACCGGCGTCGAGACGTGCCTCACGGCGCCGAACACGCAGCGGCTCATCGTCGTGCGGGTACACACCAGCGAGCCGGGGCTGGTGGGGCTGGGCTGCGCGACGTACACGCAGCGGCACCTGGCGGTCAAGGCGGCGCTGGACCACCACATCGGCCCGTACGTGATCGGCCGCGACCCCAACGACATCGAGGACCTCTGGCAGGGCATGATGGTCAACGGGTACTGGCGGAACGGCCCGGTGCTCAACAACGCTATCAGCGGCATCGACATGGCGCTATGGGACATCAAGGGCAAGCTGGCGAACATGCCGTGCTACCAGCTCTGGGGCGGCAAGTGCCGTCCCGGCGCCCGGGTGTACCGCCATGCCGGCGGCCGCGAGGCGGCCGAGGTCATCGACAGCGTCCGGCGGATCATGGAGACCGGCTGCCGCCACGTTCGCGTGCAGTTGGGGGGATATGTCGGGGCGGGCGTGCAGGCCCGGCCGAAGAACGCTCCCGAAGGGGTCTACTTCGATGACAAGGAGAAGCTCCGGCGGCTGCCGAGCCTGCTGGAGGCGATCCGCAACGAACTGGGCGACGAGGTCGAGCTGATCCACGATGTGCACGAACGGCTGGCGCCGATCGACGCGGTCTGGCTGGCCCGGGCGGTGGAACCGTATCGGCTGTTCTTCCTGGAAGATCTTCTTGCGCCCGAAGATATCGCATGGTTCGCGCAGGTCCGCAGCGTGTGTTCGACGGCCCTGGCGATGGGCGAGCTGTTCAACCACCCCCACGAGTACGTCCCGTGCGTGACGAACCGGTGGATCGATTTCATCCGCGTCCATCTCTCGCAGATCGGAGGGGTCACGCCGGCGCTGAAGCTGGCGCACCTGTGCGGCCCGTTCGGTGTGCGGACAGCCTGGCACGGGCCGGCGGATGTCTCGCCGGTGGGGATGGTGGCGGGGCTGCACCTGGATGTGTCCTGCCACAACTACGGCATCCAGGAATGGGGCGTGCGGACCGCCGACGAGCACGAGATGTTCCCCGGCCTGCCGGCCCTGGAGGGTGCGTACGTGTATCCAACCGATAAGCCCGGCTGGGGACTGGAGTTCGACGAGAAGGTCGCCGCGAAGTTCCCCTGCGACGACAGCAACCCCACGTGGACCGTGTCCCGCCTGCCCGACGGGACGCTCTGGCGCCCGTAGGAGGTGCGACATGGCTGACGGCATCGAGATCCTGCAGGAGTCCTTCGCCGGCGTGGTGGCCGAGGATGCGCAACTGCATGTGATCGGCCAGGGTTATCGCTTCACCGAAGGTCCCGCCTGGCACGCCGGCCAGCAGACCCTGTACTTCAGCGACATCCCCAGCGACACCATCCTCCGCTGGACGGCCGCCGACGCGGCCCCGCAGGTGTGGCGCCGCCCGTCGCGGCGCGCCAACGGCAACACCGTCGACCGTCAGGGCCGTCTGGTCACCTGCGAGCACGCCAGCCGTACCGTAACCCGTACCGATACCGAGGGTCATGTCACAACGCTGGCGGCTACCTTCGAAGGCCGCCGGCTCAACTCGCCCAACGACGTCGTCGTCGACGCCGCCGGGACGATCTGGTTCACCGATCCGCCCTACGGGATCAAGCCCGAGTTCAGCGAACAGCGGGCAAATTTCGTCTTCCGTCTGGCCGAGGGCGCCGCCGAGCCCGTGGCGGTGGTCGACCACCTCCCGCGGCCGAACGGGCTGTGCTTTTCGCCCGATGAGCGTGTGCTGTATGTTGCAAACAGCGACGTCGACCAGCACAACATCTGGCGGTTCGATGTCCGCCCGGACGGGACGCTGACCGGCGGGGCTGTCTTCGCCACCATCGTCCCCGGCGTGCCGGACGGCATGCGGGTCGATCGGGACGGGCGGCTGTGGTCGACCGCCGGAGACGGGGTGCACGTCTTCAGCCCCGCCGGGCAGCTGCTGGGGAAGATCCACACACCCCGCACCGCCGCCAACTGCACCTTCGGCGGCCCCGATCGCCGCACGCTGTTCATCACCGCGACCGACACCGTCTGGGCGATCGGCACGGGCGTCGTCGGCCTGCTGTAACGCTCGACGGGCACAACGGGTTGGTTCCCGCGGCGCCGGCGTGTTACAATGGCCCGGCCCCGGTGGGGCCCAACCGGAGAGGACCGTGACACCCCCAGCCCAGAGCCAGAACGAACCGGCCGCGGCGGCCGACGCCTTCACGGACTTCGCCGCGATGGTGCGCGAGGCCGACCTCGTAGCCGCCGATGTGCTCACCTGGGCCTGTCACGAAAGCCGTGCGTACGGCAAGCCCCTTCACGATCTGCTGTTGGAGCGCGTCCCCGCCGTCGAGCGCGAGTTGTGGCGGCTGTTGGCGCGGTACATGGGCGTGCCCTTCGACGACCTGGCCGGGAGGGCGCGGTCGACAGACCTGACACGGCGGATCCCCAGTTCGATGGCCTTCGGCCACCACCTGGCGCCGCTGGCGATCGAGGAGGGGGTGCTGGTCGTCTCGGTGGCGCGGCCGGCAGCGCTGGGGGGGCTCGACGAGATCGCCGCGATCACCGGCATGCCCGTCCGCGCGGTGCTCAGTCCGCCGTCGCACCTGGACCGGTTCATCCAGTTGCTGTACGGCCTGGGCGCCGAGACGGTCGACAGCCTGTCGGAGGAGACGCCGCAGGATCACACGCCGATCCGCATCCTCGAGGCCGAGTCGCACGCCTTGAGCGACGGGCTGGACGGCGACCGCCACGGATCGATTACCGCGTTCGTCAACCGGTTGCTCATCCAGGCCATCAAGGACGGCGCCAGCGACATCCACATCGAACCCTACGAGCACCGCCTCCGCGTGCGATTCCGCCTGGACGGGCAGCTCCAGGAGGTGCCCGTGCCGCCGTCGGTCAAGCAGTTCGAGGCGGCGATCATCTCGCGGGTGAAGGTCCTGGGCAATCTCGACATCGCCGAGAAGCGCCTCTGCCAGGACGGGCAGATGCGCCTGACCGTGCTGGGCCGCAGCGTCGACGTGCGGATCAGCGTGCTGCCGACGATCTACGGCGAGGGCGTCGTGCTGCGCCTGCTGGACCGCCAGGTGCAGTTCCGCAGCCTCGACACGATCGGCATGGACGCCGCCATGCTGGCCGCCTACCGGGCGATGCTGGAACGCCCCGGCGGGCTGATTCTCGTGACCGGCCCGACCGGCAGCGGCAAGACCACCACGCTGTACTCGTCGATGACGCACGTCAACCGCCCCCGCCGCAAGATCATCACCATCGAGGACCCCGTCGAGTACCGCCTGGAGGGCATCACGCAGATCCAGGTGAAGGAGTCGATCGGGCTGAGCTTCTCGAATCTGCTGCGGAGCATCCTGCGCCACGACCCCGACGTCATCATGGTCGGCGAGATCCGCGACAGTCAGACGGCCAACATGGCCCTGTCGGCGGCGATGACCGGCCACCTGGTGTTCGCCTCGGTGCACACCAACGACGCGCCGACGACGGTGGCGCGGCTGCGGAACATGGGGGCGCCGTCGTACCTCATCGCCGCGGGGCTGGAGGTCGTGCTGGCCCAGCGGCTGGTGCGCCGCCTGTGCCCGTCGTGCCGGCAGGAGGCTCCGCCGCCGGCGCCGAAGCTGCTGGAGGACTTCCCCGTGCTCGCCGGGCGGACGCTCTGGCGGGCTGTCGGGTGCGAGCACTGCCGCCAGAGCGGCTACCAGGGGCGCACGGGCGTGTTCGAGTGCCTGCTGGCCAACGAGGAGATCCGCCAGATGACCCTGTCGGAGGCGACCGTCGCCGACCTGCGGGCCGCGGCGATCCGGCACGGGATGGTGCCCCTGCGCCAGGCGGGGATGCGCCTGGTGAGCGAGGGCGCTACCACGCTGGACGAGGTCCTCCGCGTCACCGGCGACCTGCACGACGACGGGAGGGGCCCGTCATGAGCGGCCGCCCCGCCGCACCGGTCGCGGGCGCCGCGCCGAAGATCGGGCGCATCGGCCGCCAGGAGATCACCCACGTCCTGGGCGAACTGAGCGATCTGCTGGAGGCCGGCTGTCCGTTGAGCCGCGCGCTGACGGTCTTGCGCCGTCAGGCGGCCCGCCCGTCGGTGCGGCGGCTGCTGGACCGGCTTGGCGACGACATCATGAACGGCTCGTCGTTCGCCGACGCGATGGCCCGCGCCGACGGGCTGTTCAACCCGGTCCACGTCGCGATGGTCCGCGCGTCGGAGGCGGGCGGCTTTCTGCAGAAGACGCTGGCCCACATCGCCGAGTTCGGCCGCCGCCGCCAGGAGCTGGCCCATCGCGTGCGCGGCATGCTGACGTACCCGGCGATCCTGTCGGTGACGGCGGTCGCGTCGGTGGCGTTCCTGCTTGGGTTCGTCGTGCCCCGGTTCACGCGGGTGTACGTGGCGGCCGGCGCGACCCTGCCGTGGCCGACGCGCCTGCTGATGGCCGTCAGCGACGCCGTGGCGGAGGGGTGGTGGGCCGCCCTGGCCACGATCGCCCTGCTGGTCCTGCTGGCGCGGATGGCGATCCGTCACGAGCCGCTCCGCCGCCGCACCGACCGGTTGCTGCTGCAGATGCCCCTGGCCGGGCCCTTCCTGCGGGAGTGGGCGCTGGGCGAGTTCTTCCGGTCGGTGGGGCTGCTGCTGACCGGCGGGGTGACGGTGCTGTCGAGCCTGCGGCTGGTCGAGCGGGCGATGGGCAACCGGGTCATACGGTCGTGCGTGGCGGACTTGGCCGAGGGGGTCGAGCAGGGCGAGCCGATGGGCCGCCGCATGGCCGACGCGAAGGTGTTCGCCCCGGCGACGGTGGAACTGGTCGCCATCGCCGAGCAGTCGGGCAGCCTGCCGTCGGTGATGACCCGCCTGGCCGCCCAGTCGCAGCGGCGGCTGGAGGCGCGGCTGGGCGTGCTGGTGGCGATGGTCGAGCCGGCGGTCGTGGTCGTGGTCGGCGGACTGGTCGCCCTGATCGTCGCGGGCATGCTGCTGCCGGTCCTGCTGATGAGCACGCTGGTGGAATGACGACAGACTGCAGGGCGCTGTGCCGCCGGTGCGGGCGCGACGATCTGGTACGACAGGCTTGGCGCAACGGAGAACGGATATGCCTCGACACAAGGGATTCACGCTGATGGAGATCATCCTGGTGGTGGTCATCATCGGGATGCTGGCCGTGATCGTGATGCAGAACATGGACGGCGTGATGAACAAGGCCCGCACTTCCACGGCCAAGAGCGAACTGGCCACGCTGCACGCCGCCCTGAAGCGCTACGAGGCGGAGGCCGCCGCGTATCCCACGACGGCCGAGGGGCTGGAGGCCCTGGTGACCAAGCCCGCCAGTTGGCCGCAGGACGTGACCTGGCAGCGGTTCCTGGACCGCCGGAGCGTGCCGAAGGATCCCTGGAAGCAGCCCTACGTCTACCGCTGCCCCGGCACGCTGAATACCGACAGCTACGACCTGCTCTGCGCGGGACCCGACCGCACGGAAGACACCGACGACGACATTGACATCACCGAGTGACATGCACCGCAAGGGTTTCACGCTGGTCGAACTGTTGCTGGTTCTGCTGGTGGTGGCCCTGGTCGCGGCGATCGTGGTGCCGCTGCTGCGGCGGCCGGGTTCGGCGCACGAGGCGCGCCTGGCGGCGGCGGAGCTGGCGCTGCTGTGCCGCGAGGCCCGCCAGGAGGCCCGGCGGACCGGGCGCGACCACGGCGTGTTGCTGGCCGCGACGGCGCGGCGGACGACGGCGATGCTGCGGAGCCGCGACGCGGTCGGCGCGATCGTCCGACCCGAACGCCCGACCCAGCCGGTGCACATCGACGCGGCGGTGGCATGTTCCGTCGACGGACGGCCCCTGGCCGCCGGCGACGAGGCGGCGGTGTGGTTCGTCGCGGTCGGACCGGCCGCCGACGCCGTGATCCGCCTGGGCGACGACGAGCGGACGGCTCCGCGGGTGGTGATCGGCGGGTGGTCCGGGCTGATCCGGCAACTGCCCGGCGGGCGGGCGGCCGATCCGCCGGCGTCGGTCCTGGAGTCCTTCTGGGAGGCGCAGTGTCGAACGCTCCATCCATGATCGGCGCGGGAGCCGCCCCTCTGCCTGCGGACCTCCAGGGCGGCCGGCGCCCGTCAGGGCCGTTCCTCCGGCCTGCCGTTGGCGGCTTCACCCTCATCGAGGTCCTCATCGCCGCGGTCCTGCTGACGGCGGGGCTGGCGGTGGCGCTGCAGGCGATCGGCTCGGAGCTTTCGGCCTCCACGCGTGCGGCCCGTCGTGCGGCCGCGACGGCCCTGGCCGCCGATCGACTCGCTGTCGCCGCCGCCGAGGACGTCGTGACCCTCGCCGGCCAGGAGCCGCGGGGCGGCCTGATGTACCGTTGGCAGGTGCAGACGACCCCGCAGGGCGGCGACGTCGACGAGCTGACCTGCACCGTCGAATGGAGCGACGCGCACGGCCGCCAGGAAGTCTCTCTGTCCCGGCGCATCTGGGCGGGAGGACGGCCATGACCGCCGATCATCAGCGTGATCATGGTCGCCTGCGCCTCCTGGCCGACGCCGCCGGCGGCTTCACGCTGGTGGAGGTGCTCATCGCCGTTGCCATCACCGCGGTCGTGATGGTCGAGACGGCCGCCGTCTTCCGCACGGCGACCGACAGCCATCGCCGGCTGACCGACACGACGCTCGC
>JAAYZK010000386.1 GCA_012514895.1 Planctomycetota bacterium | reverse complement strand
TTGGGACGCAGACAACGCCGAGTGCATGATGGCGCTGGCCAGCGTCTACAACAGCGGGCTGTGGGGCGATTACTGGAACTCGCAGCGTGCGACGGCTTGAACGTGCCAGGATATGTCCTCGCACACCCGCCCGAGCGTGCGGGCGTTTTGCCGTTGTCTCGTCCGCCATCATCAGTTAGGATAACCGCTGGAGCCGGGCGAGTCGCTCCCGGCCGCACACACCATCGGGACGGTCTTCTGAAGGGAACGGACGTCATGTTGCCTGCTCGCTTGCTGACCGCCGTCTGCATCGCTGCCGGGGTATTGGCCGCCCTGCGGCCCGCCGCAGCGGTCGGAGGCGACATCCTCGTGGACCCCTGCCGCTACGACCGGATCGCCGACGCCTGGGCCGTGTGGCAGGCCCTGGGCGACACGCCCGCGGTGGAGGCGGCGGAGATCGACCGCCGGCGTGCGACGGCCCTGCCCTGCCCGTTCGCCGACCACCCCGCGATGGAGGCCGCCCGATGGCGGCGGGCGATGAAGGTCGACCTGACCGGACGGCTGGGGGTCCGCCTGGATGTCTGGTGCGACGCTTCGGCGGCCCTGGAGGGGATCGACCTGGCGCTGCTGGACGCCCAGGGCCGGCCCGTCGCCCGCGGCGTGGTGAGGCCCCTGCCGGGCTGGAACACGCTGGCCGCCACGGCCCCGCCGGAGATGGACGCCCCGACCGCCGAGCGGTGGGCCGCCATTGAGACCCTCGAACTGGCCGTCCACCCCGCCCGGCGGGGCAACACCCGCCTGGCGATCGCCGACGTCCGGATCATCGGGCCCGACCCCCTGATCTCGCTGGACCGCCGGACCGACCGCGACTGCGCCGTCCCGCGCCAGGGCGAGCCGCTCGCCGGGTCGATCCGCGACGAGACGTTCCGCCTCAACACGCTGTTCGGCCCGGTCGTCCTGCCTGCCGAGTTGGTCGTCGGTCTGGAGGCCACCGACCCCGGACGCAGCGGCGTGCGGGTGCTGACGACCGACGGGCAGGTCGTGTGCGGCACGCTGACGGACGGCCGGATCCGCTTCGAGCTGGCCGGCGGCGAACTGGTGGACCTGCCGATCGGCGGCCTGCGGCAGTGCGCGTTCCGGATCTCCCCGCAGCGGCCGGCCCACCCGGCCCCCCAGGCGCCGGTGGCCAGGGTGGGCGACGGGCGGATCGCCCTGCGGTTCGACGACGATTTCCGCTTCGTCCTGGACACCCCTCACGGGCCGGTCGCCCTCGAGCCGGCCCTGCTGGCCCGCCTGGACGCCCTGCCCGACGCGCCCCGCCGGTGGGAAGCGCGCCTGCGGGGCGGGAGCGTCCTGACCGGCACGCTGGCCGAGCCGTCCATCCCGGCGACGTGGCTGCTGGGGGCCGCGGACCAGCGGCCCGTCACGCTGACGGCCGGCCACGTCCGCCAGTTCCGCTGGCCCGTCACCCTCCAGACGCCCGCCGCCGCCGCCGTCGCGCGGCTGCGGGACGACCAGGTGCTTTACGGGCAGATCGCCCAGCCCTCCCTCACGATCAAGGGCGGGTTCGGCGCCGAGGCGATTGACGTCAAGGACATCGTCGCCGCCGCCTTCAGCCCGGTGGACCTGGGCATGACGACGCTGACGCTTTACGGGGGTCGGACGAAGCGCGGGCCCATGCTCGGCGCGTCGATCGACTTCCGCCTGCTGCCCGACGGGCCGACCGTGCCGGTGCGGGTGGATCACCTCCTGTCGATCGACGCCGCCGACGCCCAGTCCACCGACCAGTTCGCCGCCCGGATCGACCGTCTCGTGCGCGACCTGGACGTGCCGGAGGAGTCCGACCGGCTGACCGCCTGCGCCGAACTGCTCCGCATCGGCCCCGCCGCCGCGCCCCTCCTCCGCGCCCGCCTGGGCCATCCCAACCCCGTCATCCGACGCGCGCTGCTGGAGATCCTCGCCGAACTGGAATGAGACCGGGCCGACAGGTCCGGAACCTGGGGATCTGGCGAACGACACCCTGACTCTCCTGGAGCAGATCGAGAGCCGACCGGGTTTGCGCGAACAACCCGCTTCGCGCTGCTGTTGCCAGGCTTCGGTGTTCGGTAGTTGCCGTTGGCGTGCGCCGTTACTTGACAACCGGATGTTCCCTGTTGGATATTGGGCAGTTGCCGTTCCCGTCCTGGTCGAATGGTAGCTGTTCGGCCCCTTGTGGAGACCGCCCGATGATGCGCCCGACCGCTTTCCGCTGGATGATGATCCTCACGTTGGCATGGACGGCGACGGCCGCCCTGGGCGGCGCGGCGTTCGAGCCGCTCGACGCCGCACGGCGGGCGGCGATCGTCGGGGCGGCGCCCCAGCCGGTCCGCCTGGACACGACGGCCCAGGTGCGCCTGGTCGACACCATCGACTGCGCCAACCCGAACGACCCCCACCCGATGGCCGACGACGGGACCTCCCGCATCACCGATTCGCCACTGGGAGCGTACCGCGAGACGGCGATCAACGACAACAGCTTCTTCGCCTACCGCTTCTTCGTGGACAACCCCAGACGACCCCACCTCGTCGTCGCCGAGTACCCCGACGACGATGAGCGGATCGCCACGATCTTCTTCCACGAAGAACCGATGAAGGGCCTGTACAACTCCGACTTCCACGTCGAGGGCGGCTACTACACGGGGGCCGAACTTCCCGTCACCGGCGGCGCGGGCCTGTTCCAGGCGTACGTCTGGCCGATCACCGAGTCGCCGGCGATCGTCTGCCATAACCAGCGCCCCGGGAAGCGGGCCGCCCTGCGGCGGATCTGGGTGTACGAGATCCTCGGCGACCTGCCCGCCGCCGGCGTCAACGAGCCGGCCGGCGAGCCGACCCGCCGCATCGGGTCGTTCTTCGAGGACACCCGCATGCTGCGGTTCAACTTCGGCGGGTACGGCCCGGCCGGCGCCGAGCGGCTGATGGCGTTCCTCAGCCACACCGGGCAGAACCTCTTCGCCTTCGACGCGGTGCTCTACAACTACCCCAAGTGCAGCCTGCCCCAGTTCGGCCAGGGCAACAACGACACCGAGTCCATCCTCGCCGCCGCCGACAAGCACGGGATCGAGGTCATCGCCGTGTTCGACCCCACGGCGGGCTTCAAGGTCAACGGCATCGAGACCGGCGACCTGACCGACGCCGCCGTCCGCCAGGGGTGGATGGAGGCCCTGGAGGCGTTCGTCGACACGTACGGCAGCCACCGCTCGCTCAAGGGCATCAGCTTCGGCGGGCCGGCCGGGTGCAACCGGATGATCTACCCCGGCCTGGGCGCCTTCCAGCAGCAGATCCACGCCATGGTCCAGCGGAAACGGCCCGACCTGACCGTGCACGTGTACTTCGGCTACCACTTCCTCCACCGCTTCATGTTCCTCGGGGAGGCCTTCCGGCCCGACACGATCGTGACGGCCTGGGAAGAACAGCCCGACCGCACCTTCCGCCAGGCGCTCGCCGACAAGGTCGCGGCCTACTACAACTCGATCCACCTGGACATGGACGACTACCGCGACCGGCCGGGGATGAGGGTCCACCGCAGCTTCTACCCCAACGATCACCGCTGCTTCCGCTACTACCCCCTCCGCACGCCGCGGTACCCGATCTTCCTGGACTTCAACGAGGCGAGCGAGGTCGCCGCCCTGACCGCCGGCGCCCAGGGCGCGTGCCTGTTCGGCAACTACTTCGAGGTCACCACCGGCCTGTTCGGCGGCGAGGCGGGCAACTTCTGGTGGGACCGGACGTGGATCGCCCCGCAGATCAACCCCGCCGAGCCCTTTTTCAATGCACCGTATGCCAATGCGCTGGCGCAGTCCGACGTGGTGCAGATCCTCAACGCAAGCTGGGTCGAGCCCACCGTCGGCGGGCCGCAGAAAGTGCTTCAGTTCGCGCGGGCGTATCGCACGCTGCCGGCCAGGCCCTTCGAAACCGTGGCGTCGAAGGATTTCGTGGTGGTCCGCCAGTTGCGCGGCGCGAAGGGCACGTACGTGTACGTTCTGAACAACCACTACACGGCCGCGGAGGTGGCGCTGACGCTGGACGGCGCGGCCGTCGCGACGGACCTGGTGGAGGGCACGACCGTCGCCGACGCGACGAAGGTCGCCGTCGGCCCGTACGAGTTGCGGACGTTCCGCCTGGACGCGCCCCGCGCCGTCACGGGTGTCCAGGTCGCCCGCCGCCCGGCCGCGTATGACAAGCTGCGGCAGGACGTCCGGCGGCTGGGCGAGCTGATCGCCCGGGCAAAGAACGAGGGGCCGGAGGAGATCTCCGCGGCGTACGTCAACACGCACGCCAGGGCCCGCGAGCTCCTCGACGCCGGCGAGGTCCAGCAGGCGGCCGACGTCCTGGGAGCGATGCCCGCCCACGAGCTCCAGCTCCGCATCGATCTGGCGGGCAAGCGCCCCGCCGTCACGGCCGCCGCTCCCCCGGCCGCGTTCGCCCTGGACGGGGACCTGCGGGAATGGACCGCCGGGCCGAGCCTGCGGATCGAGACGCGGGAGAACATCATCGTCGACCGCTGGGTGTTCAACCGCTGGGAAGGACCCGAGGATCTCAGCGCGACGGTCGCCGTCGCCCGCGACGGGGCGCGGATCATCATCGCGTTCAGGGTCTGCGACGAGGTCAGTCGGCCCGGCGACGCGATCAGCTTCGAGTTCGACGCCGACGAGTACGACCACCGCGGCGACGGCGGCCGGTTCGACAGGGTCGTCGCCGTCGCCGCCCCCGAACAGGGCGAGCGGCGGGGAGCGGACCAGGTTGTCGTCCGCACGGCGGACGGCTACGCCGGCGAGCTCGTCATCGACCTGGCCGACTTGAACCTCCAGCCCGGCCGTCCGCTGGGCTTCCACGTCAACCTCGCCGACATGGACATGGATCCCGAGGAGTTCGCCCGCCTCATCAAGGGCCGCCGCGACTGGCGCCGCGAGACCCGCCTGGAATGGCCCGCCGGCAACGACAACTACATCGGCACCCGCGACCCGCGAAGCTGCGGGTGGCTGGTGGTCGAGTAGCGGCGCCCCCGGCAACGGCAATCCGATCGGTCGGATCCGCCGGATCGCACAGATCCGGCGGATCCTCCAGACCCCTCCCGGGCAGACTGGCGCCGCCGTGCCGTCGCTTCGGCCGTTCCTCCAGGCGGACAGCCCATCGCAACCTGTCAATATCGCCGTCTATCGGGGGTAAGCTGACAAGGTTCTCCCGGCGCCTGCCCGGAATGCTCGGGAAACCTGCCGGGGGCGCTTTGCTGACCGATGCAGAAGGAACTCAAGTCCGCCCGGCGGAGTATCGTCCGGGCTTGGGCCAGGATGCCCCCTCAGGACAGCCTGTCCCCTCTCGCCCGGTCCAGACCTTGGCTGGCGAAGACTTGACGTTCTTCATGCAACGCTCAGTACGTCGCCGCCGCCTTGTCCTCGGCCTCGGCGGCTTCGATGCCGGCGTCGTCGAGGATGGCGCCGGCGGTGCGGAGGCGGTCCTGGAGTGTGGCGACGTCGACGGCGCGGGGCGTCGTGCCGGCCTCGAGGCTCAGCGCCGCGGCGGCGCCGGCGGCCTCGCCCATGGCGGCGCACTGGGGCATGACCCGAAGCGAGCCCAGCGCCCGGTGCGAGACGCTCACGCAGCGGCCGGCGACCAGGAGATTGTCGATGCCCCTGGGGACGAGGCAGCGATAGGGAATCTGGTACTTGAAGCCCGGCTCGGGGTGGTAGGTCTCCCCGTCCATGCCGGGACCGGTGCAGTTGTGCACGTCGATGAAGAACGAGCCGTACGCGATCGAATCGTCCCAGGCCGTGCGGGCGATGATCTCGTCGTCGGTCAGGACGTGCTCGCCGAGGATCCGCCGGCTCTCGCGTGTGCCCAGGAGGGCGGCGGTCGAGATGAGGTAGGCGTTCTCCATGCCGGGGATGTACTTGCGGAACACGGGGATCATGTGGAACGCCTGGCGCCGGCCCTCGATGGTGGCGTCGGTGATGGATCGGGCGCTGGTGGGGTCGCAGCCGACCATGTGGGTGAAGTTCACGCCGACCTGGTCGGGGCGGGTGGGGGTCCACCACCAGCCCATGATCTGGGACTGGAAGGGTTCCATGTCGCCGGCGGCCTGGGCCGCGGCCCAGACGCTCTCCAGCTTGTAGTTGCCCTTGCGGAACGCCTGGACGCGCGGCCAGTCGACCCCGCCGATGGTGAACATCAGCGTGCAGGGCTGGACGGCGCCGTCGCCGGGGCGTCCCATCTCCCACGGCGCGCCGGCCGAGGCGGCGACGTCGGCGTCGCCGGTGCAGTCGATGACCCTCCCGGCCAGGATCGCCTGGCGGCCGGACTTGTTCTGGATGTACGCGCCGGCGATCCGCCCGCCGTCGACGATCGCGTCGGAGAAGAGCGTGTGGTAGAGCAGCTTGAGGTTGGCCTCGGCGGCCATCTGCTCCAGGGCGAGCTTGAGGCCCTCCAGCTCGAAGTCGATCTGTCCGCCGCGGTAGACGCCGTACCCGGCGGCGACGACGCGCCGGACCATTTCGAAGGGGATCCCGCCGACGACCCGCCGGCCGCCGCCCCAGTCGGTGTAGAGGCACAGGTGGTTATGCCCGCCGGCGGTGGCGATGCCGCCCATGCAGTTGCACTGCTCCACCAGCAGCGTCCGCGCCCCCGCCCGCGCCGCCGCCAGGGCCGCGCAGAACCCGGCCGGCCCGCCGCCGCACACCAGCACGTCCACCTCGTCGGCCACCGGGATCGCCCGGTCCAGTTCCTTCACCGTCGGCGTCATGGCATACTCCTCACTCGCCCCGCGTCGCCCGCTTCAGCGCCGCCACTTCCTTGCCCGTCAGCGGACGGCTGTTGCCGGTCTTGATCCCGCGGTCGGTGATCGGGCCGATGGCGGTCCGGCGCAGGGCGCGGACCTTGTAGTTCAGGCGGGCAAGCATCCGGCGGATCTCGCGGTTGCGGCCTTCCTTGAGCCGGACCTCCAGCAGCGTCCGCGCAGCCTGACGGCGGAGGACCTTGACGGCGGCCCCGCTGGTGCGTTTGCCGTCGAGGTACAGGCCCTTCTTGATTCTCTCGATGGCCTCCCCGCTGACCTCGCCGTCGACCTCGACGACGTAGGTCTTGACCAGGCCGTACCGCGGGTGGCTGATCCGGTTGGCCAGGTCGCCGTCGTTGGTCAGCAGGATGATGCCGGTGCTGTCGGCGTCGAGGCGCCCGACGGGGAAGACGCGGGTGGGGACGTCCCCGGCCAGGTCGATCACCCGGGGGCGGCCGGAGGGGTCCTTGTTGGTGCTGACCACGCCCTTGGGCTTGTTCACCAGGATGTAGACCGGCCCGGCGGCCGCCTTGGGCGGTCGGACGGTGACGCCGTCGACCTCGACCCTGTCGGCGTCAGGTCTGACGAAGATCGGCAGCTTGTCGACGACGCGGCCGTTCACGCGGACGCGGCCTTCGGCGACGAGCTCTTCGCAGGCCCGGCGGCTGTCGATGCCCGCGCCGGCAAGGTACTTCTGGATCCGCACCGTGCCTTCCGGCGGGCCGCTGTCGCCGCCCGCGGCCGCGCGGGGGCGCCGGGGGCGCTTGGAGCCGCCGGACGGCGGGCGCCTGGGGCCCTGCTTCTTCGCCGCCGCGCCCTTCTTGAACGACCTGTCCAGCGGATGTCGGGGTTCACGTGCCATTGGAGGGGAAGCCTAACGTTCTGGCGGAGGATGTCCAGCCTATTCAGAATGGCGGCAGGAGGATCTCCAGCCACCGCGCGGTCCCGTCGGGGACGAATTCGCCGTCGCCCAGCGCCGCCGGGAGCAGGACGGTGTCTCCGGCGGCCAGGTTGACGCGCGGCTCGGGGCTGTCGGTCCGCACCTCGCCGCCGCCGTGCAGCATCATCCACGCCGCCGGTCGTCCGTCGCCGCGGATCGGCCGTGCGCCGCCGGCGAGGGATCGCAGGAAGACGTGGAAATAGCCGGTCTTCAGCAGGCATTCGCCGGCGGCGCCGGGGATCGGCTCGCCGGTGGCGTCGAAGCGGATGCACTGCATCGCCCGCTCGACGTGGACCTCGCGGCCGCGGCCCCAGTCGCTGACGCGATAGGTGGTGTCCGAGGGCGTCTGGACCTCCGCGACGACCACCCCGGCCCCGAGGGCGTGGACCGTGCCGGCCGGCAGGTAGTGGAAGTCGCCCTCCCGCACCTCGCAGCGGACCAGCAGGTCGGCCACGTCGTCGGTGGCCAGGGCCGCGCGGAGATCGCGGGCCGTCACGCCCGGCTTGACGCCCTTGTAGATCGTTCCGCCCTGCGAGGCCAGCACGTACCAGCACTCGGTCTTGAGGGCCGCCCCGGGGATCTCGCCGACCGCCCGCTCGTCGGGGTGGACCTGCACGGAGAGGTTGTCCGCGGCGTCCAACAGCTTCAGCAGCAGGGGGAACCGTCCGTCGGGGCCCGGCGGCGTCGGCCCCATCAGGGCCTCGCCGGCGGCCGCGATCAGCGCGCCCAGCGGCCGTCCGGCCTGCGGCCCGTTGGCCACGGTGCTCGACCCCTCGGGCAGGTCGGCCAGCTCCCACGCCTCGCCGATCGGCACGCCCGCCGGCAGGGGCTTGCGATAGAGACGTTCGAGGTTCCGCCCGCCCCAGATCTTCTCCTTCAGCAGCGGAACCATCTTGTAAGGATAGACATCCATGGGTTCTCTCAACTCCCTCCGGCCAATGCCCGATGCCTTGGGATTATAGCGGCCGTCGCCGAAGGCCGCCACGAACCGGTTGCCAATCGCCGCGGCGGCCCCTACACTGGCGGGCCGTTCGCGGAAGACGCTTTTTCAAGGGAGTGCATGATGGACGAACAGACACCGCAGAAGGCCGTCATCCAGTACGACGACTTCGCCAGGCTGGACTTGAAGGTGGGCACCGTGCTGGAGGTGGCCGACCACCCCAACGCCGACAAGCTGCTGGTGATGAAGGTGGACCTGGGCGGCGAGCAGCGTCAGATCATCGCCGGGCTGAAGGGCTACTGCACGCACGAGCAGATGCTCGGCGCCCGGATCGTCGTCGTGGCCAACCTCGCCCCCCGCAAGATGCGCGGCCTGGAGAGCCAGGGGATGCTGCTGGCGGCCAGTTGGACCGAGGCGGACGGCACCTTCAAGGTCGTCCCGCTGACCACGAGCCTGCCCAGCCCCGCCGGGGCCAACGTCAGCTAGGCCAGGCCCGCCAACCACCTTGCGACGGCGCCGGCGGCGTCGGTGCGGGCCAGCGAGGCCGCGGCGGCGGCCATGGCGGCCAGGGCGGGCGGGTCGGCGAGGATCGGCGTGAGCGCCTCGACGAGGCGGCCGGCGTTGACGGCGGCGTCGGCGGCGTCGCGGACGACCCGGGCGGCGCCGGCGGCGGCCATGTCGGCGGCGTTGAGCACCTGGTGGTCGTCGGCGTGGAAGGGATAGGGCATCAGCACCCCCGGGGTGCCCGTGGCGGTCAGTTCGGCCACCGTGTTGGCGCCGGCGCGGCCGATCAGCAGATCGGCGGCGGCGTAGACATCCCCCATCCGGTCGCAGAACTCCACCACCGCCGCCGCCAGTCCCGCCTGACGGTAGGCCGTCTCCAGGGCCGCCGTCTTGCCCGGCCCGGCCACGTGCAGGATCTGCCAGCCGCGGGCGACCTTCGCCAGCGGCGCCGCGGCGGCGGCAACGGCATCATTGACGGACGCCGCCCCCAGCGACCCCCCCATCACCGCCAGCGTCCGGCGGGAGGCGTCCAGGCCGAACCGGCCGATCGCCGCGTCCCGGTCGGCCCCGAGGATCTCCCGGCGGACGGGGCAGCCCACGCAGCGCACCTTCGCACGCAATGCTTCGGCGAAATGCCCCGCCGTCGCCTCGAACTGGGTGAAGATCGCGTCGACCCTCCGCGCGAGGTAGCGGTTGGCCTTGCCGGGCACCGCATCGGGGTTGAGCATGGCCGTGCGGACCCCTCCGGCCGCCACCCGCACCGCCGGTCCGGCGGCGTAGCCGCCCAGTCCCAGGACCGCCGCGGGCTTCACATCCCGCAGCACGCGGCGGGCCAGGCGCAGGCTGCCCAGCCAGCGGACCGTGAAGCCGCCCAGGTGCAGGGGGTTTCGCGGCAGCGGGCGGATGGGCTGGACGATCCTGCCCCAGGGCGTCGGATCGAGGAAGCGCCCGTCGATGGACTTGTCGGTGCATAGGAAAAGCACCCGCGGGTCGGCCTGCAGGTCCGCCAGGGCGTCGGCGACGGCCAGGGCGCAGGTCAGGTGGCCCCCGGTGCCGCCTCCGGCGAAGAGGTAGGTCGGCCGCTCGGTCATGCCGGGTCCTCCGCGTCATGCGCGCCGCGATGGGCGGTCACGCTGATCACCATTGCCAGGGCCGCGGCCACGAGGAGCAGCGACGTCCCGCCGGCGGCGACCAGCGGGAGGGTCACGCCCGTCGGCGGGGCGCAGCCGATCGCCACGGCCGCGTGCAGGACCGCCTGCGCGCCGATCGTCAGCCCGACGCCCGTCGCCAGCAGGCGCCCGACGCCCCGGCTGCGGCTGGCGGCGATCCAGCAGAACACCACGATCAGGGCGAACAGCCCCAGCACGATCGCCCCGCCGAAGAAGCCCAGTTCCTCGCAGATGACCGAGAAGATGAAGTCCGTCCGGTCCTCCGGCAGGAAGCCCAGCTTGGTCGTTCCGTTGCCCAGCCCCTTGCCCCACCAGCCCCCCGAGCCGACGGCGATCAGCGACTGCCGCAGTTGCCAGGTCGAGGCGGTGTCCTCCCACGGGTGGAGGAACGCCGTGATGCGCTGCCAGCGGTTGGCGTTCATGACCACCAGCACGACGAATCCCGCCGCCGCCGGAGGGACGAGCGTCAGCAGGTGATACCACCGCACGCCCGCCACCAGCAGCAGGCAGCAGCCCACCAGGCCGATGACGGCCCCGGTGTCGAAGTCCTGCACCGCCACCACGCCGACGCACGCCCCCACCAGCGCGGCGGCGGGAAGGAAGGTCCGTCTGAAGCTCCGCACCTGCTCGCCGCGCCGGCCCAGCCAGCAGGCCAGCAGGATCACCAGGGCGATCTTGAGCAGTTCGGAGGGCTGGAACGTCAGCGTGAAGGCCCCCAGCGGGATCCGCAGCCATCGCCGGGCGCCGTTGAACTCGGCCCCGATGCCGGGGATCAGCACGAGGACCGACAGGGCGAACGCCGCGCCGAACAGCACGACCGCCCCGGTGCCGATCGTCCCGCCCCGCGCCAGCCGCCGGTAGTCCACCCGCCACAGCAGCCCCATCACCCCCATCGCCGCCGCCGCGTACGCCAGGTGCCTGATCTCCTGCCTGGCCGCCGGCGATCCGGCATCTCCGCCGGCCGACGCCGAATACACCATCACCGCCCCCACCCCCAACAGCCCCAGCGCCGCCAGGAACAGGCCCTGGCCGGTGGGATTGTCCTTCAGCGGCAGTCTTCCGAGGTCTTGGGTGTTCGATCCGCTCATGTCGTCAGCCCCAAGGGGCACAAAGAACAACAGCAAGGAACACAAGGGTGTTCCGGGTCACGGTTCGTCGGGCGCCACAGTCACCTGTGCTGTGAGCCACAGAGGACACAGAGAGCACAGAGCGTAACGGCAACGGCAGCGAGGGCTGGATTCGGGCATTCACGACTCCTTGGTCTGCTCGCCTTCCTGCTTATCGGAGAACATCGGTTGTCAGCGACAGCGCCGAATCAGGACGCGACCGCGATCAAGTCTCAGTTTGCGATGCGTTTGACACCCTTGTGCAGCGAGACCATGTTGAAGTTGATCAGCAGGCCCAAACGACAGCCCGTGGCCCGCAGATAGCTGATGACCTGGGCCTCATGAATCGGCGCCAGACGATCCACTGCCTTCAATTCAACAGTCACGCCGGGCGGCACAAGCATGTCGAGGCGCTGGCCCTCAATCGCGGCCCCAATGATCACGCCGGACGTCTCGGTCAACTCCGGCGGCAGACTGGCGTGCATCGCGCCATCATCACCATTGGCTCTCACCTCTGCCTCCCTCCCCCCCTGCCTTGGGAACTCTCTGTGTTCTCTGTGCCCTCTGTGGCTCAGGCCGTCGTCCTCTCCTCTGACCGCCGCTTGGGTGGCTCATTCCTGTCTCCCGGCTCTCATCGCAGTTTGAGCGTCGCCAGGGCGAGTGCCGCGAAGACGATGGCGAGGACCCAGAAGCGGGCGACGACCTTGGTTTCGGGCCAGCCGGAGAGGTGGAAGTGGTGGTGGATGGGGGCGCAGCGGAAGATGCGTTTGCCGCCGGTGGACTTGTAGTAGAGCACCTGGCTGATCACGCTGAAGGCTTCCATGACGAACACGCCGCCGGCGATGAGCAGCAGGGGTTCCTGTCGGGTCACCACGGCGATGTAGCCGATCAGTCCGCCCAGCGGGAGGCTGCCGGTGTCGCCCATGAAGACCTGGGCGGGGCTGCAGTTGTACCACAGGAAGCCCGCGCAGGCGCCGATGATGGCGGCGCAGACGATCGACAGTTCGGCCGCCTGGGGCACGAAGGGCAGGTGCAGGTAGTTGGCGTAGCTGCCGTTGCCGGCGATCCACGCCAGCATGAGGAACACCACGGCCACGACCATCATGCAGCCGGTGGCCAGGCCGTCCATCCCGTCGGTGAGGTTGACGGCGTTGGAGGAGCCCACCATCGTCAGCACGGTGGTGACCACGAACGCCCCGCCGATCAGCGGGATCGGCTCGGCCCGGAACGGCAGGTAGAAGTGGCGCACCGCGTTGATGGACCTTCCGGCGTAGTCGAGGTACGTGCTGTCGCGTCCGTGGCTGTAGATGAAGCACGCCAGCAGCACCGCCAGGGCGATCTGGAAGAGCATCTTCTCGGCCATCTTCAGTCCGTCGCGGCTGTCGCCGGGCCTGGCGTGCAGCTTGATCCAGTCGTCCACCCCCCCCAGCAGCGCCAGCCACAGCAGGCAGAACATCGCCATGCGGACGTAGAAGCTGCCCATGTCCGCGAACAGCACCGTGGCGACGAAGATCGCTCCGGCGATCAGCGCGCCGCCCATCGTGGGCGTGTCGGACTTGTAGCGGGTCATCTCGTTGAGGGCCGCGTGGTCGAACTCGGGGCGGTCGCCCACCTTCTTGCGGACCAGGAAGCGGATGAACCTCGGCGCCAGCAGCAGCACCAGCAGGAAGCTCACCGTCGCCGCCCCGGCCATCCGGAGCACCAGTTGCTTGGCTACCCAGTATTGGATCACCGCACATCTATCCTCTGAAGCGCCTGCTCATCGAGCCGGCGCCTTGATCGTTGAGTCACCGGGTCCAGACCGCCCGGACCCGGCACTCCACCGCAGACCCGTCAGTCCTCCGGCGCCATCGCGGCGGCCCGCTCCGCCACGGCCCGGGCGATGCACTCGGCGCCCACGCCGCGGGAGGCCTTGACCAGAACGCCGTCTCCGGCGGCCAGCCAGTCGCCCACGTCGGCCGCCGCCGCGCCGGCCGTCTCGTAGGAGCCGATGCAGTCCTGGGCCAGCCCCGCCGCCCGCGCGCCGTCGGCGATGAGCCGCCCCAGGGCGCCGACGGTGATGAGCCGATCGACCGCCCCGCGGGCGATCTGCCGGCCGAGCTCGAGGTGCAGCTCCTGGCCGGCGGGACCCAGTTCGAGCATGTCGCCGGCCACGAAGACCCGCCGGCGGACGTTCAGATCGGCCAGGACCGCCAGGGCGGCGGCCATGGAGGTGGGGTTGGCGTTGTAGGCGTCGTTGACCAGGAGGACCGGGCCGATCCGCTGGGCCTCGGTCCGCATGGCGGGCATCCGGAAATCGGCCAGGGCCGCGCCCGCTTCGCCTTCGTCCAGGCCCAACCGCAGCGCCACGGCCAGCGCGGCCAGGGCGTTGAACGCGTTGTGCCGCCCGGGCACCGGCAGGTCGACCCACCAGTGGTCGTTGACCTGCAGCCGCTGGGTCAGGCCGTCCGTCTCCCAGTCGGTCAGGCGCAGCTCGGCGTCGTCGGCGGCGCCGAAGCGGATGAACCGGGCGCCGTAGGGCACCAGGGCCTGGCGCAGCGGTTCGCTGTCGGCGTTGACCACCGCCACCCCGCGGTCGACCAGCCCCGTCAGGATCGAGGCCTTCTCCGCGGCGACGCCCTCCAGCGAGCCGAAGGCCTGCAGGTGGCCGGCGCCGACGGCGGTGATGACCGCCAGGGTCGGCCCGGCGATCCGGGCGAGGGCGGCGATCTCGCCGGGGGCGTTGGTGCCCAGTTCGCACACGACGTAATCGTCGCCGGGGGCGGCCTCCAACAGCGTCAGGGGCACGCCGATGGCGTTGTTGAAGCTCTTGGGGGCCGCGGTGCCGGTCAGGCGGGTGGCCAGGACGTGGTGGATCATCCGCTTGACGGTCGTCTTGCCCACCGACCCGGTGACGGCAATGACCGACCCGGCCAGCCGCGCGCGGTGCATGCGGGCCAGTTCGCCCAGGGCGACGACGGTGTCCTCCACGCCGATGATCGGGCCGCGGAACCGGCGGGCCAGGGCCTGCGGGAGGGTCGTGCCCCACCGCACGATCGCCGAGACGCATCCGGCGGCGGCCGCGTCGGCCAGGAAGCTGTGGCCGTCGTGGGTCGCCCCGCGGATCGCCACGAACAGTTGGCCCGCGGCGGCCTTGCGGCTGTCGATGGCGACGCCCTCGACGTAGACCGGGTGGCCCGGCGAGGCCGTCATCCACCGCCCGTGCACGGCCCGGCGGATCTCGTCCAGGCAGGTCGCTCTCACGGGCCCACCTCCGCGCCGGCGCGGGCCGCCAGGACCTCGCCGGCGACCTGGACGTCGTCGAAGGGGTGCCTGGTCGTGCCGATGATCTGGTACGTCTCGTGCCCCTTGCCGGCCAGGAGGACCATGTCGCCGGGGGCGGCGGCCTCGATGGCCAGGCGGATCGCCTCGCGCCGGTCGGGCTGGACGGTGAGCCTGGCGCGGGCGGCGGCGTCGAAGCCGGCCAGGATGTCGTCGAGGATCCGCTGGGGGTCCTCCGTTCGGGGATTGTCCTGGGTGAGCACGATGCGGTCGGCCTGCCCGGCCACCGCGCGGGCGACCCGCGGGCGCTTGGTGCGGTCGCGGTCGCCCCCGCAGCCGAACAGGACGATCAGGCGGCCTTGGGTCAACGGCCGCAGTGTGGCCAGGACGTTGGCGATCGCGTCGTCGGTGTGGGCGTAATCGACCACGACCTGGAACGGCCCGCCCGTCGGAACCGCCTGGAGGCGCCCGGGAACCGCGATCGGGCGGCACAGGGCCCCGGCCACCGCGTCCAGGTCCTCCCCCGCCGCCAGGCACAGCCCGGCCGCGGCCAGCAGGTTGGCGATGTTGTGGCGGCCGATCAGGTTCGTGCGGACCGCCGCCCGGCGGCCGTCCCAGAGGATGTCGAACGTCGAGCCCGACGCGTCCATCGCCGCGATCCGGGCGACCAGGTCCGCGCCGCCACCCTGCCCGTAGGTGACCACCCGCGCCGCCGTCGGGGCGGCCATGATCCGCCAGGCGGGGTCGTCGCGGTTGAGGACCGCCGTAGCCGTCGGCGCCAGGTCGGCGAACAGCCGCGCCTTGGCCTGGCCGTACCGCTCGGGCGTGCCGTGATAGTCGAGGTGGTCGCCGGTCAGGTTGGTGAACGCCGCGGCGGCGAAGTCCAGGCCGCAGGCGCGGCGCTGGTCGAGGGCGTGGCTGGAGGCCTCCATGACCGCCGCGGCGCACCCGGCCTGGACCATGCGCGCCATCAGGTCGGCCAGTTCGACGGGGCCGGGGGTGGTGTTGGCGGCCTGGACGGTCGCCGAGCCGACGTCGTGGCCGATCGTCCCGATCATGCCGGCCGGCCGCCCGCAGGCGCCCAGGACGTGGCGGACGAGGTGGGCGACGGTCGTCTTGCCGTTGGTGCCGGTGACCGCCAGCAGCGTCAGCCGTCGCGCCGGCCAGCCGGCCAGGGCCTGGGCCAGCGGGCCGACGGCCGGGCGGGTGTCGGCGACGGCGGCGAAGGCCTCCGGCAGCGGGCCGCGGTAGCCGGCATCGCACACGACCGACGACGCCCCGGCCGCCACGGCCGCGGGGATGTAGTCGTGCCCGTCGGCGGACGGCCCGCGGACGGCGACGAAGCAGCAGCCCGGCCCCGCCTGCCGCGAATCGGCCGTGAGCCGCACGACACGGGCATCGGCCCCCCGGCGGGACGCGTTCACACCAGCGGCGTTGAGCAGTTCAGTGAGTTGCATCGGCTGTCAGGTCCATCATCCCGCCGTGACGGCGGACTCCATCCATCCGTGTCGGCAAGCCATCTCCCTCCGGCGCATCCCATTGTGCACATCGCCCGGCCGCAGGTCCACACAAACCGCGCGGCGCCCCGGTCTTCACGGGCAGTCGCGGGGGACGCCCAGATAGGCTAACGATCGCTCCAGCACGGATTTGACCGGCGGGCCGGCCACGGAGCCGCCGTAGTAACCGATGGATTTGTCGGGCTTGCGGACGCTGATGAGGCACACGAGGCGCGGCTCGTTCAGCGGCGCGCCGCCGATGTAGCTGGCGGTGAACTGGCCGCTGGAGTACGGCGCGATCTGTGCGGTGCCGGTCTTGCCGAAGCTGGTCCACCCATCCAGCGCCGCGAGGTTCCGGCCCGTCCCGTCGGTGGGAACCTTGCCCAGCACCTCCTGGACGAACCGCCGCGCCACCTGCGGGTCGATCACCTGGCCGACCGCGATGGGGCGGCTCCCGTCGGCCACGATCTGCCCGTCGGGCGCGACGACCGCATGGACGAGTCGCGGCTGCAGGAGCACCCCGTCGTTGGCCAGGGCGCTGAAGGCCATGACCATCTGCATGCCGGTGACGGCCACCTCCTGGCCCATCGGCACCGACCACGTCGAGTCCTGCCGCCACTGCCGGAGCGGATTGACCTGCCCGGCCACCTCCCCGGGCAGCCCCGTGCCCGTCGGCGAACCGAACCCGAAGGCGCGGACGATCCGGTACATCCGCTCGTTGCCCAGCCGTTCGCCCATCTGGGCCATGCCGATGTTGGAGCTCTTGTAGACCACCGCCTCGGCGGTCAGTTCGCCGTACGGGTGGCTGTCGTGCAGCACGCGGCCGCGCCGGCAGGGGTAGGCGCCGTTGTGGCAGTCGAAGGTCTCGCCCCAGCGGACCGCACCGTCGCTGAAGGCGGCCGAGGCGATGAAGGGTTTGAAGATGCTGCCGGGCTCGAACATGTCGGTGACGGGTCGGTTCCGCCGCGCGTCGGGGGGCGCGGCCCCGAAGGCGTTGGGGTCGCAGGTGGGCACGGAGGCCATCGCCAGGACGGCCCCGGTAGCCGGGTCCACGACGACCCCGAGGGCCGACTCGGCGTTGAAATTGGCGACCACGTCGGCCAGGGCCTCCTCGAGGTAGCCCTGGATCACCAGGTCGATCGTCAGGTACACGTGGTGGCCGTCGACGGGCGGGACGTACTGGCCGGGCTGGTTCCAGATGGGCCGCCGGGCGGCGTCGGCGAGCATCGCGTTGCGGCCGTCCGTGCCGCGAAGGTAGCTGTCGGCCAGCCGCTCGACCCCCTCCAGGCCCACGCCGTCGACGTTGGCGAACCCGACGACGTGCGACGCCAGCGGCCCGTTGGGGTAGCGGCGGCGCCAGCGGGCCTGCAGGCCGATCCCCCGCAGATTCATCGCGGCGATCCGCTGGGCCGCGGCGGGGTCGACCTCGCGGCGGATCCACACGAAGCGGGCCTGGCGGTCGGCTTCAATCGGCTTGCGGATCGCCTCCGGGTTGAGGTCCAGCGCCTCGCCCAGCCGGATGCAGAGCTCGTCGAGGTCCTCGTCGGCGATGATCAGCGGGTCGGCGAAGACCCCGTCGACCTGGTGGCTGGTGGCCAGCAGTTCGTGGCGGGAGTAGCTGGCGGCGTAGATGTTGCCCCGCCGGGCGGGCAGGCGCAGCGTCATCTGCTGCTGGCGGACGGCCCGCTCGGCCATGGCGTCGTGGTGGTGGTGCTGGAAGGCGGCCAGCCGTCCGGCCAGCGCCAGCAGCGCCGCCGCCAGGGCCGCGAAGAGCAGGTGGAGCGCCCAGCCTGTGCGATCAGCGTTGGCCAACGGTCCTTCCCCTCCCGGGTGCCTCGGGCCGCACGCCGGCGGGGTCGGTGACCAGGGCATACCCCGTGTTGGCGTCGCGGGCCTCCGGCGCGATCATGGCGGTGTGCATATCCTGGGCGCGGATCCGAACCGCGGGCAGGGCGCACACCTCGGCCAGGCGCGCCTCCAGATCCCACAGCACCCGCCGCTGCTCGACGAGGCGCCGCTGCAACTGGTGGATCTCGCGGCCGGCGGCGATCTCCCTGTGGCGGCAGACCACGGTGGCCAGGCCGATCGCCGTCAGGCACAGAATGACAAAGGCGATTCGCATCGGGGCCTCAGCGGGGGATGCGCAGCGTCTGGCCGATCCGGAGGTGGTCCGGATCGCTCAGCTCCTGCCGGTTCAGCTCGTACAGCCGCCGCACGGCCTGGCGGTCGTCGGAGTTCATCGTTTTGCGGGCGATGCGGATCAGCGTGTCGTTGGGCTGGACCACGTAGGTACCGGCGGCCTCGGTCGCCCGCACCGTCGCCTCGGGGGCCTGGGCGTCGGCCGGCGGGATCCGCAGCACCTGCCCGGCCCGCACGCTGGACGGGTCGCGGAGGATGTCGCGGTTGGCGTCGAAGATCCGCATGTACGCCCCGCGGTCCTCCGTGCCGTACACCCGCCGGGCGATGAGGCTCAGCGTGTCGCGCGGCTGGACGGTGTAGGTCCGGTCGGTCGGCGGGGCGACCCGCACCGGCGAGACCTCCGCCGGCCGCACCGGCGCGTCGGGCTGCACCGGCAGGTCGTCGGCAAGAACGATCGACGGCCGCCCGGCGTGCTGCGGGCGGTGGACCGGCGGCAGCGGCGGCAGCGCAGTCAAGGACGCGGGCCGGCGCGATTCGAGGGCGAACCCGGAATCGACCGGGACGTCCACCGCGGCAACGGCAGGGGTCTGCACGTCGCTTCGCGTGCCGGACAGGATGACTCCGAAGCACACGATGAAAGCCAATCCGACCAGCAGGGCGATCTTCGACTCGCGCGTCATGCGTCCAACTCCATCATCCATCCCTGTTCGCCGCCCGCGGGCGGCCGGCCGGCCCCGGCGTCCGGCTGTCAGAGCCGTTCGACACAGCGCAGCTTGGCGCTGCGGCTGCGCGGATTGCTCCGTATTTCCGTATCGTCAGGAACCACGGGTCTGGGCGTAATGATTCTGCCCGTCTGGTCGGATTTCATGGCCGCCATGGCGTGTTTCACGCGCCGGTCCTCCAGCGAGTGGAAGCTGATGACGGCGGCGCGTCCGCCGGGTGCCAACAGGTCGCCCAGCGCCGCCAGCAGGTCGTCCAGGGCCGCCAGTTCGTCGTTGACGGCGATCCGCAGGGCCTGGAACGTGCGGGTGGCCGGGTGAATCCGCCGGCCGCCGCGCGGCCCGACGGCCCGCTGGACCAGGTCGGCCAGTTGCCGCGTCCGCAGGATCGGGCCGGCCGCCCGGGCCGCGACGATCGCCCGGGCGATCCGCCGGCTGAGCCGCTCGTCGGCGTAGCGGTACAGCAGGTCGGCCAGTTGCTGTTCGCCCAGCCGGGCCAGCAGGTCCGCCGCCGTGGGGCCGCCCCCCTGCGGATCCATCCGCATGTCCAGCGGGGCGTCGGCGGCGAAGCTGAAGCCGCGCTCGGCGTCGTCCAACTGCGTGGAGGCCACGCCCAGGTCGGCCAGGATCCCGTCGACGCGATCGACGCCGACGATCTGGAGGACCTCCCGGATGTTCCGGAAATCGCCGTGGAACAGCCGCACGCGGGATGCGGGCGGCTCGCCGGCCGCGCGGGTGCCGATCAGCCGGTCGGCGGCGCGCCGGAGGTTGGCCTCGTCGCGGTCGATCCCGATCAGGGACAGATGGTCCCCGCCGGCTTCCAGCAGCGCCTCGGCGTGCCCGCCGAGTCCGACGGTGCAGTCCACGATCCACCGCGCCGACGCCGGGCGGAGCAGTTCCACCACTGCATCAAGCAACACCGGTGTATGGGCCGACGCAGTGCCCATGGACCGCACGCACCTCTCACAGACGCAGTCGCTGCCGCTGGGCCTCGATGTAAGGGGAGAAGCTCACCCGGGCATACTCGCCGCCCATCGCCTGAACGTTTGCCAACCGGTCAGCCAAGTTCAGCAGGCACTGTCGGTAGTCCCCTGCCGGAACCCGCGGAGCTTCTCGATCGGCATCCAGTTCGGCGAGAACACGCTCACAGCTTCCCTGCCGTGCTACGGTCTCGTCGGAGGCGACGGTACAGCCTGGCATGACGGAATCCTTTCACTCCGGGCGAACTTGATCTCCCAAACCACTTCAGACGGGTGGCCCCGACGGCCGTTCGATTATGCCGGCTCCGGTCCCTCGGAGCTCAGCGCGTCTCCCATCTCCAGCAACGTCTCGCCGTACGTCGGCAGGTGCTCCGCAATGAACGCCTCCCATTGCCTGCGGGGCCAGATCTCGATGTGATCGTCATGACCTACCAACGTCAACTCCGTATCCACGTCGGCCCGCTGCAGCGACTTGTCCGGCAACACCACGCGTCCCTGCTTGTCCGGCTTCAACTGCCGGGCCATCGCAAACAGCAGGCTCATCTTGCGTCCATTGCGGGTCGGCAGCGGCGACCGCTTCAGCGAGGACATCAACTGCCGGTAGTACCCATCCGGGTACAGCCACAGGTGCCGATCCGCGCCCAGCACCAGAAAGAAACCGTCACCATCAACCTGCGGGTCAATCTGCTCCCGCAAGGCGGCCGGCACAGCCAGACGGCGCTTCTCATCCAGCGTCTGGTCAAATTCACCCACAAAAAGCGCCATCGCTTGACGTGCCTCACCGAACCACTGACTGGGACTGGCAGGGAGATTACCCCACTTTCAGGGAGGCCTCAACTGAAAAATTCACTTTTCGACAGATTTTTCCTCAAGAAAGGCGGCCCTAAGCGACCGGAACCACAGGGGCATACCACCACTCGTGCCCGGTTACCTCCGAGACCCACTGGGATGGGTTTCGCAGACCACGATCCCGACTCACTAAGTCGGAATCAACGATCCAGCGTCGGCCAGGCGTCGCGGCCGTAGCGGACAAAGCCGACCAGGTCGGCCAGCAGGGAATCGTCGGCGGCGAAGTCCGTCTGGTCCGCCTCGGCCACCGTCCAGTGCGCCCAGAGCCCCTCGACGGCCACCGCCCCGGCGGCGCCGCGTTCGGCCGCCAGGGCCGCCACGGCGCGGCTCTCCCCGGGGTCGCGCAGGAGGACGTAGGGGCCGCCGGCCAGGTCCGGATCGGCCATCTTCGCCAGCAGGGCCGCCAGCAGGGCCGGATGCGAACAGCCGGTCACCACCAGCCCCCCCTCGGTCCGTTCGCCCAGCAGGGCGACCGTCAGCGCGGCGGCGTCGTTCCAGGTCGCCAGAACCAGGGCGACCGGGCCGTCCGACCCGGCGGGCGGCACGACCACCTCGACGGGCGGAGCCGACCCGCCGGCGAACCAACTGCCCATGTGGACCAGTTGCCCCGCCCCATCGCCGCCACCGGCTGGGTGGATGATCAGCCCCTGCTCGGCCGCCGCGTCTTCGTTCGCGCCGCCGACCGCCCAGACCACCATCGTCCGCGACCGGCCGGCGCCGTCGGAGGGGCCGGCTGCCAGGCGGGCCCACGTGTGCCAATCGCGGATCATCCCGCCCAGGGCCGCCTCGCCCAGTTCGACCGGCGCCAGCGGCTCCAGCCGACCCGACAGGCGCCCCACCGCCGCCAGCGCGTCGCTCATGGCGGCGACGACGTAAGGGTTGTCCCGCCAGCCCGGCGGCGGCGCCGCCTTGTAGAGCATCATCGCCTCGCGCGCGGCGGCCAGCGAGGGGTCCTGGCGGTCGGCCAGCAGGTCCAGCGCCGGATCGGCGGCCCCGGCCGCGAAGAGCCGCACCGCCGCATCGCGGCGCCGGCGGACGTCGTCGGCCGTCGCCAGTGAACGGGCGAACAGCGCCGCGGCGTCCTCGACCCGCCCGGCGGCCAGCGCCTCCGACGCCTGCTCGAACAGCGCCTCGGCCGTCTGGGCGGGTTCGGGCCGTTCGACGCGACGGCACCCCCCCCCAGCCGGGACGGCCAGCAGCACCGCGACCAGGACCGCCACCCTCACAGCGGCACCTCCCCGAACGGCAGCGCGCGCAGCGCCTCCAGGCGGCGGGTGTCGGTCAGGTCCACGTGCAGCGGCGTGACGCTGATGTAGCGGTCGTGCAGGGCCCCCACGTCCGTATCGGGCGACGGGGCGTTGTATTCATAGCCGTCGGTCAACTGGTACCACGTGCGCCCCTTCTCGCCCGCCTGGACCGCGTAGGACTCGCGGATCCGCCCGACGGCCTGGCGGTCGACGCGCACGCCGACGGGCGGCCCGTCGTCCTGGATCGGCAGGTTGACCGCCACCAGGTGGCCCGGGCCCAGGTCGCCGGCCAGCAGCACGTCGAGCACCGCACGGCAGCGGCGGGCCGAGGCCTCGTAGTCGACGGCCGTCCGGCCGAGGGCCTGGCTGAACGCGACGGCGCGGGCGCCGAGGATGGCGCCTTCGGCCGCCGCCGCCACGGTGCCGCTGTACAGGACGTTGATCCCCACGTTTGCCCCGTGGTTGATCCCGCTGAGGACCAGGTCGATCGGCTCGCCCACCAGTTCCTTGAAGGCCAGTTTCACGCAATCGGCCGGTCGCCCGTCGACGCGGATGCCCCAGGGGGCGCCGTCGACCTCGATCCGCTCGGCGGTCATCCGGTCGTGCAGCGTAATGCTATGGCCGGCCGCCGACTGCGGCGACCACGGCGCCACGACGTGGATCTCGCCCAGGTCGGCCGCCGCCCGGTGCAGCGCCCGCAGTCCGGGGGCGAGGATGCCGTCGTCATTGGTCAGCAGGATTCGCACGCGGGTGATTCTACGCCCCCGGCGGCCCGCTGGGAACCCCGGCGCGACAATGCGGCACCGGGACGCCGTCGTGGGCGTCCCGGTGCCGGGGAAGAAACCGTCGAAACAGCCAGGCCTGGAACGCCGCCATCTCGGATTCGCGTTCGAGGGGGGCGGAGGCTTCCGGTGGAGTCGTCCTGCCCGTCCCGGCGGTCTTGCACGCCGAGTCCGCCAGGTTCCGCGCCTCGTCGGCGTTGCCGGCGCTCTGCTTGATCATCGAGGCGATCTCCTCGACGCTGGAGGTCGTCTCCTCGATGGCCGCCGCCTGCTCGCTGGCCCCTTCGGCCAACGACTGGCTTGTGCCGCACAGGACGTGTCATCAGGCAGGAAGACGGACACCCTGCGGGCCCCACGCACCGCGTGAACGCCGGATGTCCGGGACGTCACGTCGCAACTTACGGAGGACTTGTCCCAACCGCTATGTTGGCGACCTGCAGGCTTCGTTTGATCACTCCGCAGGGGATTTCCCCAGAGGTGTCCGCCGAACGCCCCGGGCGTCAGCGGTCCGGCTTTGAAGCTGGCGGCCCGCCGCCGGTCCCGGTAGAATGCGGGCGGGTGTTCCGGTCGGCACGGCTGCCGCCGGCGGGACCAGCGAACGGATAACCGATGCTCATACCGATCCGTACCGACAACCGGCTGACGCTGACCCCCGTGGTCAATTACGCGGTGATCGCGGCCAACGTGGCGGTGTTCGCGCTGGCCGCCTTCTTCCCGGCCCGTTACGAGCGGATGTCGCAGCCGTACCTGCTGGATCCGTCCGCGCCGGAGGTGCACCAGTTCTTCACGTCGATGTTCATGCACGCCGACTGGGTGCACATCGTGGGCAACATGGTGTTCCTGTGGGTGTTCGGCAACGCGGTGAACGACCGGTTCGGCCACGTGGCGTACGCGGCGTTCTACCTGGCCGGCGGGGTGGGCAGCGGGATCGGCTACGTGCTGCTGGGCGGGATGGTGCCGGTGCTGGGGGCCAGCGGCGCGATCGCGGGCGTGACGGGCTGCTACCTGGTGCTGTTCCCGCGCGTGCGGGTGACGCTGCTGGCGTGGCTGCTGTATTTCATCGTGCCGTTCGAGGTCTCCAGCCTGGTGTTCCTGGGGTTCCAGTTCATCTTCAACGTCTGGGCCTCGCTGTCGGGCGCCGGCGGCCGCGTGGCGTACGTGGCCCACGCCGCCGGCTACGTGTACGGGATCGGCATCGCGGCGGCGCTGCTGGGGTTGCGGCTGCTGCCCCGGGACGTGTACGACCTGCTGAGCCTCTGGAAGGCCGCCCACCGCCGGGCCGCCTATCGGCGGATGGTCGCCCAGGGGTACGATCCGTTCAATCCCCAGCGGAACACCCGTTCCGCCGGCCGCCAGCCCTGGCAGGCGGCGCCGGACGCCGCCGAAAGTGAGGAAATCGCCCTGCGCCGCCGGATCAGCCAGGCCCACGCCTCCGGCGATCTGCCGACCGCCAGCCGCCTCTACCTGGACCTGGTGGCGGCCGCCGACAACGTCGTCCTGCCCCAGCAGCAGCAGCTCGATGTGAGCAACCAGCTTATGGCCGATCAGCGCTATGGCCCGGCCGCCGATGCGTACGAACGGCTGCTGCACACGTACGGCGGCTACGAGCACGCCGCCGACATCCGGCTGATGCTCGGGATTCTGTACGGCCGATACCTCGGACAGCGCGATCGGGCGAGAACGAACCTGATGGCCGCCCTGGAGCGGCTGACCGATGCGGGCAAGAAGGCGATGGCCCGCGCCGAGCTGCGCGCGCTGGATCGCCAGTGAACCGATGACCCGGGGGATGGGCGGACCGCATGTTCGAGATACTCAACATCCCGCCGCCGGCCATGCCCGGGGGAGCCCTGGGCATGCTTTTGGGGGCCTCCGGCCTCCTGGCCGGTCTGGCGCTGGCGCTGTTCGGCTGCCGGTGGGCCGGACGGCTGGCCCCGGCCGTCTGCCTGGGCGCCCTGGCGGCGGCGGCCGGCGCGGCGGTCGCGAGGCGCCTGGGGCTGGACCCGACGTGGCCCGCGGCCGTCACCGGCGCGGTGGCGGCGGTGGCCGGCCTGATCCTGCCGGCGGCGGTGTGGGCGATCGGCGCCGGCCTGGCGCTGGCGGCGGCGGCGGAACTGGCCCTGCTGCATCGCCTGGCGCCCATCGACGGGCCGGCCGGCTTCGACCCGACGGGGATGGCCCTGGGCGCCTACGCGACGGCGACCCTGCGGACGCTGGGGGCCTGGCTGTCGTGGATGATCGGCCGCGCGCCGCTGCTGGTGCTCGGCGCCGGCGGAGGGACCGCCCTGGCCGGCGTGCTGCTGGGCGCCGTCAAGCCCCGGCCGACGCGGATCATCGGTTCGGGACTGCTGGGCGCGGCGATGGTCGTCGGCGGGGTGTGGCTGGCGGTCGCCTCGGTGCTCGGCGGGATGCCGGGCAAAGGACAATACCGCCTCTGGATCGTCGCCGTGCCGATGGCGCTGCTGGCGGCCGGGGGTATCGTCTATCAGGTTCGTGCGGACCGCATCGCCAGGGCGGGTGCCCGGGGGAAGAAAACCGACGACGAGGGGGGTCGGCACTCACATGGGGACGTTCGGAGAGAATAATGGTCGTGTGGACGAACTGCTGAGAGATTACCTGGACCTTCACCTGGACGCCAGCCCGGTCATCGCGTTGGCGCTCGTGGGCGTCGGTCTGCTGTTCCTCACCCAGGGGTGGAAATTCTACCGGCAGTTGATCACCCTGAACGCGGGCTACCTCGGGTTGCTGGTCGGCAGCCGTTACGCCGAGCGGATGACTGAGCCGCACATGGACCTCATCCTCATCCTGGGCTTCGGTGCGGTGTTCGCCGCCCTGGCGTGGCCGGCGATCAAGTGGGCGGTCAGTCTGTTCGGCGGGGTGATCGGGGGCCTGGCCGGGTTCGCCCTGTGGCGGTACACCTCCATCGCCTTCGACGCCTACGACCTGGCCGACCTGGCGTGGGTGGGCGGCCTGATGGGCGTCATCATCATGGGCCTGCTGGCCTTCGTGGTCTTCCAGGTGGTGGTGGTCATCGTGACGAGTTTCCAGGGAGGGCTGCTGCTCATCTCGGGCATCCTGGCGCTGGCGTTCGCGCTGGATGGGCCGGACAGGTCGCTGTTCCGCCGGCTGGACAAGGACGTCGCCCTGATTCCCCTGCTGGTGATGATCCCCACCGCGCTGGGCGCCATCTTCCAGGAGAACAAGCACCTCCTGCTGCAGGCCAAGAAGAAGAAGGCCGCCGCCAAGGCGTAGGGCCGTTACCCGCCGTACGGCCCGTGGGGCCTGAACACCAGCGTCGTCCCCGTCGGGGCGGCGCCGTCTTCGCTGAAGAGCATCAGTTCGTTGGTCCGTTCGAGCCAGGGCTCCGGCAGGTAGTAGGCGTCCTGGGGGCCGATCGTCCAGAAGCGGCCGAGGTTGCGGCCGTTGAGGAAGATCTGGCCCTTGGCCGCCCCGGCGACCTTCACGAAGAGAGGACGGTTTTCCGCCGGCGCCGGGAAGGTCGCCGCGAACCACGCCGGCCTCTTCGCCCCCGACCCGCCCGTCGGGCCGTCCGGCACGCCCCAGGGGCGGAAGCCCCAGGGGGCACGGGCGGTCAGGTCGCTCTCGAGCCGGTACAGGCGCACCGCGGCGGCCAGCGCCCTGGCGGTGACATCCGGCCAGACCAGCAGCGTCAGGCGGTTGGAACCGCCGACCAGTTCGCGATCCAGCGTGATGTCGCCGAACCCGCCGTTCCGGGCCGTGAAGAAACCCACGGGGCGATCATTGCACAGGACGACCATGGTCTGGTCCAGGCCGGTGAACTGCAGGTGCACCGGCACGTGCCTGGACAGCGTGAAGGTGTTCTGGCACACCATCGGCGGCGTCTGGTCCAGCCCGTCGGTCAGGTGCACCTGGGCGCGCGACACCATGCGGCGGGAGAACTCCTTGCCGGTGCCCTCCTTGATCCGCCACGCCCGCAGCCCCACCGGCGTGGCGTCGTAGATCCCGTCCCACACGCCCTTGAGTTCGCCCAGGTACTCGCCGAAGTTGAAGCGTCCGAGGTTGTCCACCAGCAGCGCCAGCTCATTGCGGCCGCGCTGGAACGGCACGGCGATCGGCTCGCGGGTGGCGCCCCGCCCACGGCCCCACAGGCCGGCGAAGGCGCCGTTGACGTAGATCCGGGCCCGATCCGCGCAGCCCGGCAGGAGCAGGTGCTTCCGAGCGGCCCGGGGCAGCGTGATGGCGGTCCGGTACCAGCCGTACCCGTCGGCCAGATCGAGCTGCTCCATGGGGCAGGGGCCCTCGAGCCGGTCGAACGCCTCGAGCGGCTCGTCGATCTCCGTGCACGCGCCCAGGGCCTTGAACCGCTTCAAGGCCGGGGGCTTGGCCGGCGGGCGGGCCATGGGGGTTCTCGCCTTCGGGCGGGTCAGCCTGGCGTGCGCATCGATCAGCGCGAAGTCCTTCGCCCCGGGCGCGTGGACGAGGTCGTCCAGCGTCTCGCCGACGAAGGCCGGGCCCATCACGACGGTATCGTCCACCTCCCAGCACCGCTCGGCCAGGGCGGAGTTCACGACCGCCACCGGCAGCCCCGCGACGTCCCGCAGGACGACGCCGTCGCCGGGGGGCACCGTCACCGCCTCGCGGCGGCCGTTGACACTGACGTGACCCTCCTGGCCCGGCGCGCCGTGCAGGACCAGCACGCCCCCGGCCAGCAGGCCCAGGGGCGACAGGTTGCTCTCGTCCAGCGTGTGGCGGTCGGTGAGGCGGGCGTTGCGCAGCAGCAGCGCCGCCCCGTAGTGCGACAGGTCGACCTCCAGCCTGCGGCCGTCCGGCAGCGCGACGGCCGTCGACGTCACGCGGTCGTCGCCGCCGTTGGAGACGACCAGGACGGTCCCGCTCTCCCCGGCGCTCCAGTGGACCGCCGTGTGGCCGATCGCCGCCGGGATGGCCATCGGGGCGGCGGCCGCCAGGATGTGCCCCAGCGTACGGTTGGGCAGGTTGACCAGCCGCAGCAGACTGTACTTGCGGGTGAGGCCCCCGCCCTCGGCGATGGGGGCGTCGTAGTCGTAGCTGGTCGTCATGTAGTTGTGGTCGCTGCCGACGGTCCGTCCGCCGGCGAAGCCGAAGTTCGTGCCGCCGTGGTACACGAAGTAGTTGATCTGGCAGCCCGCCCCGGTCAGTTCCATCGCCCGCCGCGCGACATCGCGGGGGTCCCTCCGGACGTGCTCGCCCCCCCACCCGTCGAACCAGCCGCACCAGTACTCGGTGGCCAGCAGGGGCTTGTCGCCCTGCATCGCGCGGAGCCGCTTGACCTGCTCGATGGTGCGGCCGTACCCGTTGAGGCACTCGACGGCATCGGGCACGAGCGGCTCGGTCATGTTGTTGCAGGTGAGGATGGGCACGTCGATGCCCGCCCGCCGGTAGTAGCGGGTGATGTAGTTGAGGTAGTCCATCCGCTCGGGCATGGACGTGACGAAGTACTCGTTCTCGTTCTGGATCGCCACGATGTTGCCGCCGCGGGTGACCTGCAGGTCGACCAGGCGGGGCAGGAGCTGGCGGAAGTACTTGTCGTAGTAGTGGGTGTAGACGGCGTCGGCGCTTCGCAGGTGGATGTTCCGCTTGGCGCCCAGCCAGGCGGGCAGGCCGCCGAAGTCCCACTCGGCACAGATGTAGGGCCCCGGGCGGACGATCACGTAAAGCCCCAGGTCGGCCGCCTGCTGGATGAACTCGACGACGTCGTTGTCGCCGGAGAAATCCCACTGCCCTTCGTGCCGCTCGTGACGGTTCCACGCCACGTACGTCTCGACGCAGTTGAGCCCGCCGGCCTGGGCTTTGGCCAGGCGGTCGCGCCACAGTTCGCGCGGCACGCGGAAGTAGTGAACGGCACCGCTGACCAGCCACACCCGGTGCCCGTCGATCAGAAAGCTGCGGTCATCGTACGTCACGGAGGCCATCTCACCACCCCACAATCGACAACGGTTGCGTGAAGAAGGATCCGAGGCCCCCAGTGTAGCGATCGCCATGTCCCTTTCAATCCCAAACGGGGATCTATGGGCCATCTTCATCGGACATAAGCGCGCAGTTCAAGAAATGGTAAGAGCTTAGGACAATTAATCCAAGTTGACGATCAGCGGCGCCTCCCAGCCGTCAGACGGTCACGGCTTCGGGCACGGCTTCGATCATCTGGCGGACGATCTCGTCGGGGGCGATCCCTTCGGCCTGGCCTTCGAAGCTGAGGATAAGCCTATGTCGGAGCGAGGGATACGCCACCTTCCGCACATCGGCGAAGGCGACGTTGGGCCGCCCGTCCCGCAGGGCGAGGACCTTCGCCGCCAGGATCATGCTCTGGGCGGCCCGCGGGGAAGCGCCGTAGCGGACGAACCGCCGGGTCACCGACGGCGCGTGGGGGCTGTCGGGGTGGGACGCCAGCGTGAGGCGGGCGATGTACTCCTTGACCGGGCCGGCCACCGGGACGCGGCGGACGAGCTGCTGCATCTCCAGCACCCGCTTGCCCGTGACGACCTTCCCCGGCGCCGGCACCTTCGCGCCGGTCGTGCGGTCCAGGATCTCGACCAGCTCGTCCACCTCCGGCGAGACGACGTTGATCTTGAACTGGAAGCGGTCGAGCTGGGCTTCCGGCAGCGGGTAGGTGCCTTCCATCTCCAGCGGGTTCTGCGTGGCCATCACGAAGAACGGCTGGGGCAGCCTGTGGGTGTGGTGGCTGACCGAGACGTTCTTCTCCTGCATGGCCTCGAGGATCGCCGACTGCGTCTTGGGCGTCGCGCGGTTGATCTCGTCGGCCAGGATCAGGTTGGCGAA
>JAAYZK010000385.1 GCA_012514895.1 Planctomycetota bacterium | reverse complement strand
CCAGGGCCCGCGCGATGGCGACCCGCTGGCGCTCCCCGCCGGACAGTTCCCTGGGCCGGTGGCCCAGCCGCCGGCCCAGGCCGAGCATCTCCAGCAGTTCCCGGGCGGCCCGGCGGGCCTGGCGGGAGCCGGCCAGCCATTTCAGCACGGGTGTGCCGGTCATGGCGGCGATCAGGACGTTCTCCAGCACGTTCAGCTCGGGCAGCAGGTGGTAGAACTGGAAGACGAAGCCCACGTCGCCCCGGCGGATCCGGTTGCGCCCCCGGGCCGACAGGCCCGCGGCGTCCACGCCGTCCAGGGCGATCGAGCCGCCGTCCGGCCGGTCCAGCAGGCCGATCAGGTGCAGCAGGGTGCTCTTGCCGCTGCCCGAGGCGCCGACGACGGCGACAAACTCGCCCGCTCCGACGCTCAGGGAGACCTTCTTGAGCACGTGCAGATCGATCCGCCCCATGCGGTAGGACTTGCTGAGCTGCCTGACCTCGATCATGGCCTTACTCATAGCGGAGCGCCTCCACCGGCTGCATCCGCGCCGCCCGCAGCGCCGGCAGCAGCGCCCCGACCAGCCCGGCGATCATCGCCCCGACCATCACCCAGACGATCACCCACGGGTCCACCGCGTCGGGGATCCGGTCGAACATGTACGCCTGGCGGCTGAACACCCGCCAGCCGAAGGCGGTGGCGATCCAGTCGTGGACCGCGTTGATGTTCCGCACGAACGCGTACCCGCCGGCGGCGCCGAAGACGCTGCCCACCAGCCCCACGGCGCTGCCGTACGTCAGGAACACCCACGCCACGCCCACGTGCGACGCCCCGAGGCTCTTGAGGATGCCGATGTCCTTGGTCTTCTGCACCACCATCATGTAGAAGATCGCGAACACCAGCACCACCGCCACCATCGAGACGATCCCCAGGATGATCACCATCAGGTCCCGCTGCTTCTCGACGGCGTCGACGTACTGCGCCTGCTTCTGCCGCCACGTCTGGATGGCGGCCTGGTCAACCTGCACATCCTCCCGGTGGGCGGCGGCGAACCGCGCCCAGATGTCGCGGACGACGGCGGCCCCGGCGTTGCCGGCGGCCTCGTCGGAGCCGTCGGCCAGACGGATCTGGATCTGGTCGGCCCGGTCGCCCATCTCGATGAGGCGGTTGAGCACGTCGAAGTCCACGTAGACGTGGCTGTTGTCGATCACGTAGATCCCGAACCGCTGGTCGCCGACGAGGTTGAAGGTTTTCTTCACCGGCTCGGTCATCGCGCCGACCGTCCCGCGCCCCAGCGGCAGGAGCGTCAACTGCACCTTCTCGGCCTCGCCGATGCGCTTGTAGCGCTGGTACTGGCCGGTCGCCTCGTCGCGCACCGTCGTGCCGGGGATCTCCACGCCCAGGATGACGCCGGGGTGCTCGGGCTCGAAGATACAGATCCGCCGGATGTCGGCGGCGCGCTGCCGCTCGCCGGCCAGGCGGCCCTCCAGGGCAGCGATGCGGTCCTCCCCGTCCGGCGACGGCGGCGCATCCAGGGCCGCCTCCAGTTGCCGGTCCAGCTCCTCGATCTCCCGGTCGGTCTCGGCCAGGGCGCGCTGCCAGAAGAAGTTGCGCTGGGCCAGGCGCGACTGCACGTCGGGCGGCAGCTCGAACGCCGGGGCGCCCTGAAGCGCCGGTGGATGGAGCTCCCTGCCGAAGGCCGTCACCTCGGTCGCCTCGGGCAGGCGGATGCCCATGACGCTGACGGTGCGGACGTCGCGGGGGCCGAACTTCAGCAGCCCGTACGTGTGGGTGACCGGCGTGGCGGCGCGGATGTCGGGGTGGGCGTTGAGCTGCTCGATGAGCTGCTGGTAGTGGGGAATGCCCGTGTACCCGTCGATGACGACGTCGCCCATCAGCCCCCGCGCGGCGGTGGCGACCTGGTCGAGGAAGCCGTTCATGACGCTGGCGACCACGATCACCATGAACACGCACAGCGCCATCCCGATGATGGCCACCAGGGCGATCGGCCGACGGCGAAGATAGCGGAGGCTCAGGAATAGCTTGTACATGGTCTCAGGACTGCGCCGTCCGCAGCGTGGGGAACAGCACCACGTCGCGGATGGTCGTCGTGCCGGTCAGCAGCATCACGACGCGGTCGATGCCGATGCCCAGCCCGCCCGCCGGCGGCATGCCGTGCTGGAGGGCCGCGATGAAGTCGTTGTCCATCACGCGCATCGTCTCGTCGGCCGCCTCGCCTGCCAACTGCATGCGGAAGTTGGCTTCCTGGACGGCCGGATCGTTCAGTTCGGTATAGGCGTTCGCCAGTTCCATCGTGGCGGCGTACGCCTCGAACCGCAGCGCGATCCGGCTGTCGCCCGGGTCCCGCCGCGTCAGCGGACACAGGTCCGCCGGATAGTCCCTTACGAACGTCGGCTGCACGAGGGTCGGTTCGACGGCCTCTTCAAAGATGAGATTCGCCACCACGGCGTCGGCCTTGTTGGCCTCCTCCAGACCCATCCGGCGCGCCTTGGCGCGGAGGCCCGCCGGATCGTCCAGCGACACGCCCGCATGCTCGGCCAGCAGCTCGCCGTACGTCGCCCGCCGCCACGGCGGGGTGTAGTCCAGCTCCTGCCCGCCGTACGGCAGCTTCATCGAGCCGCACACCGCCTGGGCGGCCGAGGCGATCAGCCCTTCGGTCAGCTCCATCATCACGTCGTAGTCGGCCCGGGCCTGGTAGAGCTCCATCATCGTGAACTCGGGGTTGTGCGTGGAGTCGATCCCTTCGTTGCGGAAGTTCCGGTTGATCTCGAAGACCTTCTCCATCCCCCCCACCAGCAGCCGCTTGAGGAACAGCTCGGGGCTGATCCGCAGGTACAGGTCGCGGTCCAGGGCGTTGTGGTGCGTCAGGAACGGCTTGGCCGCGGCGCCGCCGAAGATCGACTGCATCATCGGCGTCTCGACCTCCATGAAGCCGCGGTCCTCCAGGTACCGCCGGAAATGCCGGATGATCGCCACGCGGCGGCGGAAGACCTCCATCGACTCGGGGTTGACGATCAGGTCGAGGTACCGCTTGCGGTACCGCAGCTCCGTGTCCTGCAGGCCGTGAAACTTCTCCGGCAGCGGCAGCAGGCTCTTGCACAGCAGCGTCAGCCCGTCGGCGAAGACCGTCAGCTCGCCCGTCCGCGTGCGCATCAGGTCGCCGCGGACGGCCACCAGGTCGCCCAGGTCCAGCAGCTTGGCCAGCGACCACTGCTTCTCGTCCAGCACGTTGCGGCGCAGGGCGATCTGCAGCGTGCCCGTCTCGTCGCGGACCTGGGCGAAGATCAGCTTGCCCATGTCCCGCAGGAGCACCAGGCGCCCGGCGACGTCGCCCCTCTGGCCTTCCCGGTCCTCGACGTAGCGCCCGGCGATCGACGCGACGGGCTCGGCGCCGTCGTAGCGCCACCCGTACGGGTCGATCCCCAGCTCGCGGATCGCTTCCAGCTTCTTCTGCCGCTCGGCCTGAATCTCTTCCAACATGGCGGTCGGTCCCATCGTTTTGCAGGAGAGGCCCGCCGGATACCCGCGGGCCCAATCCGGCCATCATCCCCCTGCTGGTCCGGCCTGTCAAGGTTGGCGCCTACGCCAGCGTCTGCAGCTCGGCCGCCACCGCCTCGACCAGCGGGCCGAGCGTCGCGGCGGAGAAGTCGAAGCGCAGGCCCGCCGCCGCGAACAGCTCCGGCAGGGGGCGCGAGCCGCCCAGGGCCAGGGCGGCCTTGTAGGCGTCCAGGGCCGCGGCCGGGTCGGTCCTGGCCCGCACCCACAACTGCAACGCGCCCAACTGGGCGATGCCGTACTCGATGTAGTAGAACGGCATCTCGAAGATGTGCAACTGCCGATGCCACAGGGAAGCCTTCGCCTCCTCCAGGCCCGTCCAGTCGACCACCCCGCCGCCGAAGCGGTCGTGGATCGCCACCCACGCCGCCCGCCGCTCCTGCAGGCCGTGATCCGGGTGGGTGTAGATCCAGTGCTGGAACGCGTCGATCGTCGCCACCCACGGCAGGATCATGATGACGCCCTCCAGGTGCTCCCGCCGGCTGCGGGCCAGGTCGGCGCCGCCGTAGAAGACGTCCAGGTGCCCATCGGCGAGCAGTTCCATGCCCATCGACGCCACCTCGCAGAACTCGATGGGGGCATGGCGGTAGTTCACCAGCGGCTCGTCGGACGCCGCCAGGGCGTGGAAGGCGTGGCCCCCCTCGTGCAGCAGCGTCCGCACGTCGCGGTCGACGCCGACGGCGTTCATGAAGATGAAGGGCCGGCGCGCCTCGGCCAGCGTGGTGGCGTACCCGCCGGGGGCCTTGCCCTTGCGGCTGGCCAGGTCCAGCAGGCCGGCGTCGCGCATCATCGCGAACTGCCGCCCGAGCTG
>JAAYZK010000384.1 GCA_012514895.1 Planctomycetota bacterium | reverse complement strand
TCAACCGATCCCGCTCCCGCTGGCTCATCGCGATCCGTTCCTCGTCCATCCGCTCTCCTTGCACACAAAAGGAAAGCGGACATTCTTACATGCCGAAGACCGGACATTACTATCTGCCGATGACAGACCTCGATTTCACGCTTGACCGCGGCCGGGCCGCCCGTCACACTGATCGGCGACCTGCGTGGCGTCAGGTTTCCCATCTGTTCTTCAAGCCGCCCGCGCAGGGCTGTGGAATCGCGGGTCCTGTCCGCGTGGGGCAGGCGATCCGCCGTCCCGGCCGGTCTGGGAGAGCGTCCGGATGCCTACACAGCACACGGTTCGCCAGGGCGAGTGCCTGTCGAGCATCAGCGACCGCTACGGGTTCTTCTGGGAGACCCTCTGGAACCACGCCGACAACGCGCGGCTCAAGCGGGAGCGGGGCGAGCCGAACGTGCTGATGCCGGGCGACGTCGTCGCGATCCCCGACAAGCGCAAAGGCAGCGTCAGCGCCGCCACCGGGCAGCGGCATCGGTTCCGACTCAAGGGCGTCCCGGCGAAGCTGAGGATCCGCCTGCTGATCGACGACGAGCCGCGGGCGAACGAGCCCTACACCCTGATGATCGACGACACCTTTGCCGCCAGAGGCACCACCGATGGCGACGGGACGGTCGAGCAGAGCATCCCGCCGGGCGCACGGACGGGCCGGCTCATCGTGGGCGAGGGCGACCACGAGGACGTCTACGAGCTTCGCCTGGGGGCCCTCGATCCGCTCGACGCCGACGCCGGGGTCCGCGGGCGGCTGGCGAATCTCGGCTACGACATCGCCGCCGGCCTGGAAGGGGCGATCCGGGCCTTTCAGGAAGCCGAGGGACTCGACGCCACCGGAACCATGGACGCCGCGACGGGGACCCGCCTCAAGGAGCGATTCGGACTATGAGCCTCGTGGCCAGGCTGGTGCAGTTGCACCAGGGCTTCAACGCCCTGAACATCCGAACGGTCTGCCTGTACCTGCAGAAGTCTCCCGGCACGCCGGGCATCACGCGGGGGATCGACGGCGCGGACTACCGCGTGCTGGCCGACGGGTCGGAGATCGCCCGGGGGCGCACCGGCAGCAACGGCCGCATCGACGTGCGCCTGCGCCCCGGGGTCACCACGACCGTCGAGGTGCTCGGCTCGGTCTACGAGGTCACGCGGGACGCCGCCGCCCTGGCCGCCGTCAACACGACCGAGGGGCGCAAGGAGCGCCTGCGCTGCCTGGGCTACCAGATCGGCCACGGCGGCGCCAACGGCGACGGCGTGGACAACAATGCCCAGGTCTTCGAATACGAACGCTCCGTCCTGGACTTCCAGGCCGAGCACGGCGTGACGCTCGATGCCGACGAGACGACCCTCGACGGCGACCTCGAAAGCGACGTGGGAGACTGACCGCCATGGCCATTCGCGTTCGCGTCAAGCACGAGCAGCAGTCGGTCGTGCCGGTGCGGTTCGTCCGGGCCGTGACCGGCGCCCCGGTCGCTGATGCGCCCGACGTCGACGATCGCGGCTTCGCCATGGGGACGCGGGCGGACACGTGGGGCGAGTCGGACGCCCTGGGCGCGATGGTGTCCCTGGCCGTCGGCGACACGGTCCGCGTCAAGGTGCTGCGCGAGGATATCGAGGCCGCCGCCCGGCTCTACGTCACCAGCACGGACACCGACCTGGTCCGGGTCGTCCACCCGGCCGGCGGCGGCCCGCTGCCTGACAGCGGGATCTTCAGCATCCAGGGCGTCGCCGACCGCCAGAACGAGCCGGTGGCCGTCCAGGTCCGCTACGGCAGCGCCAACGGGCCGGTCGTCGGCGAGTTGGAGCCGCACATCTTCGAGCTCGTCCACATCCGCCTGGCGGTGCACCTGGTGACGATCGACGGCGCGGGCACCGATCGGCGGTCGGCGAACGTCGCCACGACGCGCACCAACGTCGACACCCTCGTCCGCGGGGCCAACGCGATCTGGCGGCCCTGCGGGGTCCGCTTCACCTACGCCGATGCCCGCATCGTCGAAGAGACCATCCGCCGTCGCGTGGCGCCCGCCACCGGATCGGAATACCTGCACCGCCCCAGCAACACGTGGCGAGCGCTGCCCAACCCCCTCGGCGCGGCGGCCAACTTCGCGGCGGCGGGCACCGTGACGACCGACGCGGCCACCTACCCGGACCCGAATCACCAGTACGACGAGTTCGACACCCTCCTGAACATCAACCCCATCGCCAACGCCGTCAACGTCTACTGCGTGCACGCCGGGACCGGATGGGTCGGACTGTCGTACGTGACCAACGTGGGCATGGCCGGCCGGGCGGGCCTGGGGCTGGCCATCGCCGACACCGCCTCGACCTTCGACCTTGCCCACGAACTGGGACACTACCTCGGCAACAACCACGCCGACGCCGACAACGCGGGCCATGATACCGACAACAAGGACGTCTGGCTGGTGCGGCGGCTGATGTACAGCCAGTGGCCCGCCGGCGCGCCGGCCTACCGCAACGACGTCGGGTACGGCCCCAACCAGTACGGGGCCCTGATCTCCGTCAAGACGCTCGACGGCGACTACTCCAACGCCGACGGCGAGGTGGCGCGCTCCCGCCTGCGGGCGCGCAACCCGTACTAGCGGGCGCAGCGGGCGGCAGAGGTGAACCCGTGAGGCGGCATCGCCTGAGACAACACATCGCGGCCGGCGCTTCGCTGGTGCTCGTGCTCCTGGCCGCAGCGGGATGCCCCCGGCCGCCCGAGCGACCGGCCGGCGGGGCCGCCGACGCGACGTTCCCAGGAAGGGCAGAGAGCATGACGACGCAAGCGATCATCCAACGCATCCGCGAAAACGACTGGAGCCTGGTCGACCAGCCCGGGACGATCGGCCCGGAGGCGGCGGCGGAAATCCGCCCGCTGCTGCGCGACGAGGACCCCGAGGTCCGCGAGCTGGCCGTCCACGCCCTGGCGGCGGCCGGGGGACCCCAGGGGCGCCAGGGCGTTCTGGAAGCCCTCCGCAACGACAGCATCATGGCCCGGTCGGCGGCCTGCCGCTGCCTGGAGGCCCGCCCCGACCCCCAGGACCGCCCCGCCCTGGCCGCCGAGGTCGCCTCGAACGGCGACGAGTTCGTCCGCCGGACCGCCGCGCGGGTCCTGGGCGTCATCGGCGACGCCGACACGGTCGACGTGCTCAAGCGCCAGATCGCCGTCGAGACCGACTCGACCGCCCGCGATGCCATGGCGCTGGCCCTGGCGCGGCTGGACGAGCCGGAGTATCGCCGCCGGTACCTGGCACGGCTGCACCACGCCGAGCCGGCCGAGCGGGCGCGGGCCGCCGAGGACGCCCCCTACGTCGGGCCCGCCGTGCTGGGCGACCTGCTGCCGCTGCTGGATGACGCCCGCGACGCCGTCCGGGCCGGGCCGTCCGACTCGGCGCGGATGCTCCGCGTGTGCGACGTCGCCGTCAACGTCCTGGACACGATGCTCGAACACCCCTTCTCGTTCCAGACCGGCCGCCGCATCCGCTACTCGACCGATCAGATCGACGAGGCCCGCAGGCTCCTCCGCCAGGGCCGCTGAACGGGATTCTCCTTGGCGCCGGCGGGGGGACGAGGCAGCATGATGGCCGTCAAGACGTCCGCCGGCGCGGCGGACCGGAACCCGAAGCGGAGAGGAGAGCGGTTGTGAACGCGATGCGAACGGCAGTGGCGGGTCTGGTGTGCCTGGCGGTGTTCAGTGGCGCGGCGATGGCCGCCGAGCCCGCGGCGGCGGCCGAGGGCGGACGGGTGGCCCCGATGGACCCCGCCAAGGCCGCCGACTGGCTGGCCCGCTGGGAGAAAAACATCCTCGCCAGCGCCGCGGCGAACCGCTCCTGCGACACGTCCATGGGCGAGGACATCGGCTGGTTCATGACGCCCTACATGGAGGGCTTCTGCTACGGGTACCTGGCCACCGGCGACACCAAGTGGATCGACATGCTGTTCGACTGGGCCGACAGTTGGATCAAGCGCGCCGTCAAGGAACCCGACGGCTACCTCGGCTGGCCCAAGGGCGGCGCGGCCGGGACCGCGGTCGACAGCCTCGACGACTACAACGCCGACAGCCTGCTGGGCGAGGCGATGGTCCTGCGGCCCCTGGTGATCCTCTCCGCCCAAATCCTCAAGGACCCCAAGCTCAAGGCCGCGTACGGCCAGAAGGCCGCCGGCTACATCGCCCTCTCCGAGCAGATCTTCCAGAAGTGGACCCGCCGCGGCGCCTGGCGCGACACCGCCAACGGCGGCGCCGTCTCCCTGGTCATGCCGTACGGCCTCGACCCCGCCACGGGCGCCTGGACCGCCGGCTACGAGACCCGCAATGCCCCCAACGTCGGCTTCTCCCACCCCAACAACAAGGCCAACCACGTCGCCCGCTGGCTGCTGGCCATGAGCGACGCGACCGGCAAGCCCCAGTACCGGCAGCTCGCCGAGAAGTGGTTCCGCCTGATGAAGTCGCGGATGACCGCCACCGAGGCGGGAACCTACAGGATCTGGAACTACTGGGAGCCGGCCGGCCCCTGGGACTATAAGCCGGACGGCCAGCCCAAGCACTGGGTCGGCGTCCACCCCAACGCCGGCTACTACAGCATCGACGTGACCGGCATCGTCGACGCCTACGAGCACGGGATCGTCTTCACCCGCGCCGACATCGACCGCCTCGTCGCCACCGCCCTGGCCGAGAAACGCTACTGGGGCGCCCTGATGCCCTACAGCAAGGACATCCAGGACGCCGTCGAGGCCGGGATCGACCCCGCGACGTGGGGGGGCATGTCCGCCACCCCGGCCTACCTGGCCCGCCAGAAACAGCGCTGAAAACCGCCGGCATCGCAAGCGGCAGGCTTCGGGCTTCAGACTCCAGGGGCGGCACAAACCGCCCCTGAAGCCCCTGCGCCCGAGGCCTGCCGGCTCCGGCGCCATTTTTCGGGAGAATCCCCCTTGCGGATCTGCCGATTCTGGGTATACTAAGGAACGGCTTGCAACTGCGCGGGCGTGTTCGGGTACATGGAGAGACACGCTGCCGCGCCAGTCTTATCGGCTCAGACCGGAGAATGCCGGGGAGGCAACTATGGCTCGCGTACAGGTTCTCATCTCTCTGCTGGTGGTAGGGGTCCTCGTTTCCTCAGGTCTGTCGGCGCCGGTGGCGTTGACGGGCAACCCGATGGCCTCCGATTACGACATCGTCATCACCGACGCCGCGAACGAACCCGACCTCGCTGAACATCTGGACATCGACCAGCTTTTCCTGGCCGGCGATCCGGGCAACGGCCCGGCCGACCGGTACTATCTCGCCCTGACGGTCAACGACCCGGACATCTCGCGCATGGGCGGGCCGACCAGCTTCTTCGGCCGCACCGTCCTGGGCATCGTCTTCCTGGGCAACAGCTCCCTGCTGCATGAGCTGTCGGTGGTCCTCACCGCCAACAACGTCTACTGCTACGTGGACGGCACGCAGCTCGGCGCCAACGACTTCTCCGCCGCGGTCGACGGGGGCCTGGAGATCTCCCTCCTGAAGGACCTGATGCCGAACATGGCCGCCGCCCAGTTCGACGTCCTCGCCCAGTTGGACGACACCGGCTCCCACGCCGACGACCAGCTCGTCGCCTTCGGCATCCCCGAGCCGGCCACGCTGGGCCTGCTGATGCTCGGCGGCCTGGGCCTGATCCGCCGCCGCCGCTAAGCAGGTTGCCAGAAGTCATGCGACAGAGGCGGCGGCCGTAGGGTGGGCAACTCGTTGCCCACGCGAATGCGGACCGGCCCGCCCTCGTTGGACGGCCCCGTGGGGGTTCCGCCGCGATCGCGTGGGCAGCCTCGCCTCCGGCTCGGCTGCGCCACCCTACGATTGGGGCCGCGACTGTTGCGTTATCTCTGGTGACCC
>JAAYZK010000383.1 GCA_012514895.1 Planctomycetota bacterium | reverse complement strand
GCGGGTGATCGCCTGGCGGATCCACCACGTCGCGTACGTGCTGAACTTGTACCCGCGGCGGTACTCGTACTTGTCGACCGCCCGCATCAGGCCGGTGTTGCCCTCCTGGATGATGTCCAGGAAGCTCAACCCCCGGTTGCGGTACTTCTTGGCGATGGACACCACCAGCCGGAGGTTCCCGCCGGACAGCTCGCGCTTGGCCTGCTCGTAGTCGTTGTAGACCTTCTGGATGGCCTTGACCCGCTTGCGGAGCACCTCGGGCCGCTCCAGGACCAGCCCCATGAGCCCTTCGAGCTCCTCCTTCATCACCTCGACGTCTTCGGGGGGCGTGTTGTTGGCGGCGGCGTTGGCGATGGCGGCTTCCAGTTCGGCCATCTTCTCGCTGATGTGCTGGAGTTTCTTCATCAGCGGCTGGATGCGGCTGGTCCGCAGGGAGAGCTCTTCCAGCAGCTTGGCGCCGCGACGGCGGCGATGCCAGATCCGCTTGAGCTTCCGACGCGCCGACGCGCCGATCTCGCTGCCATCGAGGCCTTCCCAGTCGGCCCGGTTGGCGGTGATGATCTTCTCGACCGTCTCCAGGTTGATCGGCAGCCGTTCGGAAATGGTCTCCTTGGCGAGGTTCTCGGCGGTGGAGATCTTCATCGTCCGGTCGAAGGGCAGGTCGCCCTCCCCGACCTGGCGGATGATCTCGGCGGCCTCGGCCATGCAGTAGTCGCTCTCGAGCACCCGGCGGCGGAAGTGCATCCGGGTCATCTCGATCTTCTTGGCCAGTGCGATCTCCTGCGCGCGGGTCAGCAGCGGGATCTCACCCATCTGGGTCAGATACATCCGCACCGGGTCGTCGATCCGCCGCGAGTCGCTGTCGAGTTCCGCCTCGTCGCCCTTCTCGCCCTCGTCGCCCTTCTCGTCCTCGCCCGGTTCCGGCTCCCGGGCTTCGGCGACCTCCTTGAGGCGCTCGCGGGCCTGCACGTCCGACTCGTCGATCAGCTCGATCCCCTTCTCGTCCAGGACCATCAGCAGGTTGTCCAGGGCGTCGGGGGAGAAATCGTCGGGGAGACGCTCATTCATCTCCTCGTACGTAAGATAGCTTTGGGTGGTGCCTCGTTCGATCAGGGCGCTGAGGACCGAAGCCATCGTGTCTGACATTGATCCAACTCCGAGGGTCTTGGCGTCGAAACGGCTACGATCACGTGAATTATACATTTTAGCCCCACCTGTTCCTGTACTTCAACCGTTTTTTGTACGGCCCGCCAGGCGCGTCGGATGGGAAAAACAGGGCCTCCATGCCGATGGAGATGCTAACCCCTTTCCCTAGGGAAGATTACGAGAGACGCTTACAGGCTGTTTCAGGATCTTTCCGCAGGCGGACGCTCTCTTGAAGACTCTGCCGGCCAAGCGTTCTCCAACCGTCTCTCAGCGCGGCATCCTTCGGACGTCAGGTGTCTGCCGGCCGGCCGCATAGCGACGCAGCGACTCCTCGTCGCCGCTGCTGGCGGCCTGTCTGAGTTCGTCCAGCCGGCGGCGGCACCGGCACGACTCCAGGTAGGCCAGGTCCTCGGCCAGCGTGGCGGCGTGGTTGCCCCGCCGTTCGGCCGCGGTCGCCAGATCGGTAACGATCCGGCCCCAGTCATCCCCTCCCGCTACGCTCAGCAGCGATTCGAGGTTCAGTTCTCCCAGATCCCCCAGCCGCCAGATCTCCCGCGCCACCGCCGCCAGAACCGGGTCGGTGAACTCCTCCGGACCGGCCTGGCGGGCGGCCTGATCGAACAGATCCGGCTCGGCCACAAGGACTTCCAGGATCCGCCGCTGGGCGCCGGCCGGGCCCATCACCACCCCCCGATCCGTCGCCGACGGGGGCGAGGCCGGGGCCGAGGCCGTCGGCACCCGCCGCAGCAGGCGACGGACCTGCTGGGTGAGATGCTCCACCGGCAAGCCCATCAGGTGGGCCAGTTGGTTGACCAGCATCCCCTGGCGGACGGCGTCGATCGCGCCGTAGGCCGCCGAGGTCACAACGATGCGCAGGAAGTCTTCGGCCGCCTGGCGCCGCTCGACGAGGTTCTCGGCGCCGGCGAACTGGGCCGAGCGTTTGCGCCAGACGTAGTCCAGGGCGTCGGGGGCCTGCTCCACCACGCGGGCGAAGGCTTCGACCCCGGCCGACAGGACATAGTCGCACGGGTCCTTGCCGTCCGGGACCGCGCCGATGCGGACGTGCATCTCCTGGGCGATGAACAGTTCCAGCCCCCGCTCGGCCGCCGCGGCGCCGGCGGCGTCGGAGTCGAACACGAGCGTCACATCCGGCGCCAGGCGCGACAGCATCCGTACGTGGCGTTCGGTCAGGGCCGTCCCCAGCGTGGCCACGACGTTGTCCATCCCCGCCTGGGCGGGCATCAGCGCGTCGAAGTACCCTTCGACCACCACCACGCGGCCGGTCCTGGCGATCGGCTGGCGGGCCCACGCCAGGCCGTACAGGTTGGAGGACTTGTCGAAAAGGACCGTCTCAGGGCTGTTGAGGTACTTCGCCCGCTGGTCGTCGCTCAGCGCCCTGCCGCCGAACGCGATGACCCGCCCGGCGGCGTCGATGATCGGGAACATCAGCCGGTTGCGGAACCGGTCGTAGTACCCCCCGCCGTCCCGCTCGGCGACGAGCCCCACCGCCGCCAGTTGCCGGTCGCGGAACCCGGCGGCCCGGGCGGCACGGTAGAGGGCGTCCCAGGCGTCCGGGGCGGCGCCCAGTTCGAAACGCTCGATGCTCTCATCGGTCACCCCACGCCCGCGGACGTACGCCAGCGCCGCGGCCCCGGCGTCCTGGCGGAGCTGCTGGCGGTAGAAGTCGGCGGCGAACCGCATCAGGCGGACCAGTTCCCCGCGGTCCATCCCCGCCTCCGCCGGCGGCCCGTCGTCGGCCGGGACGGGAATCCCGGCCTGCTCGGCCAACAGGCGGACCGCTTCGGGGAAGGTGATTTTCTGCTGAAGCATCACGAACTGGAAGACCCCCCCGCCGGCGCCGCAGCCGAAACACTTGAACATCTGCTTGGTCGGGCTGACCGCGAAGCTGGGGGTCTTCTCCTGGTGGAACGGGCAGAGCCCCACGTGGTCCTTGCCCCGCCGCCGCAGCGTCACGTACCGCCCCACCAGCTCGACGATGTCCGTCGCCTGCTGAACCTGGTGGATGAAATGCTCAGGCAACTTGGCCATGGTGCCGGGCGACCTCCTCGGGATGCGATGAACGGCGAGTATCCACGATCCAACAAGGAATAGCCAGTATCCATGTCTACAGCAACGGCCCGGCAGCGGCGCCGCCATCCGTTCACCTGGATCGCGGCCGTCCTTATGCCCGCGTCTCCACCCGCACGCCGAACGCCGCCGTGCACCCGGGCTTCAGGCACCGCGCCTTGATCCGCATCGTTCCCGGACGCGCGCCGTGGACGGCGGCGAGGATGCCGGCGGCGGCATGGACGCACAGGCCCGGCGGGGTCGCGCCGTCAAAGGTCCAGCGCCCGCCCGCCGACACGACGGCCGGGCAGGCCTCGAACGCGTCGGCGGTGCAGTGGGCCGTGAACCGGTCCGGCGGCCACGATGGCACCGCCCCGCCGGCGGCGTCTCCCACGTTCGCGCGGCGGTCCAGGGCCTCGTTGACCAGCCCGTCGGCCCGGGTATTCTGGTGGCGGCGGACGTGGACGACCTCGGCCGACTCGAAACGGTTCAGCTTCGCCAATGCCTCGTCGAACAAGGGCTTCAGCGCCTCGTTCCTGACGCGGTAGGCCCCCTGGAGCTGGCGGACCATCAGTTCGCTGTCCGAGCGGACCACCAGGCGCGTCACGCCCCGCCGCAGGGCCTCTTCCAGCCCCAGCACCAGCGCGCGGTACTCGGCGACGTTGTTGGTGGCGCGCCCCAGGAAGTGCCCGGCGGCGTGGACCGCGCGCCCCTGGCCGTCGGCAAGGACAAAGCCCGCGGCGGCCGGCCCGGGATTGCCGCGGGAACCGCCGTCGGTGAACAACGTGAACGTCTCGCTTGAACCGGTCACGATCCCTTGGAGGCCGCTTCAGCCGGTATGTAGAGGATGCGCCCGCAACTGTCGCAGTGGCGGATCTCATCCTTGCTCAGCAGGGCGTTGTAGTGCTCGGCGGACAGGCCCATGTAGCAGCCGCCGCAGATGAACTCGTTGCGCTTGGCGTCGACCACTTCGATGGGGGCGAGCCCCTCGCCATCGCGGTTGCCGGCGATGCGGTCGAAGTTGGCCAGGACGTCGTGGGGCACCGCCGCCGCCGCCTCGTTGCGGCGCTGCCGAAGCTCGTCGAGCATGGCGTTGAGCTTGGCGACCTCCCCGGCGTTGGCCTCGGCGGCGTGGGTCTTGCGTTTCTCCTCGGCCTCGACGTGGGCGCCGATCGCCTCCAGTTCCGCCTTGGCCTTGTCCAGGCCTTCCATGGTGGCGAGGATCTGCTCCTCGAGCTTGGAGTTGTCGGCCTTGAAGGAGTTGATCTGCGTGAGAAGGGCGGCGTATTCCTTGTTGGTCCGGGCGCGGTTCAGGGCGCCCCGGAGGTGCTCGATTTCCTCGTCGCGGCTGGCGCGATCGAGGTCCACCTGGTCGACCCGGGCCTGCTGACGGCGAAGCTCCTCTGCCAGTTCCCGACGGCGCGTTGTCAGTTCATCGATCTTCTGCTGTACGACACGGATGGCGTTTTCCTTGCTTCGCAGCCGCCTGCGAACGTGTGCCATGTCGTGTTCGATCTCCTGAAGTCTGAGCAACGAAGCCAGAATCGGTCCCATGGGCAGCGTCCTCTCACTTTCCAAAAAGTCAAACCTCTGATTATGGCAAACCCCCCGCGGTGTTCAAGACGTTTCGCCCGCAAAAACTGCCCGCCCCGCCCCGCGGGGCCGTTGCCGCCGCCCGACGGGGGGAGTATACTCCGCCCGATCGGCCGGTTGTGCGTGCGATCGGCCGCCAGGCACGCCAGTTAGAGGAGCCTCACCTTGGCCAAACGTCTTGCTCACCTGTGCCTCGTCGTCCGCGATCTGGACACGGCCGTCTCGTTCTACCGCGACGTGCTCGGCATGACCGAAGCCTTCCCGTTCATCAACAAGGAGGGCAAGCAGTACGGCCAGTACTTCCACGTCGGCGAGGGCTCGTTCCTGGAGCTTTTCGCCGGGGAGCACGACGCGCGGGACGACAGGCAGTCGTACAGGCACTTCTGCCTGCAGGTGGAGGACATCGCCGCCGAGGTCGACCGGCTCCGCAAGGCCGGCCTGACGGTCTCGGACGTCAAGACCGGCACCGATCGCAGCTACCAGGCCTGGCTGGAAGATCCGGACGGCAACCGGATCGAACTGCACCAGTACACCCCCGACAGCAAGCAACTGCCCTGGGCCATGTAGCCCACGGCCGGGGCCGCGCCGGCCGACCGGCGCGACGGACAAGGATACCGGGATGAAAAGCACACTTCTGGCACGTCGTCGCGTCCTCGTCGCTGTGGGGCTCCTGGGCGCCATCGGGGCCGCCGCCCCCGCCGCGGGCCAGGAACCCACGGGCCTGCGCGTGGCGGCGCTGTTCGCCGATCACATGGTCCTGCAGCGCAACCAGCCGCTGCCCGTCTGGGGGTGGGCGCCCCAGGGGGCAAGGGTCGTCGTGAAACTCGGCGACGCCACGGCCACGGCCGTCGCCACCGGGCCGGACGGCCGCTGGACGGCGACCCTGCCGGCCATGCCCGCCGGCGGGCCGATGACGATGACCATTTCGGACGTCAGCAACGCCGTGGGCCAGACGCTCACCGTCCAGGACATCCTGGTCGGCGAGGTATGGGTCTGTTCCGGCCAGTCCAACATGGTCTGGCGGCTGGAACTGACCGACGGCGCCTCCCAGGCCATCGAGGCCGCGTCCGACGACGCGCTGCGGGTCTTTACCGTCGCCCAGGCCTGCCGGCCCGACGGGCCCGCCATGGACTGCCGCGGGGCGTGGACCCCCTCCACGCCGCGGACGGCCGCGAAGTCCTCGGCGGTGGCCTGGTATTTCGGCCGGCGGCTGCGGGCCGAGCTGGACGTTCCGGTCGGGCTGATCGTCACGGCCGTCGGCGGCACGCCGGCCGAGTCGTGGACCAGCCGCGAGGCCCTGGCGACGCACGCGCCCAGCGACGAATTCGCCCGCTGGTGGGAGCGCCGGGCGGCCCAATGGGACGAACAGGCCGAGACGGCCCGGTATCAGCAGCAGGTGGCCCAGTACGAGCAGCGCCTGGCGGCCTTCGAGGCCGCCGCGACCCAGCCGGCGACCGCGCCGGCCGAGGGGGCGACCCAGCCGGCCCGGCCGGCCCCGCCCCGCAGGCCTGAGAACCCCCTGACGTCGCCGTGGCACCCCTCCACGCTGTACAACGGCATGGTCGCCCCGCTGATCCCCTACGGCATCCGCGGCGCCATCTGGTACCAGGGCGAATCCAACGCCGGCCGCGCCGATGCCTACCACGGGCTGTTCACCACGATGATCCGCGACTGGCGGCATCGCTGGGGCCAGGGCGACTTCCCCTTATACTTCGTCCAGTTGGCCGCCTACGGCCAGCCCGGCCAGACCGCGTGGGCCTGGCTGCGCGAGGCCCAGACCCGCACGCTGGCCGAGCCCAACACGGGCATGGCCGTCACCATCGACATCGGAGACCCGGCCAACATCCACCCCGGCAACAAGCGCGACGTCGGCGACCGGCTGGCCCTGTGGGCCCTGGCCGGGACGTACGGCCGCACGCTGGTCTACTCCGGGCCGCTGTACGCCTCCATGGCGGTCGAGGGTGCGGCCGTCCGCCTGCGGTTCGACCACGACGCCGGCGGGCTGACGACCTCCGACGGCCGGGCGCCCGGGGAGTTCCTGATCGCCGGGGCCGACCAGGCGTTCGTCCCCGCCCGGGCGCGGATCGAGGGCCGGACGGTCGTCGTCTGGAGCGACGACGTCCCGCAGCCCCAGGCGGTCCGCTACGCCTGGGCGTCGGCGCCCCGGCAGGCGAATCTGACCAATCAGGCGGGCCTGCCGGCCAGCCCCTTCCGGACCGATCAGTGGCCCCAGACGAAGGATCCGCAATGAGGACGATCGACTACAGCCTCCGCCGCCAACTGCCCGTGACCCGCGAGGCCGACGTGCTGGTGCTCGGCGGCGGCCCCGGCGGGCTCGGGGCGGCCGTGACCGCGGCGAGGGCCGGGGCGAAAACCGTCCTGGTCGAACGGTACGGCTACCTCGGGGGGATGGCCGCCAGCGGCGAGGTCCACCCGTTCATGCCCAACCACCTCGGCGGCGAACCCCTCGACGGGCCCGTCTACACCGAGTGGCTCGACCGCATGCGGGCGCTGTGGCCCCGCCAGGCCAAGGACACCGGCATCTCCAAGGACGTCGCCATGCTCACCGCCGAGCAGATGTGCCTCGACGCGGGGGTGGACCTGCTCTACCACCACACGCTCGCCGACGCCGTCCTGGACGGCCGGCGGATCGCCGCGGTGGTCCTGTTGAGCAAGTCGGGCCTGTCGGCGGCGACGGGGACGATGCTCGTGGACGCCACCGGCGACGCCGACCTGGCGGTGATGGCCGGTTGCCAGTACGAACAGGGCGGCCCCACGGGCCACTGCCAGCCGATGACAACGTGCTTCAAGCTCGCCAACGTCGACCGCGCCCGCATGGGCGACCGCCAGGCCGTCACCGAGCTGTATCACGCCGCCCGCCGGCGGGGGGAGATCGACTGCCTCCGCGAGGACGTGCTGATGTTCAACTGGTTCCGGGACGACGTGGTCCACCTGAACACCACGCGGATCATCCACCGCGACGGAACCAGGGGCGAGGATCTGACGGCGG
>JAAYZK010000004.1 GCA_012514895.1 Planctomycetota bacterium | reverse complement strand
GAGGCCGCCTGCTTCCAGGTGCAGACCTCGCTGCCGTCGGACTTCACGATCTTGCCGTCCTTTGCAGACAGGGACGCCGCATCGACCTCGTACCGCTCGGCGACCTTGTCGAAGATCTGACCCAGGGCGGTCAGCGCTCCGCGGCGATGCGGCCCGCTCACGCCGCCAGAGGTCGTGCTGCCTCCCGAGGGGCCGGACGCCGGGTACGCGTTCGAGCCGATGTTGACCTTCACCGCGGACATCGGGATACCGAAGGTCTCGGCGACCACCTGAGCGATAATCGTCCGCGTGCCGGTCCCCAGGTCCTGGCTGCCGGCAAACGTCTGCACCGACCCATCAGGCTGCACCTTGATGGTGCATGTCCCGGCACCGGCGCTACCGCCCCAGGTATGGATCGCCATCCCCAGGCCGCGTTTCCAGCCATTGTCATCCCACTTGCCGCGGCCTTTCCACTTGCCTTTCCAGTCCATCAGCCCCGCGGCCTGCTCCATTTCGGCGGCGTAGACCTCGGGAGCAACCTCGCCCGGCAGGCTCGACCCGGTCGACAGATTGAGGTTCTTCAGGAAGACATCGTAGGGATCCATGCCCATCGCGGCAGCGAGATCGTCGATTGCCGTCGAGGTGAGGGCACACAACTGCGGATGCTGCGGTGCCCGCCACGCCCGATTGGGACCGGTGTTGCAGGCCAGCCCGCTGGTCTTCACCCGGCGGTGAGGCGGCTGAATCACGTACGGCACCTGCCGCGGGTTCATCGTGCCGCCCCGGATGCCGTCTGTCCCCCAGACGTGGCAGTCCCACGCGGTGATCGTGCCGTCTTTCTTGCCCGCGATCGTCACCTCCGCGAACGCCGAAGGACGCGTGCCGGCGATGTTCAGCTCCGTCGTGCGGTCCAGGTGCAGTTGCACCGGACGCCCCGCGTCCTTGGAAAGCTGGGCACACGCCACGCCCCACTCGTCCGCGGCGAACTTGGAACCGAACCCGCCCCCCATGTAGTCGCAGTGGACGGTCACGTTCGCCGCATCCAGGCCGAGCGGGCCGGCGAACTGGCCGTTGGTTCCCGAGACGTTCTGCGTCGAGAGTTCGACGTGCAGCTTGTCGTCACCCTCCCACTTGCAGGTCGAACCGTGAGGCTCCAGGCAGCAGTGCGTGATCGTGTGGATACCGTAATACCCCTTGTGAACGACCTCCGCCTCCTCCAGCGCCTTGTCCGGATCGCCGTCGGTGGTGTCGCGGGGCGAGGGGCGGAGCCGGCCCGCGGCTTCGGCCGCCTCGCGATCCTGCTCGTCGACGAAGTGCTCGAGCACCTCGTACTCGATCTTGATCGCCTTGACCCCCTCGGCCGCCTGACGGGCCGATTCGGCGGCGACCGCAACAATCGGATCGCCCATCCACTGTAGCACGTAATCCTCGCCGTCAACGGGGGCTCGGCCGGGGAACACGTACACCGCCTTCACACCCTCGACCTTCTTCGCCGGTTCGACGTCCAGCGACTTGATCTTCGCGTGAGCGTGCGGCGAGGTGAGCAGCAACGCGACCAGCGCGTCCTTGGTGTAGTCGGTCGAGTACTTCGCGGCGCCGGAGGCCTTCGCCACGCCGTCCGTTCGCGGCAGCGGCTTGCCGATCAGGGTGTTTTCGTTGCTGGGTTTCCAGCCGACCTGCAGTTCCACCATCACGCACCTCCTTTCGCCAGCTCGAGCGCACACTGGGTGATGCCGTCGTAGGTCCCGCAGCGGCAGATGTT
>JAAYZK010000382.1 GCA_012514895.1 Planctomycetota bacterium | reverse complement strand
GTCGTCACGCTCATCACACGGTCCCTTCGGTGACGGCGCCCCTGAGGTCACGGCGCAGGACGAAACGCTGGTAGATCAGCGCGACGACGAGCGAGATCACGAACATCACGACCGCGACGGCGCTGCCGTAGCCGTAGTTGCCCGCGTTGCGGCCCTGGGCGAGCATGTAGATCGCCATGGTCGAGGTGCCGGCGGTGCCCGACACGTACTGGCCCCAGATGATGTAGATGAGGTCGAACAGCTGCAGCGAGCCGATGATCGACAGGAAGGCCCAGATGCGGATCGTCGGTCCGAGCAGTGGCAGGGTGATGCGGCGCTGGATCTGCCAGTAGGAGGCGCCGTCGATCTGCGCGGCCTCGAAGATCTCGTCGGGGATCGACTGCAGGCCGGCGAGCATCAGGATCACCGCGAAGCCCATGTACTTCCACGTGATGATGGCCATCAGCGTCCAGATCGCCAGGTCCGGATCGGCGATCCAGTCGGCCTCCAGGGAGCCCAGGCCCATTCCGCGCAGTACGTCGTTGACGGCTCCGTTGCTCTGGAGCATCAGGCCCCAGCCGGTGCCGACGATGATCTCGGAGATGATGTAGGGCACGAAGATCAGGACGCGGATCGTCGAGCGGCCGCGGATCCTCTGGTTGAGCAGCAGGGCCAGGCCGATCGCCAACGGACCCTGGATGACCAGGGAGAGCACCAGGATCAGACCGTTGTGCCACAGCACGTCGTGGAACGCGGGGTCGGTGAGGATCAGTTCGTAGTTGTTCAGGCCCACCCAGTCGGTGGGCTCTCCGTAGCCCTTCCACTGGTAGAAGCCGTAGTACGCGGCGAGCGCGACCGGGAAGATCACGAAGGCCACGAAGGTGATGACCGCCGGTGCCGACAGGACCGCGATCTCCAGTCGCATCCTGGCACGGCCCCGGCGGCGCGCAGCCGCTCGCGGCGGAGCCGGGGGCACGGATGTGGCCCCGGCTCCGGGCGTGCCCTGCGCCGTGCGGCCGTCGGCCGTGCCGGTGCCCAGGGTGTCGCTCATGTCTGCTCGGTCAGCCCTTCTCGGCGGCGGCCTTGACGTCCTTGACGATGTCGGCGGAGGAGCCCTTGCCGGCCAGCAGGTTCACGACGGCGATGTTCATGGCGTTGCCGACGTTCTGGCCGTAGACGGTGTCGAGGAACTGCATCGAATAGGCGGCCTTGTTGAAGGCTTCCAGCGCCGAGATGTTGTACGGCTCGGTGACGACGCCCTGCGCCGCCTTGTTCACCGGAATGGTGTCGAAGGCCTCGGCATAGGCCTCCTGCTGCTCCTTGGTGACGACGAACTGGAGGAAGCCCAGGGCCTCCTTCGGCGCGTTCTTGGAGAGCGAGTATCCGCCGGCGCCGCCCATGATGGCGCTCGGGTCGCCCTTGCCGCCGGGCACCGCGGGGAAGGGGAACCAGCCCAGGTCGGGCAGCGGCTTCTTGTCCGGGGTCAGGTCGGCTATGACGCCCGGGTTCCAGTTGCCCATGAGTTCCATGCCGGCCTTGTGGTTGGCGATCAGACCCGCGGAGGATCCCGCGCCCTGCTGCGAGGTCGCCGTCAGGAAGCCCTTCTGGAAGGGCTCGCTCTCCAGGAGGTCCGCGAGGTCGTCGCCCGCCTTGGTCCAGCACGGGTCGTCGAACGTGAGCGACTTGGCGGCCTCCTGCATGGTGTCCTGACTGCACTCGCGCAGGGCGAAGTTGTAGTACCAGTGCGCGGCCGGCCAGGCGTCCTTGGCGCCGACCGCGATCGGCGCCACGTCGATCGCCTTCAACTTGGTCACGGCGTCCTTGAGTTCGCCGATCGTCGTCGGCGGCGCCTCGATGCCGGCCTTCTTGAACAGGTCCTTGCTGTAGTAGATGCCCTCCGGCTGCGTGTCGAGCGGCATCGCGTAGACCTTGCCGTCGATCGACACGCCTTCCAGGGCCGCCTCGCCCACGTTGTTCCGGTCGGTGTCGGTCAGTTCCAGCGCCTGGATCTGGCCGGCCTCGACCATGGCCTGCATCTTGCCGCCGCCGCGCTGCAGGAAGATGTCGGGCGCCGAGTTCGAGTTGAGCGCGTTCTGCAGCTTGCCGTCGAGGTCCTCGTTCTGGACCGACTGGATCTTGATCGTGACGTCCGGGTGCAGGTCCTGGTACGCCTTCGCGGCGTCCTTCCAGAACACCACGCCGCGCCCTTCCATCGCGTTGGTCCAGACGGTCACCGTGCCCTGGCCACCGGAAGCACCGCCGTCGTCGCCCCCGGCGCAGCCGGCGGCGGCGAGTGCCATGCACAGGCCGGCCGCGGCAGCCGTCACCCTGCGGGTTCTCCTCATCATCGTGGCAACTCCCTGATCTGGTGTCAGTGATCCGGCTGTCAGCGACCACTGCCCGAAATTTTGCGCAAATTAATGAGCCATCTGCGAGAGCAGGAGCAAGGTGTACCGCCGAAAATGAAGGTGAGGCAACCAAGAGTTTTCGCAAGTTGCCCAATCGTTACGGGCGCAGGGGAGGGCGTTCGCGATGCCGAACGGCATCGGGGGATCAGGCTTCGGACGGCCGCCGCCGGGTCCGTGTCACTCGCCCAGGGAGGCGGCGTCCCCCATGACGATCACGGGGTGCCGGTCCGGGTCCAGGGTGCGCAGCAGTTCCTTCATGTGACGTTTCTCGAGGCTGACGCAGCCCTGCGTGGGCCCCTCGTGGTCGACGTGCAGCCAGATGCCGCCGCCCCGGTCGGCACCGCGCGGACGGGTCAGGTCCAGGGGCGTGGTGCCCGGTTCGCGGTTGTAGTCGATGGCGATGACGTAGTCGAAGGACCCCTCCAAGGACTCCCCCGCGAAGCCCGTACCCCCGACGCGGAACCCCTCCGAGCGGTCGTACGGCAGCTCGGTGCCGGGGTCGGGCAGCAGTCCCCCGGCGTCGGTGAGGGTGAACACGCCGATCGGTGAGCGGAGGTCGCCCGCCCAGTGGTCGTCGGTCCAGCCCTTGAGGGCGTTGCGGGCGGGCCACGCCGGCCCCGCCTCCCAGCCGGAGCCGGAGCGCTCGTACAGCACGGCCTCGGAGCGGTTGGCGTCCCTGGCACGGCCGGTGACGACGAGCACCTGACCGGCGTTGCCGGGAATCCACGCCCGGGTCCGGGGGCCGAGGCCGGGGATCCGGGCGGGCGGTGGTGTCTCGGCCCCGGCCCGTCCCCGGGCCGTGCCCGCACTGCCGGGCGGCCCGGCCGCCGGCGCGGTGGCGGCGGGCGTCTCCCGCGTGGAGGTCCCGGTGTCCGCCCCGCATCCGGTGAGGACCGCGAGCATGGCGAGGACGACGGCGGGCGACGCCGCACGGCCGCGTGCACGGACGCGGACGGGGACTCCGGCCCGCAGCCCGGCCCGGGACGGCGCTCGGTGCGGCGGACGGTGCGGGCAGTCGGTGGATGAAGCCATGTCCTCAGCCTGACTTCGACTCGCCGGATTCGCCTCGGTTCCCCCGCGCGAGTCCTCCGAAGTCCCCCGTCTGGTGGTGCCGTACCGCCGGCGTGGTGGCCGGTGCGGGTCGCCACGTATGAGTGAATCCCCAGGGAGGTCTCGATGGGTTCGGTGTGCGTCGGGACGGCGCTGTCCGGGAGTGGCCGCTCCGGGGTGTGACCGTAGAACCCGATGGCCACCAACTGCCTTATTTGTGCAGGGTGTTGAGTCTCTCTCCGCCCGGATGTGACACGCCTCGCGGGCCGTGGGATGTGGCGTGACGGTGTTCCCGTGGTCCGGGCGCCGAAGTGGTGTGCGGCCGGGCCGGAGAGGCTGGGGAGAAGGGCAGGAAACGGCCAGAAGAAACGGTCAACCCCGCACGGCCGTACCATGGCTGGCCACCGGGCACACCAACCGGAAGAAGGAGGCACCGTCATGTCCGAGAACTCGACCGCCGCCACCGACCTCACGTCGCAGTACACCGCTCAGGTCGCCAACGACCTGGAGCGCAATGTGAAGGAGCAGGAGCGGGTCACCGCGGAGATCGCCGCGCTGCAGGAGCAGCTGACCGTGCTGCAGCAGGACCACGCCATCCTGGTG
>JAAYZK010000381.1 GCA_012514895.1 Planctomycetota bacterium | reverse complement strand
GCGGCGAGCGTCCGGCAGCCCTCCGGATCAGTCGCCGGCGTCGGTCCGGTCGTCCAAGCCGTCGCCAGACGCCTGGTATTCCGGGCTGCCGGGCTCCAGTCCCAGGACTTCGGCCCATTCGCCCATCACGCGGTCCCCGAACGCCTGGTACTCCGCGTTGTCAGGCTCGATCGCCAGGGCCATGTCGATGTCCGCCAGCGCCCCGACCGAGTCGCCGGCCGCGTCGCGGGCGTATGCCCGCAGGGCGTAGGCCGGCGCGGCGAGCGGCTCGAGGTCCACCGCCCGCGTGGCGTGCAACTCCGCCTGGTCGTAGGCGCCCTGTCCGTACGCCGCCAGGGCGCGGGCGTATTGCTCATCGAAGCGTGCCGTGGTGGACGGCAGGAGGCGGCCGATCCTGCTCACCGGCCAGCCGAAGACCGGCCGCAGGGCGCCCGTGTACAGCAGGGCAACCAGGACCGCCACCGACACCCACTGCATCCGCCTGTCGCCCGTCAGCTTCATGCCGGGAATCACGCACGGCCAGATCTTCGAGCCGTCCAGCGGCGGAATGGGCAGGAGATTCAGCGTCGCCAGCAGGATGTTGATGATCGCCGTCAGCTTGGCACAGGCGTACGCCAGGCGGATCAGCGGCATGGCGCGGTCGCCGTGGGCGTAGGGGTCGGCGGTGAGGGCCATGACGGCGGCGCACAGGGCCACGATCAGCAGGTTGGCGGCCGGGCCGGCCAGGCTGGTCAGGAGGTAATCGCGGCGGGGGCGCCGGAAGTTGTACAGGTTGATCGGCACGGGCTTGCCCCAGCCGATCGGCAGCAGGAAGATCGCCAGCGTCCCCAGCAGCGACACGTGCCGCAGCGGGTTGAGGCTCACGCGGCCCAGCCGCCGGGCGTAGCCGTCTCCCAGCAGGCAGGCGGTCCAGGCGTGGGCGAACTCGTGGGCCGACAGGCCGATCACCAGTCCCGGCAGCAGCAGCAGGGCCGTCTGCAGATTCATCGGGCCGCCTCCCTGGCCGCGATCGCCTTGCGAGCCCGCTGGTAGAGGGATTCATCGGCGGCCTGCAGTTCCTGCTCGTAGCGGGCGGCGTCCGGCAACTGGGCCGCCCAGGCGCCGAGAACCTGGTAGTATTGCCCATTGGCGCCCTCCAGCGTGCCCCGGGCCAGGTGGGCGGCGGCGGCCTGGGCATCGCCGCGCCGTGCCGCCAGGGCCCACAGGACCATCTCGGCGGTGGGGTCGGGCTGGATCTCCAGCAGGAAGGCCGCCCGCCGGCCGGCATCGTCGAAGTCGCGATCCATCAGGGCGTTGACCATCCGCTCGTGCAGCACCAGGCGCCGCGGCAGGGGCGGCAGGTCCCGGCGCTGCTCGAAGCGCAGGGCGCATTGGCGGGCGGCCAGGAAATCGTCGTCGCGCTGGGCGATCGCGAACTCCAGCGTGTCCAGTATGGCCATCGGGTCGGGCGCGGCCAGCAGCCGCCCATCCTGCAGGGCCTGGCGCGCGCCGGCCAAGTCGCCCGCATCCGCCAGGAGCAGCCCCATGAAGCCCACCAGACCCGGCCCCGGACGGGACGCGACCCACTGACGCACCAGGGCCAGCGCCTCGGCCGCACGCTTCTCCTTCAGCAGCGGCCCCAGCGACTGGACGGCCGGCGCCTCGTCCCCGCTCAGCGTCCAGACCATCCGCAGGAGCCTGTGGTTGGGCATGCGCAGCAGCCCCTGCACAAGCGCCGCGATGCGCACCGGAATTGCCAGCGCCCGCCCGGCCCATCGACGAAGAAACATGGCTCCTCCTGGACAACCGGGACACGTGATCTCAGCGTGGGGCGACTGTACACCGGGCCGCCGGCGAATGCCACAGCTTATCGGTCTACCACGACAGCGTCATCGAGAGGCCGCCATAGAGGACGTCTTCGAGCTCGTCGGCGAAGGTCTGGCGGAAGTAGAGGAACGCCGAGAGGTACAGCCGGCCGTCCGCGACGGGAAGGTCCGCGGCGGCGGTGAGGTCGTAATCGACGACAATCCCGTATTCGAGAGCCGCCGGGCCCCGGTCATCCTCGAGTTGTCCGAAATCGACGCTGAGCAGGCAACTCGGCGTGACGGTGATGTCCTTCAGGAGCGGCACCTCCTCCATCCCCAGGCCGGCCAGGGCGAAGCAGTGGCTGATCTCGGCCTCCAGCCAGCCGCCGTGGAAGTTGTCCAGGTCCTGGTAGTAGGCCACGTAGGGGTTAAGCAGCGGCGCGTCGGTGCCGAACCACCGGCCGTCGTCGAAGGCCAACAGCAGGAACCACGATTGGGTGAAGGCCGCGTCGCCGGACTCCTGCGGGAAGGTCTGTGCGATCCAGCCGGCCTTGGCCAGCGTGCAGAGGTCTTCCAGCAGGTATCGCCCGTAGAGGGTGCAGCTCACCTCATTCATGTCCCCGTTGCCGCGGCCGGTGTCCTGGCCGATGTCGTCCAGCCTGGAGCAGTCCAGCCAGACCGTGCCGCCGACCCCGGCGTTGGAGGTCAGGGTGCCGTCGAGACTGGCGCTGAACTGCTGGCCCGCGCAGCCCCGCTTGTCGGGGGAGTCGTGGGAGAGGATGGCGTAGTTCACGTTGAGCCAGTCGGACGCCGCCGCTGCCCCCGCGACCCGGTCGGCGCGGCCGATCCTCGCTCCCGTTGCCGTTGACCTCCCGCCCTGGGCCGGTCCGCAGTTGCCGCCCGGTCAGCCGGCCTCGGCGGGTCGGGCGAGGGCGATCAGCAGCAGCACCACCGCGGCGCAGGGCGCCGGCCGGCCCGCGCGGTGACGCCGCGCCGGGCGATCCGTCCGCCGCTGAAGAGGGGACAACTGGCCGTGGCGATACTGCATCGGTGATCCTGCCATGCGCAAACACTGATCCCTGCCGACTTGTACCGCACTGCGCGTCAGGTGTCAATGCGGCAGGATCCTATCTCTTGACGGCGCGGGGCGCGGGCCGGTAGAATGGAGGAGTCGATGGGGTCCAAGCCTGCTGATCAAAGGGCCGTGACGCCGCGCGCGGCGGGTGTCCCCGGGCGGCGGGGACCAGGGTCGCGTTGCGGACATCGAGCAAGGAGACGGAACATGCAGGGGTTTCCGTGCGATCAGAACGCCGCGCGGCGGGAAGCGGGGGCTCACGGATGGATGCGGCCGCTGGAGGCGCTGGAGCGGCGCCTCCTGCTTTCGGCGCCCCAGTTCACCGGGGAGGTCCTGCTGGAGTGCGCCGGCGAGCCCATCGACGTCACGGACGGCTGCTCCGCCCCGTACGTCGTCGATTTCAACATGGACGGCCGGCGCGACCTGCTGGTCGGCCAGTTCGCCGACGGTAAGATCCGATTCTATCCCAATGTCGGAACCGATGACGCGCCCCTCTATGACTCCTGGTCCTACGTGCAGGCCAACGGCGCCGACCTCGCCGGGAGCTATGGCTGATGTATCGGATCGAGTCCACAAGGCGTGGACTGGAATAACGACGGCAGGATCGACATCCTCACCGGCGGCCACGACGGGCGCCTCCGCATCTATCTGAACACCGGCTCGGCCGGCGCGCCGAACTTCGGCACGCCCAGCACCCTCCGCGTCGGCGGATCGGTGTTTGTGGCCAGCGGCGGTATCTCCAAACCCTATGTCGCGGACTGGAACAACGACGGCCGCAAAGACATCGTCTGCGGCAACGACAACGGGACCGTGCAACTGCTCCTGAACACCGGCTTGGACGCCGCCCCCGGATTCTCCGTCGCGACGTTCGTTCAGTCCGGAACCGGCCGCCTGGACGTCGGCGACCGCAGCAACCCCGTGGTGGTCGACCTGAACGCCGACGGCGGAAAGGACCTCGTCGTCGGCGAGCAGGACGGGGGGCTGTTCTACTTCGAGAACGTCGGAACCGATGCGAACCCGGCCTTCAACGGGTCCGAACCGCTCATGGCCGACGGCATCGCGATCGACGTCGGCGCCCACGCCCGGCCGGACATGGCAGACCTCAACGGCGACGGGTCCTTCGACCTGGTCGTGGGGAGCAACCGCCTCACCGGGGGCAGATGGCACGGGTACGTCTACGCCTTCTACGGCCCGCCGCCTGGCTTTCCCGAGATCGAGGTCCGCGGCGCCGGCGAACTGATCGTCGACGGCGACACGACGGCGGGCCTGGCCGACAACACGAGCTTCGGCGCCGCGGTCCAGGGGGCGCCGGCCGTGACGAGGACGTTCCGCGTCCACAACACCGGCACAGCCGCCCTGACGACGGCCGCGATGACCGTTCCCGGCGGCTTCACGATCGTCGAGGGTCTGGCCGCATCCATCGCCCCCGGCGCCTACGACGACTTCACCGTCGCCCTGACGACGAGCCAATGCGGCCTGTTCATGGGGGACGTGACCTTCGCCAACAACGACACCGACGGGGGCGACGGCGTCGAGAATCCCTTCAGCTTCCGCATCGCCGGCACCGTCATCGGCCCGGAGGCCGCGGTCAGCGGCGGGGGCCTGCAGATCCTCGACGGGGACACCACCCCGGGGCCGGCCGATGGGACGGACTTCGGTGCGGCGGCGTGGGACGACCCGCCCGTCGCCAGGACATTCCGGCTGAGCAACGTCGGCACGGGCGCCCTGGCGATCATGAACCTGACCGTCCCGACCGGCTTCACCGTCGTCGAAGGATTGGCGCCGAGCCTCGAGGCCGGCCAGTACGACGAGTTCACGATCGTGCTGGACGCCGATGCCCCGGGAACCCATGCCGGCGAGGTCCGCTTCTTCTGCGACGACGCCGATGAATCCCTGTATACGTTCCGGATCACGGGCGTCGTGATCGCCCCGGCCGTGTCCGTCACCGGCCGCGGAAGGATGATCGCCGACGGCGACGACACGCCGCACACCTCCGACGGCACCGACTTCGCAACCGCGACCGAGGGAGGGCCCGGCGTGGAATGGGCCTTCACGGTAGCCAACCGGGGCAACGCCCCCCTCGCCCTCGGCGAGGTGGCAGTGCCGGAGGGCTTCACGCTTGTGGAGGGCCTGGCCGGCAGCCTGGCGCCCGACGCCTGCGATACCTTCACCGTCCGCCTGGACACCAGCGAGGTCGGCATCAGGCAGGGCGAGGTCCGCTTCGACACCGACGACCCGGCCGTGGGGGCCTTCACCTTCGCGATCACGGGCGCCGTGCTCGGCGTCAACCATCCGCCCGCCGCCGCCGCCGACGACGCGGCGACCGACGAGGACGCCGCGGTCCGGATCGCCGTGCTGCCCAACGACGACGACGTGGACGGCGACCCGCTGGAGATCGCCGCCCTGGGCAGCCCCGCCCACGGGTCGGTGGTCGACAACGGCGACGGGACCGTGACCTACACGCCCGCGGCGGACTACCACGGATCCGACAGCTTCACCTACACCGTCTCCGACGGCCGCGACGGGACCGGCCAGGCGACGGTCACGGTGACGGTCGCCCCCGTGAACGACCCGCCGGCGGCAACGGACGACGCGGCCGAGGTGAACGAAAACGGGTCGGCCGCGGTCCCCGTGCTGGCCAACGACAGCGACGTCGACGGCGACGCGCTGTCCATCGCGGCGGTGACGGCGCCCTCCCACGGGACGGCCGTGGACAACGGCGACGGGACGATCACCTACACCCCGGACGCCGACTACGTCGGCCCCGACGCGTTCAGCTACACGATCGACGACGGCGCCGGCCGCCAGGACACCGCCGTCGTCACCCTCGACGTGCATGCCAGGTTCAGCGACCCGATCCTCATCGCCGGATCCCTCTGCTTCACCGATGCCGACGGGACCGCCGTCACCCTGCGGGTCCTCCAGGGCTCGGTGTCGGTGGTGATGGCGGGCCGCGACATCCTCCAGACCAGCCGCAAGGGCGTCACGTACGTGGTCGGCCAGGACCTCCTGATGGAGTCCGTCGAACTGGTCGACAGCACGGCCCGGACGACGGTGGTCATCACGGCGCGCGGCGGCGCCGACGGCGTCACCACCCTGGGCCGCCTGACCGGCGACCAGCCCGCCAACGCTTTCGTGGCCCCGGGCGTCGACCTCGTCGGCCAGGGGGTCGCGATGGGGGGGCAGGGCTGCTTCAACACGATCCGCCTGCGCGACCTCGCCGCCGGCGCCGCCATCCGCATGGACGGCCAGGCCGCGGGCCGCGGGATCACGATCACGGCCCGGAACCTCCAGGGCGACAACGCCGTCCAGGCGGCCTCGCCGATCGCCCTGCTCAAGGCCGCCGCGTGGCCCGGCGGATCGCTGACGGCCCCCTGTGCGGCGAACGTCCAGACCACCGGCGACCGGCGGCTCGACCTCCGCGGGGACTTCGGCGCCGCCGTCACGCTGACCGGCCAGGACGCCGGGGGCCGTTCCCTCGCCGCCCTGCAGATCGCCGGGGCCGCGACCGGTCTGACGATCGACGCGGCGGGCGGGGTCAACATGGTCTCCGCGAAGCAGTGGAATGGCGGCTCGCTGCGGGCGCGGTGGCTCGGGCGCCTGATCGTCCAGGCCAACCCGAGCGTCGCGGGCCTGGACGGCGACCTGGCCGCCGACGTGATGCTGACGAGCCAGGACACGCGCGGCCGATCCGCCACGCTGATCCAGGTCGCCGGCGCCATCGGCGAAGGCCGCACGATCGACCTCGCGGCCGGGGCCGACAGGATCCTCTTCGGCCGCTGGACGGACGGTGCCCTCACGGGACGGTGGGCCCGCGTGATCCAGGCGACGGGCAACCGGCAGCGGGGCCTGAGCGGCGACTTCGGCGCGACCGTCACGCTGCAGGGCGACCCGCAGAAACGCTACGCCCTCGAACAACTGGCGGTCGCCGGCGACCTGACCGGCGCCGCGATCACCGTCCTTGACGGGGCCGCCCGCCTGGTGAGCGTCGTCGGAACCGCCTGCGACAGCCGCGTGGCTGCATCCGGCGGCCTCGACCAGGTGTCCGTCGGCGCCGCCCGCGGCAGCGACTTCCTCGCCGGCCTCAACGCCGACTTCGTTTCCGCCCTCGACGCCGGCGGCGACCGCCGGCCGGCGCACGGCGACTACGCGGCCCCCGAGGCGACGGTCCGCTCCTTCGTCGTCCGCGGCCTCCGCGGCGCCGCCGGGCGGTTCTTCGAGGACTCGACGATCGCCGCAGGAAGGATCGGCACCGTGCGCCTGCTCAACGGCGACTTCGCCGACGGCCGCAGTGCCATCACCGCCTGCGACGGCGCCGGCGAGAAGGAGATCCTCCTGGTCATCCACACGGACACCCAGTCCAAGGCCGCCTGCTGGCGCTGGCCCGCGGCCGTCTTCGTCGGGCCGACGGACCTGGTGCGGATCGTGTAGCCGTTCGAGCGGGCCGGACTCGGATGATCCGGGTTATTCGGGTCGTATGCGCCTGGCCGAGAACACGGGAACGATACGCAGCGGGCTGTACGGAACACGATCCCGCCAAGGCCGAGCCGGCCCCACGGGCGAAGGGCGGCACGGTGCTGCAGACGCGCCTACGTGCTTGGCTGCGCGCAGGCCGCAGGATATGATCGACTTCGACCTTGAAGGGGTGCGCCTGTGAAGCTGAGCCGTGCCGCTTTTGTGATCGTCCTGACGAGCCTGTCCGGCGTGCCGTCCTGCGGCCCGTCCGGCGGCGTTGTGCCGAAGGAGACTGTGATGTCCGACCCGACCGTTGCCGCCTCGCCCGCCGTCCCGTTGGTCGCGTCCCGCCCGATCTGGGACGCTCTGCCGAAGGTGATCTTGAGGATGACGAAGTCGTCGAGGTCGACGTCGCCGTCGTCATCGACGTCTCCGGGCCGGACCGCAGCCCCCGGATCAATCGTCAGCGTGTAGTTCGGGTTGAACACGTTGCCGCACGGATAGACCAGCACGTAATAGACCCCGGCAGGCGCTCCGTCCAGGCTCACCGTCTCGTCGTCCGTCGTCGAGATGCTCCAGGCCCACACAGTCGTCGCGTCCGAACGCCATACGAACTCGCCCGATTTGAGATGGCATGAGTAAAAAAGGCGGTCTCCCGTCGCGTCGAGTAAACTCGCCCGAAAGAAAGCGAATGGGCGCTTTCAAAGGTGGCCCGTACCGATGGCGCGGCGTATGACGAGGTCCACCTTCTGGGCGGGGACTTACAGGGCCCGGTCCGGGTGATACTGACGGGCGGAGCGCATAGTTCCATGTCACGACAACGCATGCCGCGTCCGGTTCCGATTCTGGAGGGCACGATGGTTCTGCTCCGGCCTCTGGATCCCGACCGGGACGCGCAGGACTACTACGAATGGAACCTTGACCCGGAGATGCATGTCTGGACGGGCAATGCTCCGTTTGATTCCGTGGACGCGGCCAGAGAGGAACTGGTTCGATTCGCCCAGATGCAGGATGTCACGATGTGGGCGATCGAGGATCGACAGACGCACCGCATGGTCGGGCGCTTCTTCGTCTGCATCGAGAACCGCGATGGCAGGCTGATCGCCGGGGAGGGCAATCGCATCGCCAGAGCGTGTTGGCGGAAAGGACACAACCGGGAGGCGCGCCGACTGATCTTCGACTACGTGTTCAACGCCCTCGGTGCCGATGCCATCGAGTCGGAGTGCTGGACAGCCAACGTCAACTCCCGCCTGTCGCTTCTCGCCCATGGGTTCAGGCTGGTCGGAGAGTCGACGGAGTACAATTCGAACCATCAGCAGCCCATGCCCAAGAGTCACTTCCTGCTGGAACGCGGAGATTGGAAGCGCAGGTAAAGGACGGAAGATGGAAACCCCGCAGCCGTCTCACAACGACTCGGCTGCAGAAGGTGACGCCCCCGCGCCCATCCCCATCGCTCGCCGCCACGCGCCCAATTGCCCGGTGTGGACGGCCGTATGGCCGGCGAGGATGTGCAGCACGGCATGGCCCAGCGTGGGGAACACATCCCGAAACCGCTCATCAGGCAACGGTCCGGCCAGGTCGTCGGCAGTCATGGCCCGCAATCGCTCCACAATGCGCCGCTCCCCGTCGGCCAACGCCGCCAGCAACTCCTCCTTCGTCGGGCATCCGGCCGGACCGCTCAACAACGGGCTGCCTTGACCGAATCGTGCGGCCCACGTCTCCGGCAGCCAGGGCGCAAGCCCCATCTCTCCGCCGATGGCCTGAAGACTGCCGGCCACATGCCCCACCTGCCAGGCCGGCGGGTTCATGCGAACCGTCGCGGGCTGGGCCGTCATCTGCTGGTCCGAAAGGTCGCCAACCAGCCGGCGAATGTCCCCCAGCCGCAACTGCAGGCTGTTGATGCACGCTTCGATCATAAGGTCTACCTCCTCTGCGGTGACTTTACGCCTGAGCCATGGTGGGCACCACTGTAAGCACCCCGTGCGCGGGAAGGAAGCCTTCCCTTTCGCATAGGCTCGCCCGAACGCCCGGCCGGGGTCACGGCAGATGTGGAACTGGGTCTCCCAGGAGGAGAAGTCCATGAGCCTCTCGACGGACTGGCGTCATAAGATCTGAGATCGCAGGCACCCCTCCTTAATCTGTCAAGGCGGGGTGCCGAAGGTTCCGGGCGTGAGCGGTGGGACGGCGTAGGGGCTCTGCCAGGTGACGTGAGGCCTCAATCCCCCTTGACGACGCGCCCTTCGTCGGATCCAGGCCATTCCTGCCGGATCTTGTAAGACTCGCCTCGATCGATCTTCTCATGGTGAAGGATCACCTTGAGCTTCCCGAGGCCGTCCGTCACGCAGATATCCTCGGCATCGGAACCGACACGCCGCGGCGTGTGGACCTCGAGAAGCCGCCCGAGCGCGACGGCGTAGATGCGGTGAATTTCGCCCGCTCGCACGGCCTCACGGAGCCTCGCCATGGCGGGCCGATCGAGCGTGGACCCCGACTCGCCCTCGTCGTCGAACCGCTCGCCGCACCACTGAAGGGTGCGTTCGCCGGATGCCGTGGCGAAGTCGCGGCAGGTGCCGAACTGCGACTCGCACGAGGAAAAGTCCATGATCTTCTCGACCGACTGGCGCGTGTAGATGGCGTAGCGGATCGGCTCAGGCTCGGGCGGCTCGTTCAGCATTCGATTCAGCAGGTTGACCAGGGGGTTCTGCATGGGAGGGCAATGTAAGGGTGTGGCGGGTCGAATGCACCCAGAATTGCCGGGCGGCGTGCGTTGTGGGGCTGGCATGTGTCGATGGCTTGGCGTATGATTGCCGGGCACATGTCGCGGCACACGTGGGAAATCGAGGACTGTGCCACGCGAACGCGATCACGTGTCGCATCACTGCGACATCGTTTCCAGGCGATCATGGGTTGAAAAGGAGAAGGCATGGAAGAAGACAGGGCGTCAGTAAGTCCGTCACAGGATGCTCGGTCGGTGCCAGAGAAGCACAGCGGATCGCCTGCGAGACGGATCGCAAATGGTATCGCATCGTTGGTGTTCATAGCTCTGACAGGGTTCTACATCCGGAATTTCTTCATCAGCGATAGGCCGAGGGGTTCTGTCGGTGAGGGCTTTACCGCGGCCTCATGGATCATGCTGCTCTTGTGTGGAAGCCTGGCGCTTGTGTTTGCAGTCCGG
>JAAYZK010000380.1 GCA_012514895.1 Planctomycetota bacterium | reverse complement strand
GAGCACGTCGATCCCGCCAAGGAAGCCAACGCCCAGGCGACCCGCCTGGCCAGCAACACTACGACGCTCGCCGCCGAATACGCCCGCCAGGGCAAGGACTGGGAGACCGAACTCCGCCAGCGGGCCAAAGAGAAGAAGCTCATGGAAGAGCTGGGCCTGACGGCTCCGCAGGAACCGGCCGAACCCACGGAAGACGAAGACGAGGAGATCGACACGGATGTCGAACACCGCAAAGCAGCCTGAGTACCTGACGTTCCGATGCCCCCTGACCGTCGAGGCGGCCACCAGCAGCGACAAGCCCATGCCCAGCTTCCGCATGGTCGCCTACACCGGCGGCGTCATGCGGATCAGCGGTTTTCCGCACCCGGTCGTGGTCGACCTGGAGGGCCTGGCGCTCGACCGCCAGGACATCCCCATCCGCCTGGACCACAATCCCCGTCAGGGCGTGGGCCACACCCAGCGCGTAGCCGTCGAGAACGGCCAGGTCGTCGCCGAGGGGCTGATCAGCCGCGACACGTCCTGGGCCCGTGATGTGGCCAAGAGCGCCGCCAATGGGTTCCCCTGGCAGGCCAGCATCGGCGCGGCCGTCGTGGATGCCGAGTTCATCCCCAACGGCCACCAGGTCACCGTCAACGGCCGGACCTTCGACGGCCCGCTTCACGTGGTCCGCAAGGCCGTCCTCAAAGAGATCTCGTTTGTAGACAGCGGCGCGGATACGTCCACGTCAGCCCGCATCGCCGCCCAGGAAAAGGAGCAGTCGTCCATGACGAAAACCGACGCCACGAATCAGGACGCCCAGCAGGATGCGGGGCAGACCGATGGCAACACCGACACCACCGACACGAACGCCGACACCGCCAAGGAAGCGACGGCGACGGACGTCGCCGCGCCGCAACCGAAGGCCGCACCTGCTGCCCCCGCAACGCCGGCAACCGTCAACGCCGGGGCCGACGAGAACATCTTGACGCAGATGCGCCAGCGCATGGCCGCCGAGACCCGCCGCGTCGAGGCCATCCGCAAGCTGTGCGGCGGCAAGCATCCTGACATCGAGGCCCAGGCCATCGAGGAAGGATGGGATGAGACGAAGGTCGAACTGCACATCCTGCGTGCCTCTCGCCCGGCGTCGCCAGCTGTCCGCACCACGCCGCGGAACACCAGCCCGCAGGTCTTCGAGGCCGTCGCGATGATGGCGTCGGGGCTGCCCAACTCGAAGATTGAGGCCATCTACGCCGAGCCGGTCCTCGAGGCTGCCGACAAGCTGCGCGGCGTGGGCATCCAGGAGTTCTGCGAGCTCGCCTCCGGCCAGCACCTGCCGCGTTTCCGCCGGGATGCGACCGGCTGGCTGCAGGCCGCCTTCAGCACCACCAGTCTGCCGGGGATTCTGTCGAACATCGCCAACAAGATGCTGCTGGAAGGGTACAACTACGTCGAGGACGCCTGGCGGCGGATCGCGAAGATCGCGTCGGTCAACGACTTCAAGGAGCACACCCGCTACCGGATGACCGGCAGCTTCCAGTTCCAGCAGGTCGGTCCCGACGG
>JAAYZK010000379.1 GCA_012514895.1 Planctomycetota bacterium | reverse complement strand
TCGGGGCCGAAGGACCGGACGTTCAGGCCGCCGAACCACCCGGCGTCCAGCAGGATCGCCCGCCGGTCCGTGATGGCGTAAGCCGAGCGGCCGGCCTTGCGGTAGACCCAGTAGGGCGCACTGAACATCCCCAGTCCGATCAGCACGAACGGCAGGCCGAACAGCGTGAAGCACATCCCCGGCCCGTCGAGACCTTCCTGGCCGAATCCCGACGCGGCGGCCATCCAGAAGACGGCAAAGCCCGTCCACGGGATGGCGAATAGCATGATGGGCAGCGTCTTCATCGCCAGCCGTCCGGGGATCGGCTGGGCCGTCCAGTAGAGCCGTTCGTCGCGATCCAGTTCATCCTCGACCGCCCGCCGCAGGTCGTCAGGCAGCTCGACGTCGGAAGCGTGCTGTTCGAACATCGCCGGACCTCCCTTGTGCTCAGGTGGACCTCTTGTACACGCCGGGCCGCGGCGTGTAAACAGGTGCCTGCTCCTGAAGCCTGGAGGTGTGCCGTCGGCCTTCGAGGGCCAGGCGGCCTGACCGGCCGCGGGTGCCAGGTTTTCGCCTCGCTCACCCGCCCCCTGTCCGCAACCGTCCCTCTTGACGTCAGGTACGAAGGGCGCTAGAATGCCGTATCGTGTCCCTCTCAGTTCCGGCCGATGACGCCGCCCCGAAAGCGGGCGGGCATTGCCGCGTGCATCTCTGATCCGTCGAGCCAGGTACGTGCCCCTGGAATTGCCCTGCATGAAAGGAGGCCGACCGTGAACAGACGACGTGGATTCCTGCTGTGCATCGTGACGCTGGGGTTGTTGCCCGCCCCCGCGTATGCCCGCCTGGGGCCGTCGTTCTCGCTGGACGACAACCCCGCCCATCCGCTGACCTCGCCGGTGGGGTGGATCCCCGGGTTCGGTGCGGAGGACCCCTATGGCCTGGGCACCTTCGGCGGGCCGCTGGCGCCGTCGCCGACGCTGCCGGCCGTGCCGGCGATGGATGCCGACATCCTCGAACCCCGCCTGACCGGCGGGCCTGTTCCGGCGGTCGACGTAGGCATGTCGCCGCTGTGGAACGGGCGGTTCGGCTACGTGGACGCCGTGTCGGACAACACCGTTCACAAGGGGCGGCCCTCCCCGAAGCTCCACCTGGGCTTCAGCGTCGATCGGATCAGCGTGGGCCTGCCGCTCTCCGACGTGCAGTGGCAGGCGGGGCTGAACCAGCAGCCGGGGGATGTGTTCCGCACCCAGGCGGCGTACCCGCACCCCCGGCATTTCGTCGGCATGCCGAGCCCCGGCATGGGCTACGCCGGACCCCTGCCCAGCGTGGGGCCGTGGGGAACCAACTTCCTGATGTTCGACGAGTCGCGGCTGCATCTGACGGCCGGGCACGGCGTGGGCGTTCCGGTGGGCCCGGCCGTGATGTGCCCGCCGATCAAGTCCGGCACCCACGACAACGTCGACGCCGTCACCTGGCAGACGTTCAACGACACGTCCGACGACGTCATCACCCGCCGGTGGCTGTATTTCTCCGTGGCCCCCGATGAGCGGTCCACCAGCGGCTTCGGCCCCTGCGACATCTACGCCATCGCGCCCGGCGCCATGCCGTGGAACGCCATGATGTACGCACCGGCCGCGTCCATGGGGCTGCTGGATGAGCCCTGGGAATTCGAGGACAACATCGACGCCCTGGTCGTCTGGGACCATTCGCCCGACGAGCCGAACCGTGCCGTACCGGGGATGGACTACGCCCTGTTCAGCCTGTCGCACGGCTCGCCGAGCGTGGCCCGGTACGGCCTCAGCGCGGCCGATGTCTTCTTCACCGATTTCTCGGGGTCGTTCTGGCTCTACGCCCAGGGCCAGTCGCTCGGCCTGTTCGTCGACGGGGGCAACGAGTTCACCGACAACGTCGACGCCCTGGAGGTGCTCATCCCCGGCGACGCCAACCTGGACGGGGTGGTCGACCTCGACGACTTCGCGCTGCTCAAGCACTACTTCGGCACCGGCTCGGGGTGGCTGCAGGGCGACTTCGACGGCGACGGCGACGTGGACCTCGACGACTTCGCCATCCTGAAGATCCACTTCGGCCTCGGCGAAGGGTGACCGGCTGCCCGGGCTCCCCGACCGTCGGGCGGCCGCTGCGGGAGACGGTCGGGGAGCCTTCCGGGCGCTCGCACGTAACCGCGGCCTGAGGACAGCAGTGCCACCATGGCGGCTCAAGCGGTGACTGCGTTGTGGTCGACCATGGCTGCCTCCTCGGGCTAGGATGCCTTCTGGCCGTCCCGCTCGTCGGCGGCCGGCGGGTCGACGTGTGCACGGAGGATGGCCTCCGCCTCCCGGACGCGCGGCATGCAGGGGCAGTGGAGCTTCACGCTGAGCACGGGGCGCTCGAATCTGCCGGTCCCGACGGTACGACCCGTCAACCGGGCGGCGCCCAGGTTGCCGGATCCGTCGGCGTTCTCGACGCAGAGCACCCTGTCGATGTCCTCGAAGCGGCACGACTGGATGCGCACCTTGCCGGGCGGCCAGTCGACGACCCGCATCGCACGCCGATCCGTGATGACGTAGGCCGTGCGGAGGGCCTTGCGGTACGCCCAGACGGGGCTGACCAGGAACGGCAGGCCGATGGCGACGAATACGCCGGCAATCACGAACACCCCCGCGGGCATGGGCCGCCCCTCCATCAGGCCGCGGGCGCGGGGGAGCCAGATGCTGACGAACATGCTGGCGATGGAGACCAGGACGAGCAGCGCTGCCGGCACCCTCGCACGGGCCAACGGCCCCGCCAGGGGCTGGACGACCCAGCACAGCCGTTCACCGGCCTCCAGTTCGGCCTCGATCCCCTGCCGAAGGGCAGCAGGCAACTCAACATCGGCGGCGATTGGCTCCAGCATCACCCGATCTCCCTGGTGTCGTTCCCACCCGCCGGGCGCCTATTGTACCAGCCCGCGGCGGCTGTCGCGCGTCTTGATGCCCCGCAGCATCATGGTGAGGGCTTCGGGGTTGGTGGCGGTGCGGAGGGCTTCCAGGCCGCTGATGCGTTTGGCGTGGTAGAGCTCGGCCAGGTGCTGGTCGAAGGTCTGCATCCCGTCGTCGCGGTTGGCCATGGCCTGGACGATGCCGTCGTAGCGGCCGTCGAGGATGCACTTGCGGACGACGGGCGTGCCGCGGAGGATCTCGACGGCCGGGACGAGCCCGACGCCGACGGACGGGCGGGCGGGGGCGAGCCGCTGGCAGATGACGGCGCGGAGGTTCATCGACAGTTGGGTCAGCAGCAGGTGGCGTTCGGCGGCGTCGAACAGGGCGATGATCCGCTCGATGGTCTGGACGGCGGTGCCGGCGTGGACGGCGGCGAAGACCAGGTGGCCGGTGTCGGCGGCCCGCAGGGCGACCTGCACGCCCTCGGGGTCGCGCAGCTCGCCGATGAGGATCACGTCGGGGTCCTGGCGGAGCACCTGGCGGATCGCCTGGGTGTAGGTGGGGGTGTCCGGGCCGATCTCGACCTGGGCGACCAGCCCGCACTGCGACGCGTGGATGTACTCGATGGGGTCCTCGACGGTGATGATCCGCACCTGCCGCGTGCGGTTGATGTGCCCGATCATCGACGCCAGCGTGGTGCTCTTGCCGCTGGAGGTCGTCCCGCTCACCAGGACCAGCCCGCGGTTGGCCGAGGCGATCGCCTCCAACTGGATCGGCAGGTTGAGCTGCTCGACCGTGGGGATCGTCAGGTTCAGCCGGCGGACGGCGGCGGCCAGGCGGCCCTGCTGGCGGAAGATGTTCACCCGGAACCGCGACGGGCCGTACGTGAAGGCCAGGTCGCAGCTTCCGCGGCGCAGGAGGTCCCGCCGGTCCGTCGGGCTCAGGACGGCGTCGACGAAGGCCTCCATCTGGGCGTCGTCCATGGCCGGGGCGTCGACGGGCCGCAGCGACCCGGCCACGCGCATCGCCGGCGGGTCGCCCACCTGCACGTGCAGGTCGGTGGCGTCGACGGCGATCATCGTCCGCAGCAGGCGTTCCATGTCCATGGCCGGTAGTTTCATCTCCATGACGCCGCGGAAGCAACGATTTTTCACCGCCCGCCGCGGCGCAGATACGTACCCCTGGCGGGGCAGTGTCCGTACAATAGGGGCGACATGTGTGACAGCGACTCCCACCAGCCCCGATCCCGCGCCGCCGTGCTGGCGTCGCTGCGGGAACGCCTCGGCGAACTGCCGGCCGACCCCGGCGTGTACCTGTTCAAGGATGCCGAAGGCCGCGTGCTCTACGTGGGCAAGGCCAAGAGCCTCCGCCCCCGCGTCTCCAGCTACTTCCAGCCGGCGGCGAACCTCGCCGAAAGCCGCGGGCCGGAAATCGAGCGGATGATCGCCCAGCTCGTCGTGGACGTCGAGGTGCTGGTCTGCGACAGCGAGGTCGACGCCCTGCTCCACGAAGCGCGGCTGATCAAGGACATCCGCCCGCAGTTCAACATCCGCCAGAAGGACGACAAGAGCTTCCCGTACCTGATGATCACGACGGGCGAGCCCTTCCCGGGCGTGTACATCACCCGCCAGCCGCAGCGCAAGGGCGTCAAGCTCTTCGGCCCGTTCGTCAGCCCCCGCGAGCTGCGGGCCGCCCTGCCGCTCATGCAGCGGGCGTTCAAGTTCCGCACGTGCACGCTGGAGATCGACCCGGCCGACGAGGGCCGCCGGCACTTCCGCCCGTGCATCCTGTACAACATCAAGCAGTGCACCGCCCCCTGCGGGGCGCGGATCTCCCAGGAGGACTACCGCGCCAACATCCAGCGGCTCATCCGCTTCCTGCAGTCCAAACGCACCGACGTGGTCAAGCAGCTCGCCGCCGAGATGGACGCCGCCGCCAAGGCCCTGGACTTCGAACGCGCCGCCGAGCTGCGCGACGAGCTGAAGGCCCTGGAAAGTCTCGCCCGCCGCGGCCTGGCCGACGAGCCCCTCCAGCCGGAGGTCTTCGAGGCGCCGGTCGTCGTCGAACCCCGCCAGGCCGCCGCCGCCCTCGCCGAGGCCCTGGGAATGGACCAGCCTCCGCGAACCATCGAGGGCGCCGACATCGCCCACCTGTCCGGCAGCGAAACCGTCGGCAGCATCGTCACCTTCATCGACGGCAAACCCTTCAAGAGCGGCTACCGGCGGTTCAAGATCGTCAGCCACACACGCAACGACGACTACGCCTCCCTCCGCGAGGTCGTCTGGCGGCGCTACCGCTACGCCGGCATGGACGAGAGCCTCTTCCCCGACCTCATCCTCATCGACGGCGGCAAGGGCCAGCTCGCCGCCGCCTACGCCGCCTTCGACGACCTGGAGTTCCGCCCGCCCATGCTGGTCAGCCTGGCCAAGAAGGAGGAGCTCCTCTTCGTGCACGGCCGCGACGAACCCCTCCGCCTCCGCCGCAACGATCCGGCCCTGCACCTGCTGCAGTACGTCCGCGACGAAGCCCACCGCTTCGCCCAGCACTACCACCACATCCTCCGCCGCCGCCGCCTGCTCGGGGACGACCGCCAACGCCCCGCCGACAAACCCTCCCGCGCCCAGCGGCGGGGGTCCAAACGGTATTGAGCCTTCGCCAGCCAAGGCCTGGACCGGGGGAGAGGGGACAGGCCGCCCTGAGGGGGCATCCTGGCCCAAGCCCGGACGATACTCCGCCGGGCGGACTTGCGCTTCCTTCCGCATCGGTCAGCAAAGAGCCTTGCTTCTCGAAGCCCCGGGTCTGGCTCGACGCCGGCCGGGCCCCGCACAACCCCAAGGCCCACCCCGGCGGGGCCGGAGACGTGAGACCGCCCCCGCGCGCGAAAAAAAAAACACTTTCCCGGCGCAGCGCGGCAGAATCCATTTTGCGGACCGTAGAGATGCTACTTTTTCGGAGACTTTTGGGCTGCCGGCAAAATCGCGTCTTGAGGGCTTAAATTCTCCTAACTACAGCCCCCATCATCCTTTAGACTGCTTTCACATTCTTTAATCTGTCCCGACATAGATGCTACACCAGTGGCATCCCCCCTATTCTGTCACCGGTTGTGTGACATTTTTGTCGTTTTGCATCCGAAGGGGTAAATACATGTAATAACCGCTTTACACGG
>JAAYZK010000378.1 GCA_012514895.1 Planctomycetota bacterium | reverse complement strand
GTGCGGCATACCCCTCGCGCGGGCCCGTGTCATGCAATTGGCCCCATCCCCTATTCATAGCCGCCCCCGACCCTCCGGCATCCGGTTCCAGCCGGATGGCCTCCTGCAACCCGTTTCGGCGCAACAGGTTCCGGACTTCCAGCCCATGGACGATATTCGTGTAAGTCCCTGTTTACATGGCCACAACGTGTCAGCCGGCGCATCGGGGACTATTGAAAAGCTTCTTCTGGGGTGGTTATGGAAGTAACCAGGAGCGTCGTAAAGTACTGTAAAAGCCCAAACCGTTTCTGAAACAGTGTCTGGAAAGAAGACCTCAAGTGGGGGTCAGTTGTTGAGGTTTTGGTGGAGCCAGGATCGGAATTCCGGTTTTTCGGCCATGGCCGTCCGGACGGCTCGGCGTCGATGGCGGCCGGATTGTCGGAGACTTGGGGCGGTGACGATGGTATAGAAGTCGGCCGAGGAGCGACCATGGCCATCACGATCAGCGAGGCGTTTCCGCGGTATGAGCAGTACGATCCGAAGGTGCCGGTGTGGTGCGTGACGCCCCACGAGGGGCGGTGCCTGCACCGGTTCTTCGACACCCCTGCGTTCAGCCCGTCGGGGCGGTACCTGGCGGTGTTGCGGCTGCCGTTCGAGGATCGGATCGCCCAGGCGGGCGAGACGGCCGAGGTCGTGCTGGTCGACCTGGCCGAGGGCGGGGAGCGGGTGGTGGCCGAGACGGCCGGCTGGGAGCCCCAGATGGGGGCGAACATCAACTGGGGGGCCGACGACCACACGCTGCTGTTCAACGACGTCGACACCGGCACGTGGACGCCGCTCCTGGTCCGGCTCGACCCGCTGACCGGCGCCTGCCGCAGGACGCCCGGCGGGATCTACCAGGCCTCGCCGGACGGGCGGCACTGCAGCAGCAGTTCCATGGAGCGGATGCGGCGCACGCAGATCGGGTACGGCCTGGTGCTGCCCGATGAACACACGCCCCGCAACATCGGCGCGCCGGACGACGACGGCCTGTTCATCACCGACGTCGACACCGGCCGGCGGAAGCTGGTCTTCAGCCTCGCCGAGGCGGTGACGCTGATTCCCGAACTGGACGGCGCCGACCTGGACGACTGGGAGATCTACGGCTTCCACAGCAAGTGGAACCCGCAGGGCGACCGGCTGATCTTCACCGTCCGCCGCTTCCTCAAGCGCCATCCCCAGCGGTTCAACGTGCTCCACGACGGCGTGCTGCGGTTCGACGTCTTCACGATCCGCCCCGACGGCAGCGAGCCGCACAACGCGGTGCCGGCCGTGGCCTGGTGCAAGGGCGGCCATCACATCAACTTCTGCCCCGACGGCGACCACCTGTCCATGAACCTCGCCGCCTTCGCCGACACGATGCGATTCACCACGGTGCGCTACGACGGCTGGGGGCTGCGGCCCTACCACTGGGACGTACCCGGCTCGGGCCATCCGACGGTCCACCCCGACGGGCGGCACATCCTGACGGACACCTACGCCGCCGAACGTGCGGCGTACGGCGACGGCACGATCCCGCTGCGGTGGTTCGACCGGCGGACGGGCGAGGTGGCCAACGTCGTGCGGATCTGCTCGCTGGTGGAGCCCAAGGGCCACCCGGCCCTGCGGGTCGACGCCCACCCGGCGTGGGACCGGTCGTGGCGGTGGGTGGTGTTCAACGGCGTGGCCGGCAACACCCGCCGCGTATACGTGGCGGATTTCGGCGAGCTGCTGGGGTGAGCGCCGCCTGGCCGGCGAAGCGCCGGCAGCCGGACGGCGCGGGCGCCCTCACCGCAGCAGCAGGCGTCCGGGGTCTTCCAGCGACGCGACGACGTCGTTGAGGAAGCGGGCGGCCTCGGCGCCGTCGATGAGCCGGTGGTCGTAGGACAGGCTCAGCGGCAGGAGGGTCCGGACGACGATCTGCCCGTCGCGGACGACCGGCCGGGGCCCTCCCCGCCCGATCAGCAGGATGGCCGACTCGGGGGTGTTCACCACCGGCGTGGCGTACTGGCCGCCGATGCTGCCGAGGTTGGTGATCGTGAACGTTCCCCCGCGCAGCAGCGACAGGTCGAAATCGGCGGATCGGACCTCTCCGGCCAGCCAGTCGACGGCCCGGGCGATCTCGGCGATGCTCAGCCGGTCGGCGCCGCGGAGGACCGGCACGATCAGCCCGCGGTCGCTGTCGACGGCGATGCCGATGTTCACGTAGTCCTTGTAGACGATCTGCCCGGCCTCCATGTCCAGCGAGGCGTTGACCAGCGGGTGGGCCTTCAGCGCCGCCGCGACGGCGCGGACGACGAAGGGCAGCATCGTCAGGCGGATGCCCTCCAGGTCGCTCCTGTGCTCGGCGCGGAGGGCCTCCAGGTCGGTCACGTCGGCGTCGTCGATGTTCGTCACGCGGGCGACCTGCGTGTGCGACTCGTGCATCTTCTCGGCGATCGCGCGGCGGATCCGCGCCATCCGCTCCCGACGCACCGGGCCGTACGCGTCGCGGTCGCCGGCTTCCCCGGGCGCGGCGGCGGCGCCGCGGCGGGCGGCGGCCTTGACGTCCTGCTCGGTGATCCACCCGCCCTCGCCGCTGCCGGACACCCGGCGCAGGTCCACCCCCACCTCCCGCGCCAGCCGCCTGACGTACGGGGCGGCCGGAACGCCTTCGAGGATCGACCGGCCCGTGTCGAACCGCGGCGGCGCCTCCTCGGCGGGCGGGGCCTGTCGGCGGGGCTTCCCGGGCGGCGGGGCCTGCTCCTGGGCCTCCGGCCGGGGCTCTGCCTCTTCCTCCGCGGCCGGCGGCTTTTCTTCCTTCTTCTTCGCCGGCGCGGGCTTCTTCTCGGCCTTCGCCCCCTCCCCGGCGGTCTCCAGCGTCACCACCAGCGTGCCGATCTCGATTTCCTGGCCTTCTTCGACGTGGATGGCCTTGACGGTTCCCGCCCGGGGGCTGGGCATCTCGGCGACGGCCTTCTCGGTCTCCATCTCGATGAGGCCCTGGTCGGCCTGGACGCTGTCGCCGACGGCGACCAGGATGCCGACGACCGTGGCCGTCTCGACGCCTTCGCCCATGTCCGGCACGTTGACTTTCTCTTCCATCGTCGTCCTCTCAGACCGTCCACGGCGCAGGGCCGTCCGTCTCGATCTTCAGGTCGGCCATCGCCTCGGTGAGCTTGTCGCGGTCGAATCGGCCCCGCCGGGCCAACTGGTACAGGGCGCCGGCGACGATATGCTCGGCGCTGATCTCGAAGAACCGCCGCAGGTCCACGCGGACGTCGCTGCGGCCGAACCCGTCGGTGCCGAGCACCAGCGTGTCGGACGGCAGCCAGGGCCGGATCTGCCCCGGCACCGCCCGCACCCAGTCCGACACCGCCAGGACGGGCCCCTTCGGCTCGCCCATCGCGGCGTGCAGGTACGGCCGGCGGGGCTCGGCGTCGCCGTGCAGGCGCGACCAGCGCTCGGCCTGCATGGCGTCGCGGGCCAGCAGCGTCCAGCTCGTCGCGCTCCACAGACGGCTGGACACGCCGTACCGCTGCTCGAGGATCTCCTGCGCGCGGAAGGCCTCGAACAGGATCGACCCGCTGGCCATCAGTTCGACCCACCGGTCGCCGTCGCCGGCCTGGCGGGTCGAGAAGCGGTACAGCCCCCGCGTGATCCCCTCGGCGGCGCCTTCGGGCAGGGGGGGCATGAGGTGGTTCTCGTTGTAGATCGTCATGTAGTAGATGACCGGCTCGCCCTCGGCGGCCATCCGCCGCAGGCCGTCCAGCGTCAGGACGACCGTCTCGTAGGCGGTGGCCGGGTCGTAGGGCTGGACGGTCGGGTACGCCGAGGCCGTCAGCAGGCTGTGGCCGTCCTGGTGCTGGAGGCCCTCGCCGCCGAGCGTCGTCCGCCCGGCGGTGCCGCCAATGAGGAAGCCCCTGGCGCGGCTGTCGCCGGCGGCCCAGATCAGGTCGCCGACGCGCTGGAAGCCGAACATCGAGTAGAACATGAAGATCGGGATCGTCGGTATCCCGTGCACGGCGTAGGATGTGCCGGCGGCGATGAACGACGACGCGCAGCCGGCCTCGGTGATGCCCTCTTCGAGGATCTGCCCGTCGGTCGCCTCGCGGTAGTAGAGCATCTTGTCGCTGTCGACCGGCTCGTAGGTCTGGCCCGTGTGGGAGTAGATCCCGCACTGGCGGAACAGCGACTCCATGCCGAACGTGCGGGCCTCGTCGGGCACGATGGGCACGACGTACCGGCCGATCGATTCATCCCGCAGCAGGCCGCTCAGCAGGCGGACGAAGGCCATCGTCGTGGAGATGGGCCGGTCGCTGCGCTCCAGGAGATTGGCGTAATCGTCCAGGTCGGGCACCTTCAATGGGCCGGCGCGTTCGATGCGGTGCGGCAGATAGCCGCCCAGCGCCTGGCGGCGCTGGTGGAGGTAGCGGATCTCGGGGCTGTCGTCGGCGGGCTTGTAGAAGGGCGCCTCGGCCACCTCCCGGTCGCCCAGGGGCAGGCCCAGGCGGGTGCGGAAGGCGAGCAACTGCTCTTCGTTGAGGTCCTTCTGCTTGTGGCTGATGTTGCGGCCCTCGCCCGCCTCGCCCTGTCCGTACCCCTTGACGGTCTGGGCCAGGATGACGGTCGGGCGGCCGCGGGTCTCGACGGCGGCCCTGTAGGCGGCGTAGACCTTCTTCATGTCGTGCCCCCCGCGGTGGAGGGAGGCGAGCTTCTCGTCGGCGAGGTCGGCCACCAGGGCCTCCAGGTCGGGGTCGGTCCCGAAGAAATGCTCGCGCATGTACTGCGGGCCCGCCACGACGTACTTCTGGTAGTCTCCGTCGCAGACCTCCCCCATCCGCCGGATGAGCTTCTCGCCGGCCGGCGAGGCCAGCAGCGGGTCCCAGTCCCCGCCCCAGAGGACCTTGATCACCCGCCAGCCGGCGCCGCGGAAGAAACGTTCGAGTTCCTGCACGACGCTGCTGTTGCCGCGGACGGGCCCGTCGAGGCGCTGGAGGTTGCAGTTGATCACGAAGATCAGGTTGTCCAGCCGCTGGTTGCCGGCGAAGTGGATGGCCCCGGTCGATTCGGGCTCGTCCATCTCGCCGTCCCCGCACAGGACCCACACCTTCCGGTCGTTGGGTTCCATCAGGCGGCGGTCCACCAGGTGCTTGGCGAAGCGGGCCTGGTAGATTCCCATGATGGGCCCCAGGCCCATCGACACGGTGGGCATCTCCCAGAACTCGCTCATCAGCCACGGGTGGGGGTAGCTGGGCAGCCCCGGCTCGTCCAGCAGTTCCCGGCGGAAGTTGTGGAGTTGCGTCTCGCTGAGCCGCCCCTCCAGGTACGCCCGGGCGTACACCCCCGGCGCCCCGTGGCCCTGGAAGAAGATCAGGTCGCCGGGCGTCTGCCTGTCGCCGCCCCGCCAGAAGTGGTTGAAGCCCACCTCCCACAGCGTCGCGGCCGAGGAGTACGTCGACACGTGCCCCCCGATGCCTTGCTGCTGGCGGTTGGCCTGCACGACCATCGCCATCGCGTTCCACTGCATCAGGCTGGTCAGCCGCCGCTCCAGGTCGACGTCGCCGGGGAACACGGGCTCCTCATCCGGCGGGATGGTGTTCACGTGCGGGGTGTTGCCCAGCATGCACACCTCCACGCCGCGCAGGAAGGCCCGCTCGTTGAGGAACGACAGCAGCAGTTCCGCGCGGCTGACCCCGTCGCGTTGGATCACGTAGTCCAGCGACGCCAGCCAGTCGACCAGTTCCTGGTCGGGGATCGCCTCCAGGCTCATCGGGGGGTTGTGTTTCACGGCTTGCCCTCCTTCGCCGCCGCGCGATGCCGCGGGGCGATCTCGGTCGCCTCGCCCAGCCAGGCGGCCGCCGCGTCGGCGACGGTCTCGCTCAGGGTCGGGTGCTGGTGGACGGTGTCGGCCAGGTCCCGCGCCCGCAGGCCGCCTTCGATCGCCAGGGCGCACTCGGCGATCAGGTCGCCGCAGTCGGCCCCCACGATGCCGGCCCCGACGAGGCGGCCGGTGTCGCGCTGGAACAGCAGCTTGGTCAGGCCCTCGGTGCGCCCGAGGGTCTGCGCCCGCCCGGAGGCGGCCCAGGGATAGCGGGCGACGTCCACCGCCAGCCCCTCGTCGCGCACCTGCGATTCGGTGACACCCACCCAGGCGACCTCCGGGTCGGTGAACACCACCTGCGGGATCGCCCGCGCGTCGAAGGCGCCCCGGCCGGTGACGATGACCTCCGCGGCCACCAGGCCCTGCTTGAACGCCTTGTGCGCCAGCAGCGGCGCTCCGGCGATGTCGCCGACGGCGAAGATCCGCCCGTCGGTCGTCCGCTGCTGCCCGTCCACCTTGACGAACCCGTCGGGGCCGATCTCCACGCCGGTCGACTCCAGGGCGATCCCATCCAGGCACGGCCGGTGCCCGACGGCCACCAGCACGCGGTCGTACGTCCCGGTCTGACGGCGGCCCTCGCGGGTCATCGTCACCTCCAGGCGGCCGTTCTGCTCACGGACCGACTCGACCTTCGTGCCCAGCAGGATCTGCTCCATCAGCGGCTCGATCGCCTGCCGCAGCGGCTTGACCAGGTCCGCGTCGGCGCCGCTCATGAGCCGGTCAAGCATCTCCACCACCGTCACGCGGCTGCCGAGCCGGGCGTAGGTGGTGGCCATCTCCAGCCCGACATACGCCCCGCCGATGACCAGGAGCGTCTGGGGGATCTCCGGCAGGGCGAGCGCCTCGCGGGAGGTCATCAGCCGTTCGCTGTCGATCCGCAGCGGCGGCGGCACCAGGGGCAGCGAGCCGGTGGCCAGGATGATCGCGTCGGATTCGAGCCGGTCGTCGTCGAGGCCCTCGCCGTCCAGGCGAAGCGTCCCCGACCCCTCCAGCGCCGCCCGCGCCCGGATCACGCGCACCTTCCGCTGGCGGGCGAGGTTGTCCAACCCCCCCGCCAGGGCGCCGATGCAGCGGTTCTTGCGGTCGCGCAGGGCATCGACGTCGATGGCCGGCGGGCGGTCGTAGCGGACGCCCCACTCGGCCAGTTCGTCGGCGCGGGCGATGCCGCGGCCGACGTGCAGCAGGGCCTTGGAGGGAATGCACCCCTCGTGAAGGCACAGCCCGCCCAGCCGCCCGCGCTGCTCGACGATCACGACCTCGGCGCCCAGGTCCGCCGCACGGAACGCCGCGGAATAGCCGCCGGGCCCGCCGCCGAGTACGGCGATGTCCGTCTTCATCGATATCGTCCTCCCCAACGGCCCGCCCGCCGCAGCACACCGCGGCCGTCGCTCATTCCATCTTATGCCTGCAAGGCCGCCTGGACCGCACGCAGCGGCAGGGCGCCGGGCGACTTGGCTGCCCCCCGGGCCGTTCGCGCAGCGTGGGGCGCCCGTGTAGGCATCCGCCCCGGCCGAGCGTAGCATTTCAGTAGCGACGCTGAGGGATGCACCCGGCAGAGGAGCGGCCATGAACTCGTCCACCACGCTGGAACATCTGCACAGGCTCTCGCGGCTCATCCGCTACTGGATCGTCACCATGACGCACAAGGCCGGCTCGGGCCATCCGACCTCGTCGCTGTCGGCGGTCGAGCTGATGGCCGGGCTGCTCTTCGGGGGGTCCTTCCGCTTCCGCGCCGACGACCCCGGGTACCCCAACAACGACCGCCTGATCTTCTCCAAGGGCCACGCCTCTCCCCTGTTGTACGCCCTGTGGGCGGCGGCCGGGCGGATCGGCGAGGATGATCTGATGGGCTACCGCACCTTCGGCAGTCCGCTGGAGGGCCACCCCACGGCGCGCTTCGCCTACGCCGAGGCCGCCACCGGGTCCCTGGGCCAGGGATTGTCCATCGGCGTCGGGATGGCCCTGGCGGCGAGGCTCGACGACCTGCCTTACCGGACCTACGTCCTGCTGGGCGACAGTGAGATGGCCGAGGGGTCGCAGTGGGAGGCGATCCAACTGGCGGCGCACTACGGGCTGAACAACCTGGTCGGCGTCCTCGACGTCAACCGGCTCGGGCAGCGCGGGCCGACGATGTACGGCCACGACCTGGAGGCCTACCGCCGCAGGGTCGAGGCGTTCGGATGGGAGGCCCTCGTCGTGGAGGACGGCCACGACTACCGACAGGTCCTGGACGCCTGCGACCGCGCCGCCGTCGCCGCGCGGCCGGCCATGATCATCGCCCGGACGATCAAGGGCAAAGGCGTGGCCGCCCTGGAGGACGCCGACGGCTTCCACGGCCTGGCCCTCAGCGACGGGCAGCTCGCCGAGGCCCTGGGCGCCTGGGGCGAGATCGACCGGGGCGTCCGCGGGCAACTGGCCGAGCCGGAGCCCCGCCGGCCCGGGCGGGCGGCGCCGAAGGAGGTCCCGGCCCCGTCGTACGAGATCGGCTCCAGCGTCGCCACGCGGGATGGGTACGGCAACGCCCTGCGGCGGCTGGCGCCGCGGTATCCCCAGGTCGTCGCCCTGGATGGGGAGGTGTGCAACTCCACCCGCGCGGAGTTCTTCCGCGACGCCTGGCCCGACCGGTTCTTCGAGATGTACATCGCCGAGCAGGCCATGGCCGGCGCCGCCCTGGGGCTGGCCCTGCGGGGCAGGACCCCCTTCGTCTCCACCTTCGCGGCCTTCATGACGCGGGCGTTCGACCAGATCCGCATGAGCCGCCACTCGGACCCCGACCTCAAGTTCGTCGGCTCGCACGCCGGCGTCGCCATCGGCCCTGACGGCCCTTCGCAGATGGGCCTGGAGGACATCGCCCTGTTCCGCACGGTCCTCGACAGCGTCGTCCTGCAGCCCTGCGACGCCATGTCGGCCGAGCGCCTCGTGGAGGCGATGCTCGAACACCGGGGGATCGCCTACCTGCGGACGATGCGGGGGAGCACGCCGGTCCTCTACGGCCCCGACGAGGCCTTCCCGATCGGCGGCTGCAAGGTCCTTCGCAGCAGCGACCACGACAGCGCCACGCTGGCGGCGTCGGGCATCACCGTTCACCAGGCCCTGGCGGCTTACGACAAGCTCGCCGACGAAGGGATCTTCGTCCGCGTGATCGACGTGTACTCCATCAAGCCCCTGGACGAAGCCGCGCTCCGCGCCGCCGCCGACCAGACCGGCCTGGTCGTCACGGCCGAGGACCACTACGCCGCCGGCGGGCTGGGCGAAGCCGTCGCCGCCGCCCTGGCCGATCACCCGGCGCCGGTGCACATCCTGGCGGTCCGCAGGCAGCCCCGCAGCGGCAAACCGCTGGAACTGCTGGACGACCAGGGGCTGTCGGGCGACAGGATCGCCCGGACGGTCCGCCTGCTGGTCGCCCAGACGGTGCCGTGACCGCCCACGCGGGAATGCGCATGATCCCGCCAAGTCGTTTGCCCGGTTGGGGATCTGGGATACGGCCGGGAAATCCGAAACTCGAAGCACGAAATCCGAAACAAATTCAAAACAGCAGGAAAGACGGCAAGCATCCAAACGGCCGAGCCCCAGGGTTTGGTGCTTTTCCGTTCCGTCTTGCCGTTTTGCATTTGTTTCGGATTTCGAGTTTCGTGCTTGGGATTTCCGCCCCGTGCCCCGTCACCGGGACAGCCGTTGCGCCAATCATCGCGTTGCTACCTTACGCGTGCGTCCGCGGCATGACGACGAGGTTGTTGACGATGCCCTTGACGCCGATCGTGTAGGCGGCGGCCTCGTCGGCGCTGCGGTAGGCCGCCCACGTGGGCACCGAGCCGGACAGGGTGACGATGCCGTCGGCGACCTTCACCGTGACGTCTTCGGCGTCGAGGTCGGCGCTGCGCTCCAGGGCGTGCTCGATGGCGTCGGCGATGGTCCTGTCGCGGACGGTCTCCGTCGGCACGACCGCCAGTTCGTTGACCACGTCGACGACCCCGCCCAGGTGGCCGACGAGTTCCTCGGCGAGCGTCCGCTGCCAGTAGGACTCGACGCTGCCGCTGAGCGTCACGACGCCGTCGTCGACGCGGACGGCGATGTTGACGGCGTCGACGTCGCTGCTCCACCGCAGGGCGCTGCAGGCGCTGTCGGCGATGTCAGCGTCGCGGGGCCGGCCGGCGCCCGTGCGGGCGACGGTCAGCCGGTTGTCCACCTCGCGCACGCCCCGGATGGCCCGGGCGCCGGCCTCGGCGGCGCGGCGCACGGGCGACGAGGGCACCTGCCCGGTCAGCACGACGCGGCCGCCGTCGACGGTCACGGTGACATCCTCGGCGTCGACGTGATCGTCCCAGACGAGATGATCGACGATATCCTTCTTGATCTCCTGATCGGACCGGATGGGGTTTTCCAGCGGCGCCATGGCCGCCTCCTTTCTCGCTCGTTCAGCGTTTCCCGGGCGGCTCGGCCGGCCCGGACCGTCCGATGCGGTTGACGTTCTCAAGTATGTCGGTCCGCAGCCTCCTGCCGGCGATGGAGCCTGCCGTAATGCTCTTCGAGCTGCTGCTCGTACCGGGGGCTGATCGGCTCGTTGGGATCGTACCTGGGGCTGTCCCTGACGTCGTCGCGGCCGGCGCGGACGAAGACCTCGCCCCGCGACCAGGAGATGCGGTCGATCCACGCGGGGGAGATCAGCACCTTCCTGGCCGGCAGCCAGTTGCGGGTGTCGACGCCGATGTAGCGGATGATCCACGCCCCCGTCCGGACGAAGAACTCCTCGACGTGGCCGATCTCGCCGTCGGTGGCGTGGATGCGATAGCCGGTCACCTCGCCGACGCTGCGAAGATGGGGATCTTCGTCTTCGGTCTCCTCGGGCTCCGGCGGCGGCGGCGCGGCCGCGGCGGCGGCGGAGACCATCCCGCCGGCCGGCACCCCCACGGGCGTCCAGTACGCCGGCCAGCCGTAGTAGCCGGCCAGGGTCGTCTCGTGCCGTCGCGAGACGGGGCGATGCGACTCGATCGGCGGGCTGTCCTCGATCTGCCGGACGGTCAGAGCGACCGGCAGCGTGCCGGCGTCCCAGTCGGGCTCGCCCGCCGACGCCGGGGAGATCAGCACCTTGCGGCCGGGCAGCCACTTGCCGGTGTCGGCCACGAAGTAACGGATCGTCCAGGTGTGATCGTCGAAGTACAGGTCCTTCACCATGCCGATCCGGCCGTCGGCGGCGTCGAGCCGGTATTTGAGCAGTTCCTGGGTACTTCTCAGCATCGTTCACCTCGCTGCGCGACCGGTGCATGCCGCGGCGTCCGGCCCGGGAAACGCCGCGCCCATTGGAATCGTAGGATGTCCCGCCCTCGCCGCCCCATCGGAGGCGCCGGGACTTCGTTTTTCCAGGCCGTCCCGACCGTCGCATCGGTAAACGCCCCACGTCGCCCGGCGGGAATCGCCCTTCACGGTCGGACCCGTCGCAAGGGCATAGAATTTCATGACCGGGCGTGCCGGAAGGCATCGGCATCGGCGCGCCAGGCGGGCACGTGAAGAAAGGCTGCACTCGATGTTCGGAAGAGCCATCAAGCTGTTCACGGTATTCGGTTTCACGGTCAAGCTCGACCCGAGCTGGCTGATCATCATGGGGCTGATCGTCTGGTCGCTGGCAGGCGTGGTGTTCCCGTCGGCCTACCAGGGGCTCCACTGGGGCGCCTACCTGGCGATGGGGCTGGTCGCGGCGCTGGGGCTGTTCGCGTCGATCGTCATCCACGAACTGTCCCATTCGCTGGTCGCCCGCCGCTACGGGCTGCCGATGAAGGGCATCACGCTGTTCCTGCTGGGCGGCGTGGCGGAGATGCGGGACGAGCCGCCCAGCGCGAAGGCGGAGTTCATGATGGCCATCGCCGGCCCGGCCGCCAGCGTCGTGCTGGGGGTCGTGCTCATCGGCGCAGGCGTCCTGGGGGCCCTGGCCGGCTGGGCCGGCCCGGTGGTCGGCGTGGTGCAGTGGGTCGGGTTCATCAACATCATCCTGGCCGTGTTCAACATGATCCCCGGCTTCCCCCTCGACGGCGGCCGCGTCCTGCGCGCCACCTTGTGGCACTTCAAGGGCGATCTGCAGCGCGCGACGCGGACGGCCTCGAACGTGGGGTCGGGCTTCGGCGCGGTGCTCATCGGCCTGGGCGTGCTGAGCCTGCTGTGGGGCAACCCCATCGGCGGGCTGTGGTGGATCCTGATCGGCCTGTTCGTCCGCTCGGCCGCCAAGTCGGGCTACCAGCAGGTGCTCATCCGCCAGGCGCTGCAGGGCGAGCCGGTGCGGCGGTTCATGAACACCGAGCCGGTCACGGTGGCGCCGTCGGTCTCCCTGGAGGACCTGGTGGAGAACTACGTCTACCGCTACCACTACAAGATGTTCCCGATCGTCGACGGGGAGCACCTGGCCGGCTGCGTGAACACCCAGCAGATCAGGAAGGTCCCCCGCGACCAGTGGGCGCACCGCACCGTCGGCGAACTGGCCAGCGGGTGCACTGACGCCAACACGATCGCCCCCGACGCCGACGCCGTCCAGGCCTTCCAGCGCATGAACCAGCACCAGGTCAGCCGCCTGATGGTCGTCCAGGACGGCGAGCTGCAGGGCATCCTGGCGCTGAAGGACCTTCTGAAGTTCCTGTCGATGAAGCTGGAACTGGAGAGCGACGAGTCCGTCGGCTTCAGCGCCGACATCGAACCGCAGACCTCCGGCGGCTGGAGGGGATGATCGCCGGCAGCGCGCCGGGCCGCCGCAGACACAGACAACAGCACAGGAGTATCTCATGTCTACCGAACACGTCGTCGCCCACGCCGGCGACCTGAATGACGGGGAGATGAAGTCGGTCGAGATCGGCGACCGGACCATCCTGCTGGTCCGGCTGGACGGCCGGTACAGGGCGTTCACCCCGGAATGCCCCCACCACGGCGCGCCGCTGGCCGAGGGCGTGATGCACGACCACCACATCCGCTGCCCCTGGCACCAGTCGGTCTTCGACGCCCGGGACGGCAGCCTTGTCGAGCCGCCCTCCCTGGACGGCCTGGCCGAGTTCGACGTCCGCGTCGAGGGCGACGAGGTGATCGTCGCCCTGCCCGACCAGACCGTCGCCTCGCGCCCGCCCGTCATGGCCGCCTCGACCCCCGGCCGGGACGGCCGGACGTTCATCATCATCGGCGGCGGCGCCTCGGGCCTCATGGCCGCCCAGACGCTCCGCCACGAGGGATTCCTCGGACGCCTGGTCATGCTCACCCGCGAGCACGTCCTGCCTTACGACCGCACCGAGCTGAGCAAGCGCTACCTCGCCGGGACCGACCGGCCCGTGCCCACGCTCCGCGACCAGGGCTTCTTCGACGACGCCGACATCGAGATCCTCTTCGGCGAGAACGTCATCGAGGCCGACCTGGAGGCCCGATCCATCTCCTGCCAGGACGGCCTGACGATGACCTACGACCGGCTCCTCATCGCCACCGGCGGCGTGCCGCGCCGCCTGGGCGTCGAGGGCGAGGACCTGGGCAACGTCTTCCTGCTGCGCACCCTGGATGACTGCAACCGGATCCGCCGGGCGGCGCCGCAGGCATCCACGGCCGTCGTCGTCGGGGCCAGCTTCATCGGCATGGAGGTGGCGGCGGCCCTGCGGCAGCGGGGGCTGGACGTCACCGTCGTCGCGCCGGACCCGGTGCCCTTCGCCCGGACGCTCGGGGAGCCGATCGGCGCGATGTACCGCCGCGTGCACGAGGACGAAGGCACCCGGTTCCGCCTGGGCGACACCGTCGAGCGGTTCGAGGGCGACGGGGCCGTCCGGCAGGTCGTCCTGGCCGGCGGGGACCGCCTGGAGGCGGACCTGGTCGTCATCGGCGTGGGCATCCGGCCGGCGACGGGCTTCGTCGAGGGCGTCGCCGTCAATGACGATCAGAGCCTCTCGACCGACGCGCACCTGCGGATCGTCGGCGCCGACGGCGCCTTCGCCAGCGGCGACATCGCCCGCTGGCCCGACTGGCGGACCGGCCGGCCGCTGCGGATCGAACACTGGCGGCTCGCCCTGCAGTTGGGCATGACCGCGGGGCGCACCATGATGGACCTGGACGCGCCCTACCGGGGCGTCCCGTTCTTCTGGACGGCCCAGCACAGGGTCATCACGTCGTACGTCGGCTACGCGGCGCAGTGGGACGACATCGCCGTCGACGGGGACGTCGAAGGGCGGAAGTTCGTCGCCTACTACCTCGACGCGGACCGCCGCGTCCTGGCCGCCGCCGGCTGCGGGCGGGGCACGCTCATGACCGCCCTGGGCGACGTCCTCCGAACGCCCGAACTGCTGACGCTGGAGGAGGTCCGGGCGATGGCGCAGGAGGTGGGGCACCTCCAGAACGTCTAGAGGTGGTTGAACGATGTCCGCGATAGCGCGCCTGCGCAACCTGGCCCGCAACCTGTACTGGACCTGGCACCCGGAGCTGATCGGCATCTTCCGGGACCTCGACCCGGTGCTGTGGCGGGAGGCCGGCCACAACCCCATCGAGTTCCTCCGGCGGCTGGATGTGGCGGGGGTGGAGGACAAGACCGTCGCGCTGGCGCTGGATGCGCGGATCAGCCAGGCGTTCCACCAGATGCAGGAGTACCTCGGCCAGCCGGACACCTGGGGCGCCCGGAACGCCGGGGCGCTGCGCACGCGGCCGGTGGCCTACTTCTCCGCGGAGTTCGGCCTCCACGAGTCGCTGCCGCTCTACTCCGGCGGGTTGGGCGTCCTGGCCGGGGACCATCTCAAGAGCGCCTCGGATCTCGGCGTGCCGCTGGTCGGCGTGGGGCTGTTCTACGCCGAGGGCTATTTCCGCCAGCGGCTGGACGACGAGGGCTGGCAGCAGGAGGACTTCCTCGCCTCGCAGGTCGAGCACCTGCCGCTGGACCGCGCCCGCGACGCCAACGGCGACCTCATGCACGTCCGCGTGCGGACGCGGGATGCGGAGATCCGCGCGGGGATCTGGTTCGCCCAGGTCGGCCGCAACCGCCTCATCCTGCTGGACACCGACGTTCAGGGCAACGCCGAGGAGAACCGCCGCCTCACCTCGCAACTGTACGGCGGCGGGCCCCGCACGCGGATCCGCCAGGAACTCGTGCTGGGGGTCGGGGGCATGCACGCGCTGAACGCGCTGGGCATCCGCCCCGGCGTGGTCCACCTCAACGAGGGCCACAGCGCCTTCGCCACGCTGGAGATGGCCCGCCAGCTCATGCAGCGCGAGGGCCGCACCTTCCGCGACGTCCGCCAGAAGGTGGCCGCCATGACGGTCTTCACCTCCCACACCCCCGTCGCCGCCGGCCACGACCGCTTCGACAGCGAGCTGGTGGAGGAGACCCTCGGCCCGCTCCGCGAACAGCTCGGGCTGACGATCGACGAGCTGCTCGCCCTGGGGCGCACCAGGGGCGACGACCGCTCCGAACGGTTCTGCATGACGGTGGTCGGCCTGAGGATGTCGCAGTACCGCAACGGCGTGTCCGCCCGGCACGGCCAGGTGACCCGCTCCATGTGGCGGGGCCTGTGGCCCAATCTGCCGCAGGACATGGTGCCCATCGGGCACATCACCAACGGCGTCCACACCGCCTCCTGGCTGGCCGTCACGCTGGCGCCGCTGTACGACCGCTACCTCGGGGCGGACTGGCGGGAGCGGATCGACGACCCGCGGCTGTGGGACGCCGTCGAGCGGATCGACGACGCGGAGTTCTGGGAGCAGCACCAGATCCTCCACGCCCACCTGATCGAGTACGTCCGCCGCCGCCTGCGCCGCCAGGGGCAGCCCGGGGACGAGGCCTCCCCGCCCGGCCCCGACCCCAAGGCCCTGACCCTCGGCTTCGCCCGGCGGTTCGCCCCCTACAAGCGCGCCGATCTGCTGCTGTACGACCCCCCGCGCCTGGCCCGCATCCTGGCCAACGCCGAGCGGCCCGTGCAGGTGATCTACGCCGGCAAGGCCCACCCGGAGAATCACGAAGGCAAGAAGCTCATCCAGCGGATCGTCCAACTGATGCGGGAGGAGCCCTTCGCCGGGCGGATGTTCTTCATCGAGGACCACGACATGAACGTCAGCCGCCACCTCGTCCAGGGCACCGACGTCTGGCTGAACACCCCGCGGCGGCCCTACGAGGCGTGCGGCACGAGCGGGCAGAAGGCCCTGCTCAACGGCTGCCTCAACCTGAGCATCCTGGACGGCTGGTGGGCCCAGGCCTACGACGGCCGCAACGGCTTCGCCATCGGGAGCACCGACGAACACGCCGACGAGGAGCAGCAGGACAGCCGCGACGCCGGCTCGCTCTACGAGGTGCTCGAACGCGAGGTCATCCCCCTGTTCTACGACCGCGACGCGCGGGGCGTCCCCCACGGCTGGGTCGCCAGGCAGAAGTGGGCCATCCGCTCGCTGGCCTGGCAGTTCAGCGCCCGCCGCATGATCATGGACTACACCCGGCGCTGCTATCTCCCCGCCGTCGGCGCCGACGTCGCCAGCCCGCTGTCCGGCGCCCTGACGGAGTGAACGGCGGGGCCGGAGGAACGGCCACGACGAACGGCCTCATTCAGCCAGTGCGCCGCGACCGCACCTCCGGCCTTCCGTCAAGCTATGCGCCCTCGACCACCTTCACCGCCTTGCGGTAGACCCACGTGCCGTGCAGGTTGCAGTGCTCGTAGGCCCGCAGTTCGCTGAAGGGGGCGTCGAGGTTGATGCAGAACGTCGCCTTCGGGCAGGACTTGACCGACGTGAAGTCCGCCCGGGCCAGGTACGTGTCGTCGGCGTACAGGTCCACGAACTGAATGAAATGCTTGTGTTCGTTGGGGTGCGCCAGCAGCCGTCCGACTTCGATGGTGACCTGGAAGGGCTCGTTCATCTTCACCGTCTCCGGGGCGTCGATGAACGGAATGTGCTTCTTCTCCAGGTCCGACAGGTTGTTCCAATCGACCGGCTCGTTCACGCCGACGAACAGGTTGGTCTTCTCACTGGTCTGCTCAGGGCTCATCACTGTTGTTCCTCGCATGTCTGACATCCCGTAACCAAGCCGGATCAGGCGCTCAGCGTCACGTCCAGCGCCTGCCCCAGCCTATCCAGCGACATTCTCTCGATCCGCCGCACCTGCTCGGTGGAGACGCCGAGGTGGCGGCCGATCTTCCATCGCGGCTGCGGCCTGGCGCCGTCGTCGAGGGGGAACCGCCGGCGGATGACCTCCCGCTGCACGTCGTTCAGGCCCGCGTCGTTGGTCCTCAGGACGCGCCGGACGGACTCCTTCACGTCGGTGCGCTGCTCGTGCTCCCTCCGCCGGCCGCTGTCGTCGGGCTCGAACGACATGTCGTACTGGGCCGGCACGTGCTTGCGGTACGTCTGCGTCTTGGTGCCCAGCCGGAACAGCGCCGCCAGGATGGCCCGGCACGCGTAGGTGGAGAACTTGAACCCGCGCGACACGTCGAAGTATTCTACGCTCCGCAGGACCGCCAGGTAGCCCTCGGAGATCTTGTCGGCCATATCGACGCCCTCGACCCGCTTGCGCTTGGCCACGGCCGGCACCAGGGGCAGGTTGGCGTGGATGATCTTCTCCCGCACCGCCGCGGCACGCCGGCGCCACAGGCTTTCCTCGTCGAGAAGCGACGGGGTCTGCCGGCGCCCGGCCAGTTGGTTCAGCCGGTACTTGGCGTAGTTGTACCGCAGAAACAGCGTCTGTTCCTGCGTGCGGCTCAGGGCCGTCCGCCTGGCCACGACCTCCCCGTCGCCCTCCACCTCGGGCAGGAGGCTGTAGGGTTCCACGTCGATGGGATCGGCGTGGGCGCCCCACAGCGCCTCGGCCGTCTCAGGCTGCGCGAAGCTCGGATGGTCGATGTAAGGCACCCGCGGACCGCCACTGTCCGCCGGCCTCTCAGCCGGTGCAGCTTCCGTCCGATCCACGCGGGGCTTCCGCGTCCGCTTGCCCAGATCCGTTGGTGTCATCGTTGTCATCGTCACTGCCTCACCTCGTGGTTGTTACCGTGGATGCCTGTCCGATCGTCACGTCTATTGTGCCGCGGATTGCAGATCCATCAATCGGGGCGGAAACGGTTTATGAGAGGGAGGACAACAGTAGACCGGCTGGGGGAATCCCCTACGTTCGGATAGGGCGACCGACGGAGTTCAGCAGACAACCAGCACCCGGAATCCAGCGGCTGATCAGATGGTCTTCTGGCACTGCACCCACTGGATGGCGTGCTTGACCAGGTCGGCGGCGGTCTCCAGTTGGAGCTTCTGCTTGATGTGTTCGCGGTGGGAGTCGACGGTCTTGGAGCTGATGCTGAGTTTCCCGGCGATCTCGCGGGTGGCCAGGCCCTTGCCGATCATCTCGAAGACCTCCAGCTCGCGGTCGGTCAGCTCGTCCATGGAGGTGCCGGCCGGGTCGACCCCGCCGACGATCTTGCCCATGACCTTCGTGGCCATCTTCTCGCTGAGGTAGATCTGCCCGGCGAGCACCTTGCGGATCCCCTCGATGATCCGGTAGCGTCCCTCTTCCTTGGTCACGTACCCGCGGGCGCCGGCGCGGAGGACGCGCTCGGCGTAGAACCCCTCGTCCCGCATCGACAGGACGAGGATCTGCACCTTCGGGAAGCGGATCCGCATGTCCTTGATGAGTTCCAGGCCGCTGGAGTCCTTCAGCGTCAGGTCGACCAGGGCGACGTCCGCGGGCGACTGCTCCATCGCCTGGAGGGCCTCGGCGGCGCTGGCGGCTTCGGCACTGACCTCCAGGTCCGGCTCCTGGACGACCAGCGTCGCAATGCCCTGGCGCACGAGGGGGTGGTCGTCGACGATCATGACCCGCTTCCTGGCGGTCATGGGGCTGCTGTCGGGGCTCTGGCTCTTCATCGTTGCATGCCTCTGCGTCGGTCGCGTTTCTTCCTGGGCAACACACATGATACCACAGTGCCCCCCCCGGGGGGAGCATGGAATCTCAGGCGGGCGCCCATGGCCCGGGCCCGGTACCTCATGATCCCCAACCCCAGGCCCGCCGACCGCGACAGGTCGGGCGGCAGGCCGGCCCCGTCGTCGGCGACGCGAAGCTCCACGGCGCCGGCCCGACCGGCCAGGGCCACCTCGATCCGCCCGGGACGGGCGTGCTTGGCGGCGTTGGTCGTCGCCTCCTGGGCGATCCGGTACAACTGGACGGCGGCGAACTCATCGACGGCCACCGGCCCCTCGCAGCGGAACGTGCACGCAACCCCGTACCGCGCCTGGAGCGCCGCGGCCATCTCCCCCAGCGCCGAGCCCAACCCCTCGCCCTGCAGACCGACCGGGTCCAGCCCGTGGACCAGCGTTCGCAGGTCCCCCGTCGCCTGGCGGAGGGCCTGGACGATCTGCTCGGCAGTGTCCCGCTCCCGGGGCAGCTCGCCCGCCAGCCGGTCGGCCAGGCTGCCCACCAGGTAGCCCAGGCCGGCCATGCTCTGGCCCAGCGTGTCGTGCAGATCCCGCCCGATCCGCCGGCGCTCGGCCTCGCTCATCTCGCTGACCAGCACGGCCAGGCGCTTCTGCTCGGTGACGTCCATGGCGAATTCGAGCATGAGGTCCTCGCCGTCGAAGTCCTTGACGGGGAAGGCCCAGACGTGGAACGTCGTGCCGTCCGGGCCGGCGGTCTCCCAGTCGAGCCGCCGTCCCTGGTCGAGCACGTCGTCCATCGGGCAGTCTTCGCACGGGCTGACGCGGCCGTACTGGACCTCGTGGCAGCATCGCCCCTCGGGCGACCCGAACGCCTCGCGGAAGCCGCCGCTGGCGAAGCGGATGGTGCGGCGCCGATCCTTCAGCACCGTGTAGCCGGGCAGCATGTCGAGCACGGCCAGCAGGCGCGCCCGATCGTCGGCCGCCGGCCGGTGCGAATCCCGATGCGGTTCCCTGGCGACCATGCTCACGTCTCCGTTGCGGCGGGACACTCCATCCCCTCCCTGATCACGTGGACGATTCCCCCCGGGCCCCGGCCTGTCGGGACCAATTATAGCAGCCCCACGCACGCGGGCACAGGGCGCGCGGCCGCCGCCCCGTCCCCGGGCCCCGATGGGAGGGCGGCCCAACCGTCCAGCAAGGGCGGTTGGTGCGCCTTGGGCCTACAATGCGCTTGGGAGGGAGAAGCACAGCTATGCTCACCATCGACCGCGACTACGTCAGTGCCCTCGCCAGGCACACGGCCCCCCACAGCGTGAGCCTCTGGATGCCCACGCACCGCGGGGGCCGCGACATCCGCGAGGACCCCATCCGCCTGAAGGACCTGCTGGCCAAGGCGCAACAGCAGTTGATCGACCTGGGCGTCCGCGGCCCCGAGGCCGAGCAGCGGATCGGCCGGATCCGGCGATCCATCGACGACGGCCACTTCTGGCGCTCGAACCTGGACGGCCTGGGCATCTTCCTGGGCGACGGCGACGTGCAGTTCGTGCGCGTGCCCTTCCCCACACCCGAGATCGTCGCCGTCTGCGACCATTTCCACGTCATACCTCTCCTGGGAACGCCCCTGCAGGGCAAACGGTTCTACATCCTGGCCCTCAGCGAGAACGACGTCAGGCTCTTCAGGGCCGGCCGCTACGAGTTCGAAGCGGTGGACCTGGCCCCCGGGCCGCGGAGCTTCGAGCAGTACCTCCGCGCCGCCGACATCGAGCCCCAGCGGGCCGAGTACCACAGCAGCGGCGCGGCCCGGGGGGCCTCGGCGATGCGCCCGACGATGTTCCACGGCCAGGGGGTCCGCGGGGACTACGACAAGACCCTCCTGCCGGAATACTGCCGCCTGGTCGACGACCAGGTCACCGCGACGCTGCGCGGCCAGGAGGCGCCCCTGCTGCTGGCGGCGACCGAACCGCTGGAGACGATTTACCGGCGGAACACCCGTTACACGCGCCTCAGCGACCATGTCATCGCGGGCAATCCCGACGCCGCCGACGCGGCGGACCTGCACCGCCGGGCCGTCGAACTGATGGCCGATGAGTTCCTGCGGCCGATCCGCACAGCCCGGAGGCGCTATCACCAGGCCCTGTCCGCTCACCTGGCCTGCGACGGCATCGAGGCCGTCCTCCGCGCCGCCCGCGCCCATGCCGTCGACGTCCTGCTGGTCAGTTCCGAGCGCCGGCTCTGGGGCCGGTTCGACGACCAGGGCACGTTCGAGCAGAGGGACGACCGGCAGGCCGGGGACGAGGACCTGCTGAACCTGGCGGCGGTCCTGGCGTGCCGGGGCGGGGCCGACGTCTACGCGGTCGGGCAGGAGGACCTGCCGGTCGATTCGCCCGCCGCCGCCATCCTGCGGTTCCGACTGGGGGAGTGAATGCCGATGGCGGCCCAGACCCGGCAGCCGTGGGCGACGGGCGCGGCCGAGGTCGCCGAGGCCTTGGGGGTCGACCCCGCCGCGGGGCTGGCGGCCGACGAGGCCCGCCGACGCCGGGAGCGGCACGGGCCCAACCGCCTGGCCAGGGCTGCCGGGCGTTCGGTCGGGCGGATCCTCCTGGAGCAGTTCAAGAGCATCGTGATCATCATCCTGGCCCTCGCCGCGGTGCTGTCGCTGGTGTTCGGAGACCTGCCCGAGACGGTCGCCATTGCCGCGGTCATCCTCATCAACGGCGGCATTGGCTTCGTCAGCGAGTGGCGGGCCACGCGTTCGATGGAGGCATTGCGGAAGATCGGCCGCCCGCACGCCCGCGTCCGGCGCGACGGGGCGGAAGCCCAGGTCGACACCGAGGCCCTCGTGCCCGGCGACGTCGTGATCCTCGACGCCGGGGACATCGCCCCGGCCGACCTGAGGCTGGTCGCTGCCCACGGGCTGACGGTCGACGAGTCGGCCCTGACGGGCGAGTCGGTCGCCGTGGGCAAGAGCGCCGACCCCGTCGACGGCGGCGTGGCCCTGGCCGACCGCGGGAGCATGGTTTACCGCGGGACGACCCTCGTGGAAGGCTCGGCCGAGGCGGTGGTCGTCGCCACCGGCATGGCCACGGAACTGGGGCGGATCTCGCAGCTGACCGAGGAGGTCCAGGAGGAGCTGACGCCCCTGGAACGGCGGCTCGAACGGCTGGGCCGCCGGATGGCGGCGCTGGTCTTCTCGGCCGCCGCCGTCATCGCCGTGGTCGGCCTGCTCAGCGGACACACCGCCGACCTGATCCTCCGCACCGCCGTGGCCCTCGGTGTCGCGGCGGTGCCCGAGGGGCTGCCCATCGTGGCCAACCTTGCCCTGGCCCGGGGGATGTGGCTGATGGCCCGGCGCCACGCCCTGATCAACCGCCTGCCGGCGGTCGAGACGCTGGGGGCCACCGACGTGGTCTTCACCGACAAGACCGGCACGTTGACGCAGAACCGGATGACCGTCCGGCGGGTCGTCACGCCGGCCGGCGACACCGCGATCGACGCGGGCGGGGCGGCCGGCGAGGGCGGCGATCCCCTGCTGCACCGTGCGCTGGAACTGGGCGCGCTGTGCGCCAACGCGTCGCTGCCGCCCGAGGGCGCCGAGGATCAGCAGGCCCAGGGCGACCCGACGGAGATCGCCCTGCTGGAAGCCGCCGCCGCCTTCGGCCTCCGGCGGCCCCGCCTGCTGGAGGAGAAGCCCGAGACCCGGGAAGAGTCGTTCGACCCCGGCGCCATGATGATGGCGACGTTCCACCGCGCCGGCGGGCGCTTCGAGGTCGCCGTCAAGGGCGCCCCCCACGCGGTGCTGGAGGCCTGCACCACCGTCGCCGCCGCGGGCGGGGACCGGGACGAGCCGCTCTCCGACGACCGGCGCCGGCGCTGGGTGGAGCTGGCCGAGGACCTCGGGGACCAGGGCCTGCGGGTGCTGGCGGTGGCCGACCGCACCGTCGACGACGACCGGGTCGAGCCCTACCGGGACCTGCGCCTCGTGGGCCTGGTGGGGATGCACGACCCGCCCAGCGAAGGCGTGCGGGAGCTGATCCGCTCGTGCCGGGAGGCCGGCGTCCGCGTCATCATGGTCACCGGCGACCACGGCCGCACCGCCGCGGCCATCGCGCGGCAGGTGGGCATCGCCGAAGACGAGCACCCCCGCGTCATCCTCGGGCGCGACCTGCCGGACGAGCAGGCCATGAGCGACGACGACCGCCGCCGCATCCTGGACACCTCCGTCTTCGCACGCTTCAGCCCCGAGCAGAAGCTCAACCTCGTGGACGTCTTCCAGGACGCCGGCCACACCGCCGCCATGACCGGAGACGGGATCAACGACTCGCCGGCGCTGAAGAAGGCCGACATCGGCATCGCCATGGGCCGCCGGGGCACGGACGCGGCCCGCGAGGCGGCCGACATGGTGCTGGCCGACGACGCCTTCGCCAGCATCGTCCAGGCGATCCGGCAGGGACGCGTCATCTTCGACAACATCCGCCGATCCGTCATGTTCATGCTGTGCACCAACATGGCCGAGGTCTTCGCCGTGGCCGCCGCCGTGGCGGTGGAGGCCCTGAAGACGGGGACGGCGGCGGAGACCCCCCTGCTGCTGCCGCTGCTGCCGCTGCAGATCCTCTACCTCAACATGCTCACCGACGTCCTGCCGGCCCTGGCCCTGGGTGTCGGGAAGGGCAGCGACGCGGTGATGCACCGCCCCCCGCGCCCCCACAGCGAGTCGATCCTGACGCGGCGGCACTGGCTGGCCGTCGGCGGCTGGGGACTGCTCATCGCCGCCTGCGTCCTGGCGGCCTTGGCGACCGGGCGCCTGGCCCTGCGCCTGGAGGCGCGGGCGGCCGTCACGATGTCGTTCCTGACGCTGGGCTTCTCGAAGCTGTGGTTCGTCTACACCCTGCGCCGCCCCGACAGCGGCTGGTGGAACAACACCATCGTGCGGAACCCCTGGATCTGGGGCGCCACCGGCCTGTGCGTCGTGCTGCTGGTCGCCGCGGTCTGCCTGCCGGGCCTCTCGGCGCTGCTGAAAACCCGTTCGCCCGGTCCGGCCGGCTGGGGGTGGATCTTCGCGTTCAGCGCGGTGCCGGTGCTGGTCGGGCAGGCGATCCTCGCCGTCCGCGGGCGATCTACCGGCGCACGCACACCTGGTCGAGCGCCATGACGTACGGCGGC
>JAAYZK010000377.1 GCA_012514895.1 Planctomycetota bacterium | reverse complement strand
TGGTCGTCCCAATGAGCCTGGGCCGCCACTGGCCTGACGTTCCGCTCGACGATGGGGTCGGGGCCCGCGGTGACGCGGGGCAGGAAGAGGATCTCCTCCTGGATGGCCGGGGCCAGGTGCAGGAGATTCATGATCTGCGTGACGCGGGGCCGGGTGATCTGGCCCAGTTCGGCCAGCTCCGTCTGGTCGCCGACGGCGCCGCTGGTGTCGTCCTTCCCGTAATCTTGTCACCATCGTGGGGATAAATGGGTGGAGTAAATGGCTTCCTCCTGTGTGCGGGCAGAGCCCGCAGGTAGGAGAAGCACGATGGGAGATTGGGAACAGGATGTCCAGGGCGTAGAGGCTGGGAGCCGGGGCGATGTGGGGGGGACGGAGCGGAGCCCGCAAGGGCGCAGCGGAGTCCCCCCCACATCGCCGGCCGCGCCGGCGGAGGGGTACCCGGCGAGGGCCGACGAGGACGACGTGACCGTGATGCCCGCGGACGGGCCGCCCGCCGACGTCGAGGACGACTTCGAAGACCCCGACGACGTCGTCTTCGAGCCGTACCAGGATGAGGAGTTGGAGATCCGCCTGCCCCGCCTGGGCGGCGGGCGCAGGGGCGGCCGTCGGCTGGCCAAGCCCGATCCGGCCGTCAAGAGCCCCCCGACGATGACGCCGGAGCAGCGCCTGCTGATCCTCGACACGTGGCGGCGCAGCGGCCTGCCGGCCGGGGACTTCGCCGACATGGTCGGCATGAGCAAGCACACGCTGTACAGCTGGAAGCGCAAGTTCGAGCAGGACGGCCCGGCCGGGCTGATGGACCAGCCCAAGGGCCAGCGGGGCAGCCGTCTGTCGGAGGTCACCCGCCGGTCGATCCTGATGCTCAAGGAGGACCACCCCGACTGGGGTTGCCAGCGGATCAGCGATGTGCTGATGCGCGGGCCGGGGCTGTCAGCCAGCCCCGCCGCCGTGGCCCGCGTCCTGCACGACGAGGGCTACGAACTGGTCGAGCAGCCCACCGAGCGCCATCCCGACCGCGTCCGGCGCTTCGAGCGGGCGACCCCCAACCAGCTGTGGCAGACCGACCTGTTCACCTTCGTGCTCAAGCGGCAGAACCGCCGGGTGTACCTGGTGGCCTTCATGGACGACCACAGCCGCTACGTCGTCAGCTACGGCCTGCACGCCAGCCAATCGGCGGCGCTGGTCCTGGAGGTCCTGCGGGCGGGGATCGCCTCGTACGGGGCTCCCCAGGAGGTGCTGACCGACAACGGCAGCCAGTACGTCACCTGGCGCGGCACCAGCGCCTTCGCCAAGGACCTCCAGCGCCGCGGCATCCGCCACGTCGTGGCCTCCCCGCGGCGTCCCCAGACCCTCGGCAAGGTCGAGCGGTTCTGGGGCACGCTGTGGCGGGAGTGCCTTCAGGCCGCGGTGTTCATCGACCTGGCCGACGCCCAGGCCCGCATCGGCCACTTCATCGATTACTACAACTTCCGACGCCCGCACCAGGGCATCGGCGGGGCGGTCCCGGCCGATCGGTTCTTCCAACTGGCCCCGGAGGTCCGCCAGACCCTCGCCGCCCGCGTGGCGACCACGGCGCTGGACCTGGCCCGCCACGGCCTGCCCAAGGCCCCGTTCTACCTGACCGGCCAGGCCGGCGGGAAGACCTTCAGCGTGCACGCCGAGGGCGAGCGGGTGATCCTCTCGCGCGAGGGCCAGAAGCGACAGGAGATCGACCTGACCCCGCCGCCGCCGGACCCGCAGACCATGCCCGCCCCGGTCAGCGCCCAGGGCGTGGTCGCCTCCGACGGCATCGGCGATGAAGACCCGCCCGCCCCGGGCACCTCGCCGCTGGATGAGGGCATCCATCGCCTTAATGCGTCCCTGACCGACGATCAGACCGAAGGAGGTGAATCATGAACACCTCGCCAACCAGTGAAGCCCCGGTCAAGACGGCCCGGACGGCCAAGGGCCGCCAGATGAGTCTGAAGGTCGACCGGATCGGCGCTCAGTGCCGCCGGCAGGCCGCGGCGATCCTCGAGGTCCTCGCCGGCGTGCTCAGCCCGGCCGACGCGGCCAAGGCCTTGAGCCTGTCGCTGCCCGCGTACTACAAGCTGGAGAGCCGTGCCCTGAACGGCCTGATCCAGGGCTGTCAGCCCCCGGCGCGGGGGCCGCGTCCTTCGCCGGAGGTGGAGCTGAAGAAGTTGCGGCGGGAGCATCAGCAGCTCCGCCAGGAACTGCGGCGTTACCAGGCGCTGGCACGGACCTCCCAGCGGACGGTGGGCCTGCCCTCGGCCCCGCCGTCGGGCAAGACCGATGCGCGAGGCCGTCGGCGACGGCGGCCGACGGTGCGGGCGCTGAAGGCTGTCGAGGCGATCGGGCGAATTCCTGACGATCCGGCCCAGACGCCTGTAGCCGCAAGTCCTGCCGCCGGGTAGAGTAGGCGAGCGAGGAGGCGAGGGGCGACCGTGGGGGTCGCCCCTCGTCCTCCGTCGGCATGATCCGGGGTGCGATCATGGTACGAGGACGCCCGCCCACGGGAGCCGCCCTGGTGGACCGCCTGGACGGCTCGCCGCAGGCCAAGCATCGTCTGGAACTCATCCTCCGCACACTGGCCGGGGAGATCAGCATCCCGCAGGCATGCGCGGAGCTTCACATCGGCACCAGCCGCTTCCACCAGATGCGCACGGAGGTGCTCCAGGAGGCGCTGGATGTGTTGGAGCCCCGTCCCCGTGGACGGCCGCCGACCCTCCAATCGCCGCAGGAGGCCCGCGTCGAGGAACTCACCGGTCAGGTAAAGTCCCTCAAGGCCGACCTGCGGGCCGCCCAGATCCGCGAGGAACTGGCGACGCTGCTCCCGACATTGAACCGACGCCCCGAGCCCGACGGCCGGGGCGGGGGAAAAAAATCCGGACGACGCACCGGCCGCCGCTGAGTCGCCCCTGCACCGTCGCCAGCGCCTGCACGCCCGCACGATGACCTGCGTCCGAACGATTGCCGAGAGCGCACGGACAGGCCCTCGTCCGCTGGGCCTGGGCGGCCAGTTACCCACGCGAGGGGCCGAACGGAAGGCCCGCATGCGCGCGGTGGCCTTCGCCGGCTGGCTCAAGCGACAGGGCCATTCCGGTGCGCAGGCTGCCCGGCGGCTTGGTGTTCAGCCCAGGACGTTGGGCCGGTGGTCCCGCAACTGGCGGTGCCGGCAGATGCCCGTGACGCTGCGCGGACGGCCGCAGCGTATGACCGATCCGCTGATGCCCGTCGTCCTCCGCCAGCATCTCGAAGCGATGGGTCCGGCCACCGGCCTGCCGACCTTGCGGGCCCTGTTCCCCGACGTCACACGCAGCGCACTGCAGGACGCCCTGCGCAGCTACCGCCACCAGTGGCACCGTGAACACACGCTTGTCACCGAACACCTGCAGTGGCTCGTGGCCGCCGCGGTCTGGGCCAGCGACTTCAGCGCCGCGGATGCTCCCATCGACGACTGCTACGGTCACCTGCTGCTGTGCCGCGACCTGGCCAGCCACTACCAACTGGCCCACCAGCCGGCCGTGACCCCGGACGGCCGGACGGCCGTCGCGGTCCTGGAGATGCTGTTCCACATCCACGGCGCGCCGCTGGTGCTCAAGACCGACAACGGCAGCCCCTTCATCTGCGAGGCGTTCCTGGCGCTGCTAAATGCCTGGGGGGTGATTCCGCTCTTGTCGCCGCCGCGTACCCCGCGTTACAATGGTGCCGTCGAAGCCGGAGGCGGTGCCCTCAAGCTTCAGGTTCACTACAGGGCCAGCGACCATGGTCATCCGGGGCGATGGACATCCGACGACGTTGCAGGCGCAGGGCTACAACTCAACGTCGCGCTGCGCCCCTGGGGCCCTCGCGGCCCCACGCCTCAGGAGCTCTGGCAGCGCCGCCCCGTCATCACCTCCGGTCAGCGCGCCCGCTTCATCGACTGTGTGGCCGCCATGCGGGAGCAGATCCGCGAAGAACATGGCATGGCGGGGGAGTTCCTTGAAGAGTTGCCACGGGCCGCTGTGGCCCGTGAAGCGATACGCCGAGCGCTTATCCAACTCGGCTATTTATTGGTCCAGAGGAAGCGCATTAGTCCACCTTTTAACTCGCCATTATGGGACAAGATTAGGTGAAGGCTACACCCTTGGCCTTACGTTAGCCCCTATGGCGGGTCAGTTTTCTACCCCACCGTGAAGGCCGAAGTGTCTATCCCTTGTGAGATTGCAGAGGGAATGGCCACGTATGTCCAGAGCTTTGGAGTGGATGCGAAAGCGCCGTTTCCAAGTTTTCCAGGAGTGATGGACTGCGAGTGGTATGCTGCGACCCTCTATCAAACGGCGGTGGACGCGGCACTTCAGTTGATTCCGCCGCCCTGCAACGCAGATGAACTACGATCAAAACGGAACGAGCCGCCCACAGTTAGTAGTGTCTTTAAGCCGTGGGAGTGGGATATCCCGATTCCGCCGCCAATCATTACCGTCCAAATATTGAGGTGACTCGGCCGTGCAAGGAGCTTACGAATGGCCAAGAGCAAGCAGCGTGATGGACAGGGCGAGGTGCGGTGGCGACGGTTCGTGGCGGAGCGTGGGAACAGAGCGGATCGAGTATCCAGGCCGCACAGCCGGCCCAACGAGGTGCGAGAGACTCTTATCCGGGGACATCGTATTGTTTTTCGACTTGACGGTACTCTTTGGCTGCCGTAGTGTATCCCTCATGGCACGGACGGCACGGATCGTGGTGCCGGGGTATCCTCATCATGTGACGCAGCGGG
>JAAYZK010000376.1 GCA_012514895.1 Planctomycetota bacterium | reverse complement strand
GGCTGCCGCCGTCAGCCCCTGGCTGCGGGCTGCCGCCGTCAGCCCCGAAGGGGCGACAGCCTTTTGCCGGGGGCGTAAGCCCCCGGAACCAGCGCTCCCCTCGCGCCCAGCCCCGAAGGGGCGAAAGCCTCTTCCCGGGGGCGCAAGCCCCCGAGGCTCTCCGGGCACTCGCGCCCCCGGCAACAGGCTTCCGCCCCTTCGGGGCTGACCGGATAAGAAGGGCTCTTCTCCGGGGGCTCGCGCCCCCGGCAAAAGGCTTCCGCCCCTTCGGGGCTGACCGGATAAGAAGGGCTGTTCTCCGGGGGCTCGCGCCCCCGGCAAAAGGCTGTCGCCCCTTCGGGGCTGACCCGATGAGAAGGGCTGTTCTCCGGGGGCTTGCGCCCCCGGCAAGAGGCTTTCGCCGCTTCGGGGCTGACCCGATGAGAAGGGCTGTTCTCCGGGGGCTCGCGCCCCCGGCAAAAGGCTTCCGCCCCTTCGGGGCTGACCGGATAAGAAGGGCTGTTCTCCGGGGGCTTGCGCCCCCGGCAAAAGGCTGTCGCCCCTTCGGGGCTGACCGGATAAGAAGGGCTGTTCTCCGGGGGCTTGCGCCCCCGGCAAAAGGCTTTCGCCCCTTCGGGGCTGACCCGATGAGAAAGGCTATTCTCCGGGCACTCGCGCCCCCGGCAACAGGCTTCCGCCCCTTCGGGGCTGACCGGATAAGAAGGGCTGTTCTCCGGGGGCTTGCGCCCCCGGCAAGAGGCTTTCGCCCCTTCGGGGTTTGGTTGACGGCGATCATTGCGTGTCGTGCGTTCACCTGCATCACGTTCCGAAGTTCTGCTTGAGGATCACGAAATCATCCAGGTCCACGTCCTCGTCGCCGTCGAAGTCGCCCTGGCCGCGCGAGGCGGGTGCCAGGCCGAAGTTCTGCTTGAGGATCACGAAATCGTCCAGATCCACGTCCCCGTCGCCGTCGGCGTCGCCGGGGATGAACGAGGCGGCGTTCAGGACGCCGACGGCTTCGAGGTCGAATCCGGCGGAGCCGTACGTGACCCAGCCGTCGTAGATCGGCGCGCCGGCGGCGTCGAGGAAGTCGCCGCTGCCGGGGATGTCGACGATGCGGACGAAGTGGATCGCCCGCGGGTCCACCCGCCCGTCGAGCACGGCCGGATCGCCGGCCAGGTCGGCCAGGTCGAACGGCGTGCCCCAACTGTAGCCGTGCGCGTTGGTGTGCTTGCCGGCGAGGTTGTACACGTCGGTCACGTCGATCGAGACGTACGGCCACGAGTTGCCGGCCGGCCGCACCGCCAGCGAGCGGGCGGGAAAGCGGGCGAAGACGGCGCCGTCGGTGGAGACCTCGACGTACGCCAGCTCGGCGAAGAACTGGGGCGAGCCGGAGCGGCTGAACCCGTTCTCGAAGACCGCCAGGTCCGCCCCGGGCCCGTCGGTGATCGTCGCGTCGAACGACAGCGTGATCGATCCGGGATGCGGGCCGGGGCCGTCCGGATCGGCCAGGTAGGCCGCGATGGCCGCGGCCGTCAGGTCGCCAAGGCTGACGATCTCGAACTCATCGCCCGTCGCCGGCCCCAGGGCCTTCCCGGGGTCCGACCAGTCGGCGTCGACGTCCGAGCCCGGCAGGTACGCCACGACGCCGGCGGCCCAGGCGACGAAGGCGTCGTTGAGCACCTGCCCGGGATTGGGGTACCACGGGTCGACGTGCGCCACCCCGTCGCCGGCCGGGCCGACCCACCCGGGGATGCCCTGGTCGTACGGGTTGGGGACGCTTCCGAGAGGCCCGGCGTAGGGCCCCGCCCAGGCGGCCGCGACCGCCGCGAAGATCACGGCGCTCATCCATCCGCTGCGTGTCATCATGTTCTTCATCTCGGCAAAAACACGGCAGCGCCGACGCCGATGGCCGTCAAACGCCGGCGCCGCCGGTGACTCTTGAACAGAAGGCTGCAGGCTACAGGCTGCAGGCTGCAGGAACGGCAACGGCACGGCGGCCACGCCGCCGCAGAGCCAGGACACCTGTCACCATCAGCAGCGCCGTGGCCGGTTCGGGCAGGACGGTCAGCTCGTCCATGGCGAAGTAGCCGGGGGTGTTCATGCCGTAGCGGCCGACGTCGCTGCTGGCCAGCGCGAACTGCAGGCCGACGACCGGTCCGAGGCCCGACAGGTCCACCCACGTCCATTCATCCAGGAGGGTGTCCTCGCTGGGGGCGGCGAAGCGGAAGTCCGCCAGGTACACCTCCAGCGCGTCGGTCGACCCATCGGCGTGCAGGCCGGTGACGGTCAGGCAGAACCAGTCGGGGTCCTCGCCCGTAGGGCCGCCGAACTGCTTGGCGTAGTCGTCGCCGTCCCGCATCGACAGGTACGCGTACGTCGTGTTGGTGAAGTACGCCCCGGCCACGACGGCGCCCTGGCCGGCGTTGAGGATCGACAGGTGCGGCGGCGTGACCCCGCCGACGTAGCCGATCGCGTAGTTGCCCGCCCCGCTGATATCCGCCCCCGTGATCGCGGCGTACTGGTTGGCGAATCCGCCCGTCGCGGTGTCGTTCACGTTGGAGTAGGCGAACCCATCCCAGAACGCGCCGTAGTCGGGGTCGTAGCTGTAGGCCGTGTTGAACCACACGCCGCCGCTGACGAACCCGTCGGCGGTTTCGCTGCCCCGCCAGTAGCTCTGCGCCTCCAGGATCAGGTTGTCGAAATCGGCGACCGTCGCGGCCTGAGAAACCCCTGCGACCATCCCCGCCACCGCCAGCATCATCAGCATCGTCTTCACGGCACACCTCCCGAACCGCGCTCGCACTGTCCTGGGCGCCGCGGCCCAAGCGCAAAGCCGCACCGCCCGCAGCCTGGGGGGGAGTGTCGGGGGGAAATCGTCGGACCGGCAGCCGAAACCGGGAGCACCGGCCGTCGCCGCCTGCTGCCGCGTGTCGCGCGCGGCCCGACAAAATCGGCCCCGGCGCCTTCGCGGCACCGGGGCCGGAGAGTGAACAGGCCCGGTGTGGTCGACGACTTACCCGCGAAGGATCGACCAGGCTGATGCAGGCAGGTCTTCTGGCTCCCGGGTCGTCCTTCCGCCGCGCCTTCCCAGCCGGGTGACACACCCGGCCAGTGGCCTACCTGCGGCGGTCGTCGCCGGTCACAGCGGCGCGTCCGCGGCCGATTCTCACGGCCTTCCCTTCTCGCCCTTGCGGGCACCTGCAACGGAGACAGACGCTAAAGCAGCGCGGCCGATCTGTCAAGCGCGATCCCGGATTTTTCGCCGCCCGGGCCCGGCTTGACGCCTCCGCCACCGTCGGCTACAGTCACGTTCACTGCTTTGGCGACGCTCAAATGCAGAGCGTGGGCTGATGATTCGTCAGCCGGATCCGACTGGATCGATCGAGAGCTGGAGTACCGTGTCGCACACGGTAGCAAAGCAGGGCGGGCGCGGGTTCACGCTCGCGCCCGCGTCTTCTCACTCGGCGCAGGGCAGGCCCGTGGGACTGTGGGACGCACTCAGATCGCTGCTGGGCTTCAACGCCCGTCGGCCGGCCCGCCCGGACCCCGGCCTCCCGGCCACGCGCGCCATGGCCGAGCCGGGACGCGACACGGGGCAACTGGCCCAGCGCCTCGGCGTGCCCCTGGGCTACCTGGAGACGATCCAGCCCCAGTACCGCACCTTCACCATCCCCAAGTGGTCCGGGGCGCCTCGAACGATCCTGGCGCCGCAGGATGACCTCAAGCAGCTCCAGCGGACGATCCTCCGACGGCTGCTGGGGCGCCTGGCGAGCCACCGGGCCGTCACGGGTTTCGAGCGCGGCCACTCCATCGTCACCAACGCCCGTGTCCACATCGGCGCGGCCGTGGTGATCCGCATGGACCTGAAGGATTTCTTCCCCACGACGAAGGCCGCCCGCGTCGGCGAGTACTTCCGGCTGATCGGCTGGAACGATGAGGCGGCCGCCCTGCTGATGCGCCTGTGCACGCACGGCGGCAGCCTGCCCCAGGGCGCGCCGACCAGCCCGAGACTGAGCAACCTGGTCAACTATCGCATGGACGCCCGCCTGGCCGCCCTGGCGGCGAAACTGGGCGCCGCCTACACCCGCTATGCCGACGACATCACCTTCTCGCTGGGGCAGGACTGCCGGTGGCTCGCCGCCGCCGCGATCCGCGGCACCAAGGCCATCGTTGCCGACTACGGCTACACGCTCCACCAGAAGCGCAAGCTGATCATCCGCCGGCGCCACCAGAGCCAGCGGGTCACGGGGCTCGTCGTGAACGAGCGGGTGGCCCTGCCCCGCTCGACGCGCCGAAGGCTGCGCGCGATCCGCCACTGCCTCGACACCGGCCGTCCGGCGACGCTGACGGCCTCGCAACTGGCCGGGTGGGACGCCCTGGAGCACATGATCCGGACGCAGTCCCGATCGGAATGACACCGCGGAGGAAGCCATGAACTCACGCCAGCGCGTCTGGAAGGCCTTGAACTACGAGCCGGTCGACCGCGTGCCGATCGACCTGGGGGCGATGCGGGCATCGGGCATCAGCGCCCGCGTGTACGCGCAGCTCAAACAGCGGCTGGGGCTCGATGGGCCGGTGAAGGTGCTCGACGCGATGCAGATCCTCGCCGAGGTCGAGCCGTCGGTGCTCGAGGCGTGCCACGTCGACGTCGTGCCCCTGGAGGGCATCAACGCCGCCTGGTGCGGCGCGCCGGCCGAAACCGGCGTGGCCGAGACGCTGGCCGGCGGCCAGACCGTGTGGTTCCCGCCTTCCACGCGGATCCGCAAGGAACGCGACGGCGCGTGGGTACTGCTCAACGCCGCCGGCGAGCCCTACGCCCGCATGCCCGCCGGCGGGCTGTACTTCGACTTCATCCGCCCGACGATGGCGGCCTCGCGGATCGATCCGGCGAAGTTCCACCCGGCCTCGACGATCCCCGACGAACAACTCGACGCCTTCGCCCGGCGCGCCGAGGACCTGCACGCGAACACCGACAAGGCCCTCTTCGGCTGGGGCGCGAGCATCTCGCTGTTCGGCCTGTCGGCCCTGCTGTCGGACAACATCACGCAGGGGGCGCTGGATGAGTGGCTCGTCATGCTCATGACGGAGAAGGACACCGCCACCGAGATGATGGGCCGCGCCACCGACGCCGCGATCGCCCTGGCAAAGCTCTACCACCAGGCGGCCGGCGACAGGGTCATGATCTGGGGCGTCGCCAGCGACGATGCCGGCACGCAACGCTCCGGGCTGATCCGCCCGGAACTGTTCACCGAGATGATCCTGCCCCACTATCACCGGTTCTGCGACTGGATCCACCGGAACACCTCCTGGAAGACCTTCGTGCACTCCTGCGGGGCCGTGGCCGACTACGTCGAGGGCTGGATCGGCGCGGGCGTCGACATCCTCAACCCCGTCCAGATCTCCGCCGAGGGGATGGCCGCGGCGACCCTCATGGAACGATTCGGCAAGCGCGTGGTCTTCTGGGGCGGCGGCTGCGACACCCAGCGCGTGCTGCCGCTGGGAACGCCCGACGAGGTCCGCGACCACGTGCGGGCCAACCTCGAAACGTTCGACGCCCTCAACGGGGGCTTCGTCTTCAGCCAGGTTCACAACATCCAGGCCGACGTGCCCGTCGAGAACGTGATGGCCATGCTCGACGCGGCGTACACCTTCGGCCGGAAATGATGAGAGAGCACGTGCGATGGATGATCGCGTGGGATTCATGCCCTGGGAGCGGGGCGAAAACGCTTTCGACGACGAACGACGGGGAGCCCTGATCGACCGGTGCGGCGCCCAGTTCGCCGAAGGCTGCTACGTGGCGCCCGGCGCCAAGGTGTTCACGCGGTCGCTGAAGATGGGCGCGCAGTCGTACATCGCCGCCGGGGCCCTGGTGCGGGGCGACGTCGCGATGGGCGCCAACTGCTCGGTCAACCCCTACGCGTGCATCTCGGGCCGCGTGACGATGGGCGACGGCGTGCGCGTCGCCTCGCTGGTGACGATCGTGGGGTTCAACCACCGCTTCGACGACCCCGACCGGGCCATCACCGGCCAGGGCGTCACCTCGGAAGGCATCGTCATCGGCGACGACGTCTGGATCGGCGCCAACGCCGTCATCGTCGACGGCGTCACCGTCGGCGACCACGCCGTCATCGGCGCCGGCGCCGTCGTGACCCGGGATGTCCCGCCCTACGGCGTCGTCGCCGGCAACCCCGCCCGCGTCCTCCGCGACCGGCGGGACCCCGCCAGGCGGAGCGCTCCTGAGTCGCTGAGCAGCGCGCTGAAAGCCTTCAGCGACCGCGCCGCCGCCGAGTGGCCGGCGGTGCTGGCCGGCAACGTCGCCGAGGTGGACGGCTCGCCCGCCTACGTCGACCGCCAGCGGGGCAAACCCACCAGCCGCGCGTGGGCCGACGCCATCGAGATCGCCGCCGCCTTCGGCGGCCTGCCGGCGCTGCGCGGCCGCGACGAGCTGGTGACGATGCTCCAGGGATGGCAGGACGCCCAGACCGGCCTGTTCCCCGACCCGTGGACCCCCGGCGACGGCGAGGCCCGGTACGGCCTGCTGTCGCGGGGCTACGCCCTCGAATGCCTCGGCGCCAAACCCCTGCACGTGGTGCACTGCATCGAGACCCTCCCCGCCGACGACCTGGTCGAGCAGCTCAACGCCCTGCCCTGGGCCACCCGCGCCTGGGGCGGCGGGGCGTGGATCGACGCATTCGGCACGGGGCTGTACCTGAACATGAAGTACTTCGGCGCCCGTCGCGGCCTGGAAACGCTGCTGGGGTGGATGGCGGCCCACGTCGACCGCGCCACCGGCCTGTGGGGCTCGGCCACGCCCGACGGCGGGCTGCTCCAGCCGGTCAACGGGTTCTACCGCGCCACACGGGGCACCTACGCCCAGTTCGGCATCCCCCTGCCCCTGCCGGAGGTGACCATCGACACCGTCCTCCGCCACGCCCGCGCGTACGGCAACTTCCGCACGACCCACATCACCGCGTGCAACCTGCTGGACATCGTCCACCCCCTCTGGCTGTGCCTGCGCCAGAGCGACTACCGACGCGGGGAGATCCGCGACCTGATGGCGGCGCTGCTGGCCGATGCGCTGGGCCGCTGGGTCGGCGGCGAAGGGCTCGCCTTCGATCCCGGCCGGACCCCGCCCGGCCTGCAGGGCACGGAGATGTGGCTGTCGATCATCTACCTCATGGCCGACATCCTGGACCTGGCGGGCCAGGTTGCCTGGAGGCCCAGGGGCGTGCACAGGCTGGAGCCGGCGCTGGTGCCTTGAGGCCGCTCAGGCCGCGTCGATGTCCAGCAGCAGGACGGTGATGTCGTCCTCGGGGCCGTTGCGGCGGTGGCGGTCGTCCACCAGGCCGGCCAACTGGAGGCTCATCGTCTCGACGGGCATGTGGCGGACGGCCAGGACCGCGTCGACGAACTCCTGGTGGCCCGACGAGGAGGGGCTTGCACGGAACGCCGCCTCGGCCCCGTCGCTGTAGAGCACCAGGCGGTCGCCGGGGGACAGTTTCACGCGGCCGAGCCGGTAGCGCTCCTCGGGGAAGACCCCCAGCAGCCCCCCGCCGGCGTTCAGCTCGACCAGCGACCCGTCCGCCCGCAGCAGCAGCCCCTCGGGGTGCCCGCCCCGGGCGTAGGTCATCTCCAGCGTCGCGCTGTCCACCAGGCAGTACAGCGCCGAGCAGAACTGGCAGCTCGACAGGTCCTGCTCGCAGATCGCCGCGTTCAGCTCGGCCATCGCCTCGTCCGGCGCCACCAGCCGGTAGCCGTCCGCATCGATCCGCTTGGTCGGCAGGGCCCGCTTGAGGAACATCGTCAGCAGCGCCGCCGGCATCCCGTGCCCGACGGCGTCGGCGACGTAGAACCCCACGTGCGTCTCGTCCAGGCGGATCACGTCGTACATGTCGCCGCTGACCCACCCGACCGGGCGGAACATGATCCCGAACTTCAGCGGCGCCACCTGCGGCAGCGTCCGCGGCAGGAAGTCCCGCTGCAGCCGCGCCGCCAGGCGAAGCTCCTCCTCAAGCTGGCTGAGCGTCCTGGCGGAGATCGTCCCGTACGAGCGGGCCTGCTCCAGCTCCGTCCGCAGGTGGGCGATGGCCGGCTCGATCTGCCGCAACGATTCGAGATGGGCGGCCAGGATCTCGGCGGAGCTGTCGATGTCGGCCACGACGAACGGGCCGACGCGCTCGGTGAGCCGGTCGGCGCCCGGCAGGGCCGGGTCCAGCAGGACCAGCCCCAGCAGGTCGGTCCGTTCGAGCTGGTCCAGCAGGGCCGAGATCCGCCGGAGGGTCATGCCGCGTGCGGTGGCGCCGATGATGACCCCGCAGGCGCGGGCGATGTGGCGCTCGATCGTGTCATTGGCCGGCACCGGCCGCAGACGCCCCGCCGGGCCGAGGGCGGCCTGGAGGTTCGCCGGCGGAGGATCGTCGCACACCCACAGCCACGTGGTGCGTGCGGCCTGAAGCTGGTGAAACGGCGCGGCCGGTCGCCCGATGATACTCATGAGACCTTCTTCGACCGCCGGAAGGGCCGCCTTTAGGACCGATCAGGGTTAATCGGCCCCAACAACATGCACAGACTCGACTTTCATCCCCGCCTTCGACCGCCGGGAGGGGCTTTCAGGACCGATCAGGCCGGATCGGCCCCGGGGACATGAAAAAACTCGACTTTCATCCCCGCCTCGGCCCCGATCCGCTCCCACGTCCCCCCCGCCGCCTCCACGACGTACCGGGCCGGGCCCGCCGAATCGTAGTAGTTCACCGGCCGCGACGGATCGGCCTCCACCGCCATCGTCGCGAGGTTCAGGATCCGCCGGTCGGCGTCGAGGGCGATGTCGATGGGGAAATAGCAGTCCCGCATGTAGAACGACCGCCCGCGGCTCTGGCCGAACACGAACAGCATGGCCCGGTCCGCCGCCAGCGACGGCCGTCCGGACAGCCCCAGCCGCTGCAGGCCGGGCGTGTCGGCGATCTCCACCGCGAACGTGTGCCCGTTGATCGTGATCCGCGGCGTCCGCTCCGCCGCCCGCCCCGAGCAGCCCGCGCCGGCCAGGAGCAGCGCCGCCAGCGCCGCGGCCGCGCCGCCGAAGCGCTCAGCGCAGCTCTTCATAGGCGTGCCTCATCACCAGTTGGGCGAACAGCCCGGGCAGTTGCTCCAGGGGCAGGCCCACGACGTTGGAGAAGCTGCCTTCGATGCGCTCGACGACCGGGTCGTCGCGGTCCTGGATGCCGTACGCGCCCGCCTTGCCCTCCCACAGCCCCGAGGCGATGTAGGCCTCCAGCTCGTCGCGGCCCATGGGGCGCATGCGGACGTGCGTGACGTCCGAGGCGATCAGGCGGCAGCCGTCCGGATCGATGAGCGCCACGCCGGTGATCACCTCGTGCCGCGTGCCCGACAGCGCCGCAAGGATCCGCCGCGCGTCGGCGGCGTCGGCCGGCTTGCCGAACAGCCGGTCGCCCAGCGCGACGACCGTGTCGGCCCCCAGCACCGGCAGCGTCGGCCGGTAACGCTCGACCACCGAGCGGGCCTTGAAGTACGCCAGCGACTCGGCGTGCTGGCTGGGCGCCACCGCCGCCGGAACCGTGGGCGGCTCGGCCAGCGGCGGGGCGATCACCGTGAAGCGATACCCCGCCTCCAGCAGCAATTGCCGGCGGCGCGGAGATCGGGAAGCCAGCACAAACGTGGGTCCGGCAGTGTCCGGCGCATCAGTCATCGTCGCATCGTCCTCTCGCGGCAGCGCCCATGTCCGCGCCGCCGCAAGGGGGGTTGTACCATATTCGCGGCCCCGGCGACAGGGCGCTTCGCCGCAGCGCCGCTACACCGGCCGGACGCGGGCGATCACCTTCAGCGCCCACTGCAGGTCGTCCATGTCGTGCGTGGTCGGCGGGAAGGCGTCGTTGATGGGGATCAGGTGGATCCGGTCGCCGTCGAAGCGGACCAGCTTGCACGTGACGCCGATCTGGTCGGCCAACTGCACCACGGCGGGACGGCCCGGCTCGGCCGCGCAGTCCGGCGAGAGGATCACGACGTCCCCGTGGCGGATCTCCGGGGCCATGCTCTCCCCGTCGATGCGCACCGCGAACGGGGCCGCGTAGCGGTCGGCGATCCGCTCGGCGATGACGAACTCGGCGGTGCCGGGCGCCTGGGGATGGTCCAGCAGCACCAGTTGCACGCTGCCGGCGTCCCCCTCGGCCAGTTCGCCCACCGCCCGGGCCTCCACCATGTGCCGCGCCGCACGCGGCCGCATGCAGGCGACCAGGTCCGCCAGGGTCGTCACGCCCTCGCCGCCGGCGCCCGTCTCGGCCCAGAAGTGCGGCACGCCGGCGGCGCTGCGGCCGAGGATGGGAATCCACCCCTGGTGCTCCTGCGGATCGGGCGCCTCGACGGGCTCGCCGGCGGCGGCGGGCGGCCCGCCCGCCGGGGCGATGCCGGCCACCAGGTCCGCCGCTGAGCGTCCGGCCGTCCGCTTCCGCCGCTCCGCCTGGACCGCCTCGGACATCGCCGCGGCCGTCAGCGGCTCGCTCGACCCGGCCGCCGCCTCCGCCGCCCCGGCGATCAGCGCCTCCGGCCGCCCCGCCGGGAACATCCCGGCCGTCTCGGCCAGCAGATCCACAAACGCTGCCAGGGCCGTCGCATACTGCGGGTGGTCCCGCAGCAGCTCGGCCGCCCGCACCACCGCCGGATGGCCCGCCGGGGCGCCCGTCGCCCGCTCCTCGCCCGTCAGCAGCCAGCGCAGGTCCACCCGCGTCAGGTCGGCGATCCGCACCAGCACGTCGGCGGGCGGCACGCGCTTGCTCTCGTAATAGTCGTACGTCGAAGAGCTTATGCCCAGCTCCCTCGCGAACGCCGCCTTGCCCCGCGCCCCGGCGTATTCCACGCGAAGCTGACGGATGCGACCGCAGATCCCGGAAGTGTCAGTGTTGCTTTTGGACATATTCGCAGAAGTGAAAGAGTGTCGCCTTTCGGCCTGCAAACAGGGGAAACCGCACAGCCACTCATTCTAACCCGGAAATTCTATTTCGCAAATGTGAAAAACGCAGCCGCGGGTGCGGGGTGTGCGAGGACATATCCTGGCACGTTCAAGCCGTCGCACGCTGCGAGTTCCAGTAATCGCCCCACAGCCCGCTGTTGTAGACGCTGGCCAGCGCCATCATGCACTCGGCGTT
>JAAYZK010000375.1 GCA_012514895.1 Planctomycetota bacterium | reverse complement strand
TCGGGGCAGACCCATTCGCTGTGGTATGCGGTCAGCCCGCAGCGGTAGTCGATCCGCAGCGTCCGGGGATGATCCTCGGGCGCACCGCGCTTGTGGTGGATGCTGTAGTGGACCTCGCTGACCAGGTGGTCGACCTCGGTGACCTCGCCGGAGAGGATCCCCGCCGTCGAGGCCTCCTGGTCGTGCTTCTCGCGCTGGGGCGGGTCGAACTCGTACCCGCACTCCGGGCACGTGGCGTACGCGGCATGGATCACCGCCTGGCACTGCAGGCATTCCTTGGCCGGCGCTTCGCCAGAGCCAGGCATGCGATCCTGGATCTGCAGGGCATCGACCGGCCCGTGCCGGAGGATGTTGCCGCCGAAGTCCAGGATCAGGCAGTCCGTCTTCGACGGGTCCAGGCGGAAGCCCCGACCGACCATCTGGTAGTATAGCCCCGGCGACATCGTCGGACGCAGCAGCGCCACGCAGTCGATGTTGGGTGCGTCGAAGCCCGTGGTCAGGACGTTGACGTTGACCAGGAACTTCAGCTCGCCGTCCTTGAACCGCCTGAGCGTCTCGGCCCGTTCGAACGGCAGCGTATCGCCGCAGACGAACCCGCACTCGCGGCCCATCTCGCCGAGGACGCGCTGGACATGCAAGGCGTGCTGGACGCCTGCGGCGAAGATCAGCACCGAATGACGATTCTGCGTGTGGTCGATGATCTCGCGGCAGGCCGCCCCGACCAGCAGGTCGTCGTCCATCAGGGCCTCGACCTCTCCGGCGATGAACTCACCGCCCCGGATGTGCAGGCCCGACATGTCGGCCTTGCGCCGTCCGGCCTTGGTCTTCAGCGGGCACAGGTACCCCTGGACGATCAGCTCGCGGACACCGACCTCGTAGCAGATGTGGTTGAGCAGGTTGTCCGGCCCGCAGATCATGCCGGTGGTCATCCGGTACGGCGTCGCCGTCAGGCCGACCAGGCGAACGTTGGGATTGACCTCTTTCGCGCCGGCCAGGAAGGTCCGGTACATGCCCTCACCCTCGGGCGGAAGCATGTGGCATTCGTCCAGAAGGATCAGGTCGAACGCGTCCAGTTCGGCCGCCCGGCGGTAGACGCTCTGGATGCCGGCCACGATGATCGGGTGGTCGGTGTCGCGGCTGCCCAGCCCGGCCGAGTAGACGCCGATGTCGTGGTAGAGGTCCGGAGCCATGGCGTTCAGCTTGTCCACCGCCTGCTCGAGCAGTTCCTTCACGTGCGCCAGGACCAGGACGCGTCCATTCCACTGTGTGACGGCATCGCGGCAGATGCTCGCCATGACCGGGGTCTTGCCGCTGTTGTGGTGGACGACGAAGTGACCATCCACATAGAGATGGTCGCCATCGAGCAGGAATCCGTAGTACTGGCCCTGTCCGGCCGGCTCGACCTTGAAGCCGGTACGCAGGACGCACTTCTTCTGCTTTCGCGGACGGGGCTGCCTGCGCGGCAGGCGACAGGGGACGTCGCTGAAATCCCCCCAGATCGACACGCGATAGAACCAGCCGCCGGCCCCGGTCTGACAGGAGCAGTACTTCTGCGTGCAGTGGGCGGCCAGGCCCAGGCTGCGGACCAGGAACATCACGTCGGCGGCCAGTTCCTGGGATTTGGTGAGGTAGTCACAGCCGCTCTTGTTGCGGCAACCGTCGCTGTCCATCAGGCCGGCCAGCAACGCCAGACGATCCTGGCGGCTCGCGACGAGGTACATGTGGGGCACGAACTTCGTTCCCGACTCCGTGCCGAGCAGGCCCTGGGCGGCCAGCGCCTCGGTCAACACGTTGTGCCGTCCGTTCTCTTTGACGATCCGGTAAGAGGGGCACCGGTCGGGCGGGCCATGGACCGTCACGCCGCAGTTGATGCTGCCGGCGTACTCGATCCATGCCTCGGCCGTCTGCTCGTCCGCCGTGGTCAGTGAGATCGGCAGGTCCGTCAGGCAGCCGTCGCCCAGCAGCAGGCCGAGGATGTAGGGCGGGATGGGCAGATTCGGCCGGCCCGGGAACTCCGCCGCGACGCGGCGCAGCTTGCGAAGGTGCCGCCAGTACTTGGGCTTCTTCAGGTAGTCCGCGACGGTGATGTTGTCGATCTCGCCGCCGCGACGGGCGCAGGCGTCCCGCTTGCCTTCATTCGTACAGACCAGGGAGAGCACGTGGCCGGCGTTGACGGTGAACGCCTCGCCG
>JAAYZK010000374.1 GCA_012514895.1 Planctomycetota bacterium | reverse complement strand
GATCGCCTGGCGGATCTTCCGCTCCAGGTCCAGGACGTTGAGCCCCGAGAGCGTCTGGCCGGTCAGGTCGGGGATGCCGAAGTTCAGCACGCTCGTCGCGACGTTCTCGAACAGGGCGACCGGGTCGTCGCCCGTCCGGCAGCGGGCATTGAGGAGGTTCTCCAGGTCGCGACGGACGCCCTCGCGGTACTGGCGCATCGACACCGTGCGGCGGTCTGCGGATTCGGTTGTCGCCTCCGGCGCCCGATCGGTCAGGCGATCCAGGAGGCACGGCAGCAGGCGATCGGTCGGGGACGACTCAGGCATCGCCCGCTCCCTGCCGGCCGCCCGCGGCCAGCTCGATCCGGCGGACCGTCAGCAGGGGATACTCCGCCTCGTCCGTCACGAACATCCGCTGACCCGATCCGAGGTAGGTCTCGCCGGGCTGTTCGATCCACTCGGTCCTCCGCGCCAGGCACACGGAAGCATCGGCGCTGGCCTCCGTGCCGGGGTAGCGGGTCGGAATGAGCCCGACAATCTGCCCGCCGTTGGCCCAGGTGAACTGCGCGGGGATCCAGACCATGTCCCGCAGGTCCGCCGGCGCCTCGATGGCGATGGCGGCGATGGCGCTGAACGGTACCCAGTAGTACCGGCCGTTGAAGATCGCCTCGAGCACGGGGCCCAGGCGGCTGTCGGCGTCGGCGATCCACGCGAAGGGCCGGCCGTCAACGGTCCCGGCCGTCGCCGGGGCCGCCTCGAACGCGCGGCCGCGCAGATCGGCGGCCAGACCCCAGTCGCCCGAGGCGACGGCGACGTTCGCCTGCACCATCCAGCCGACCCACGGGTCCGGTTCGCCGAACACCAGCGGCGACCGCGCGCCGGCGAACACCTGCGCCCGGAAAGCCTCGCAGTTCAGGGCCGCCCGGCAGACCTGCGCCATCAGCAGGTTCGCCGGGTCCATCTCGGCGGCCACGTTCAACTGCGTCATGGCCCGCTCCCAGCGCCCCCGCACCGCCAGCATCTGGAAGAGGAACACCCGCAGTTCCGCATCCGCCGGATTGTCGCGGACCTGCCGGGTCAGCGCCTCGAGCGCTTCGTCCAACCGGCCCGACTGAAGCATCTGTTCCGCCTGCATGGCTCCTCCTCACCCGGCGCAGAAAACGGGCGCGGCCGCGATGGACAGCGAAGGCGGACCGCCGTGAGGCGATCCGCCTCCAGGGCGACTTGCGCCTACATGGCCCTGTTCCGCATGGTGCTCCAGGTCGCCGAAACGGCCGGACCCGTCTTGCCGCCGGAGGTGATGTCCGTGGGCGTATACTCCCACTTCAGTTGTCCGTACCGGAGGGTCACATCCTCCATCGGAATCGGATCGTCGGACCGGGACGACCCCGACGGGGCAACGCTGCTGATGATGCAGTCCTGGAACTCGTAGATCATGAACACGGTCTTGTCGCCCATCGCGCGGCACAGCTCGAAGCGGATCTTCGGGATATGCTTGCCGTTGCAGACGTGCAGCGAAAGGATCGGCGACGAGCTGTCCAGCCGCTTCCTGAAGGCGAAGTCCTGGTGGTCGGCGCGCCCGCCGGTGTGCACGCCCTGGGCGCTGACGGCGCCGCCGACAGGCTGGGAGATCTTGTGCGAGTACGACTCGATCTCGATCCACTGCCCGTGGGCGTCGTCGGTCGAATCGCCCTTGATTCCGTCGATCTGAAGGAACATGTCGCAAGGCATCGTATTGTCTCCTCATCTTGGCCGGCCCCCGCCGGCCCCGTGGTAGGCACGACGCTCATTCCCGGCGGCCCGCCCGGCCCGTCGCCGGCGGTGCGACCGGACTGTTGAACCTATCCGTTCTTCACGCTCGGCAGGCGCGACACCAGCCGCAGCGACGCCGTCAGACCCTCCAACTGGTAATGCGGGCGGAGGTAGAACTTCGCCGAGT
>JAAYZK010000373.1 GCA_012514895.1 Planctomycetota bacterium | reverse complement strand
GTCCATCGCGACCTGGAACGCGACGTCGAGCGAACCGCCGTCGGCGCTGTACAGATCGACCGCTCCCGCACCGGTCGACACATAGGGGGTCGGCAGAGGGGTAGGCGTGATAGTGGGCGTGGGCGTCGGCGGGCCGGGATCGACGGGCACGCCCGTGATATCGTTGACGATTGTCACCCGGCTCGCTTCCAGCCAGGGCTGTTCAACTCCCACACAGCACACTTTGATCCAGCTTCCGTCGGCGTTGCGGGCCACAATGAGAAGGGGCACTTTTGCCCCGAATGGCCCCACCTCCTCGAACGCAGTCCCTGGTCCGGCGTACATCGTGACCATCCCGCTCTCGACCTGGGCGTACGGCGTGGGCGTCGGGGTGAACGTAGGCGTTTCCGTCGGTGTGGCGGTCGGCGTCGGCGTCAGCGTGACCGTGGGCGTATCGGTCGGCGTGGAGGTTGGCGCCTGCGTCGGCGTGTCGGTGGGCTCGGGCGTGGATGTCTCTGTGGGCGTGTTCGTGGGCAACGGGGTGTCGGTCGCCGTAGGCGGAAGCGGATACTTCCTCGCGATCTCCGTCAGCGTAGCGGCGGCCGCAGGGTCCAACGTGGCGACCTCCGTGCCGGCTTCGGCTTCTGCAGCAGACGCCTGTTCCGCACCTTGCATGGCGGACGCAGCGCCGGCCGGCGCCGATACGGTAATCGCCTCAGACGATGTGATGACAGACTGGCTGCTGGGCAGCGCGGCCGCGGCCTGACTGAGCTTCTGCAGCTCCAGCCGCTCGATCTCCGCCTGGGCGTCCTGAATCTTCCCTTCAAGCAGCGCAAGGCGCTCCAGCTTCAGGTCGAGGACATCCTGCGTCCAAGCCCTGTGATTGGATTGAACATCGACGGCCAGATCCGCCAGCTCGATCTCCCAGTCTGCGATCTGCTGCTGCAGAACCACGATGGACTCCGCGGGCGGGGCGGGAGTAGGCGGCTGGACCGGCAGACACGCCCCCAGAACGAGGGGCAATATAAGAGCCGCAAAGGCGCGGAACAACGTGAAGCGAACAGGCGGGGTTTGACCGGCGACCATGTGCACACCCTTCCGTTCCGGATTGGTCTTCTGATTCTGGACGCTATGCGCTGCTGTCAAACGTACCATGGCACGGTGCTGCATACAAGGGGCATTTGCCCTAAGAAGGGGGGACATCTATCCCTCAGCCGCGGCCGCGCAGGCTATGCCCGTTACCGCGCGGGCGAATCAGGTTGTTACTCCCGGGTCGTCAGCTCGATGAAGGTAGTCTCTCCGGCCCGGATCGTGATCTCGGCGCCTACTTCCTCGCCGTCCACCTCCGCAAAGACATAGTAATCTCCGGCCGGCACGCCGGCCAGAACCCCGTTTTCGCCCCATGCCGGGTCCCCCTGAATACCGCCGGCGGTCTGGTACGTTGCGAGCTCGCCCGCCCACACCCTGGAGCTGCCATCGACACGGAAGAGCGTGACCTCGGCGCCGTCCCACGTGCGTCTGTCTGCGGTGAGGAGCCGCAGGGCTAAAGTGCCCGTACCGTCCGGAGGCTTCAGCCAGAGCGCCGGGTTTACGGCATTGGCATAGGAGTTTTCGCCGACGCGCACCTCCAGGTGCAGGTGGGGGCCCAGCGCGATGCCGGTGCTGCCCGCCTCGGCCACCTGCACTCCGGCAGCGACATGCTGGCCGGCGGCGACGCTGATCTGGTCAAGATGCCCGTAGACGACATACACGTCCAGGTTGCCCTCC
>JAAYZK010000372.1 GCA_012514895.1 Planctomycetota bacterium | reverse complement strand
AGGTGCGGGTCGTGGGAATCGGCCACCGCCGCGCCAGCCTCGATGAGGCGCTGGAGATCGGGGCGATCGACGCGGCGAGCCTCGACCCCGCCGAAGGCGTCGTCGGAGCCGCGCTGGTGGTGCTCTGTACGCCCGTGGGGCTCTTCGCCGACCTGCTGCGGCGGATCGCGCCGCACCTGGCCGAGGGGGCGATCGTTACGGATGTGGGGTCGACCAAGGCGGCGGTCGTGCGGGACGCCGAACGTATCCTCCGCAAACAGCGGAACTTCCTGGGAAGCCACCCCATCGCCGGCAGCGAGCAGCGGGGCGTCGGCTTCGCCCGGGCGGACCTGTTCGAGGGCAAGACCTGCATCCTCACCCCGACGGCCCGCACGAGGCCGGATGCGCGGCAGCGCGTCCGCAGGTTCTGGCAGGACGTGGGGATGCGAACGGTCGAGCTGTCGCCCGCCGCCCACGACCGCGCCCTGGCGCGGGTGAGCCACCTGCCGCACGCCCTGGCGGCGCTGCTGGTGAACGTGCCCCGCGGCGACGAGTTGGACCTGGCCGGCACAGGGTTTATCGACACGACCCGGATTGCCGGCGGCGATCCCATCATGTGGCGCGACATCTGCCTGGACAACCGCGCCCGCCTGCGGGAAGCCGTCGACGCGATGGGGCGGGAGTTGGCGGCGTTCCGCAGGCTGCTGGAGGCGGCCGACGGGCCGGGGCTGGAGCGGCTGTTCGCCAAGTCGCAGAAGCGACGGGCGGATATGCTCGAACGCCGGCTGGAGCAGCGGCGTATAGAGGGGTGACCCCCGGCGGGGCAGGTCTGTCGCAACACGCACGTCAACCGAAGGTTGCGTCGCCGAGCCGCCCCCATCGAATCGCCCGTGCCGCCCAGGGCGATCCAGTCCGTCTGGCGGGGTTTCGCAGGGTGGACACCCTATAATTGCAGTGGCGTTGGAGAACCGAAGGAAACCCTATGATCCAGGCAGCCTACAACCCGCAGGAAGTCCTGTCTCCGCTGATGCAGCGCTTCGGACGGCAACTCCGTTGCGAGAAGGCCGACGGGTTCGGCCAGATGGTGACGGTCGTCAGCGAGGCGCTGGATGTGAACCGGACCGATGCCCGCCACCTGGTGCTCGTGCTGGCCAGTTGCGGCCTGGTCGACTTCGAAGGCGAAGAGGACTTCGTGACGGCTGACCGCGACATGCAGACCGTCGGCGCCTCGTCGGAAGATCCGACGTCCAAGGGCGTCTGGCGGATCGGGCCGAGCGTGTGAGGCCCGTTGTCTGAAACGGTTGAGTCTTCATCCGCGAACGTCCCCCCACCGGCCGGCACGCCGGTGAGGGGACGTTCTTTTTGACAGCGGGGCGGCGGGTTCAGGCTTCCGGGGACGGCACGTGCTGGACGGTGATGCCCCCGCCGATGCCGATGATGTGGACCTCGAGGGGGGTATCGGGCCGTGCCGTGGTCCGGGCGTCGATTGCCGCCTGGGCCAGGCCGCCGCAGCAGGGGACTTCCATGCGAAGGACGGTGATTCGCCGGGGGTTGGCGATCACGAAGATGTCGTGGAGCTTGCGGTGGTAAGCTTCCAGGTCGTCAAGCTTGGGGCACCCCACAACCACCGCGCGGCCGGCGAGGTAGCGGCTGTGGAAATCGCTGACGGCGAAGGGGACGCAGTCCGCGCAGACCACCAGGTCCGACTCGGCCAGGAAGGGGGCCTGGGCGGCCACCAGGTGGAGTTGGACGGGCCACTGGCCGAGTTGGGACGGCGGCGGCGCAGCATCCGCCGCACCCGCCCCTTGCGCCGCGGCAGGCTTCATCGTCCGCATGGCCGCTCCGGGGCATCCGCCGCCGGCGTGGGCATGCGGCTGCAGCACCCGCATCGCGGCGCCGGGGCAGGCGGAAGCCGCGGCGGCAGAGGGAGGAACCGCCGGCTGTTCCGAGAGATGTGCCTCAACGGCCTGCTCGTCGAACGCCTCGGCCGCACGCTCTTCGATGGTGATGGCGTCCTGGGGGCAGTGTCCCAGGCACGCGCCGAGCCCGTCGCAGTAGACCTCGCTGACGAGCTTGGCCTTGCCGTTGATGATCCGGATCGCCCCCTCGGCGCAGGACGGCACGCACAGTCCGCAGCCGTTACACTTGTCTTCGTCAATCCTTACAATCTTCCGCACACTTCGTCCCATCGTCGGCTCCTGTCGTGAATGGGCTAAAACTTCGATTATGGTACTGTAATACCAGAATAGGGTTCATGCAATCTTTTTCGCGGGCGTCTCTGCACATTTCTATGCGCGCGGCCGTCCCTCCCGCAGCGTTGCCGCAACCGGATGGGTGAGGGCGGCACAGGAGTGTCTCACTGACAGCCGGCGGCCTGGGGCGGGTCCGCCCGCGGCTCGAGGCGCCAGACCTCAACGTCGCGGGGCTCGACGGTGAACGTGAGGCCCGTCTGGCGGGCGCGGATGTCGAGGAACGCTTCGGTCGCTTCGCGGCGCCCGGCTTCGGTGGGGCGCTGGTAGACCTTGCCCGAGGCATAGTAGTACCACCCGACCGAGAGTTCCGTCGGATACTCCGCCAGGTTCACCACGGGCTGGTGGAGGCATTTCTCCTCAACCCATCGCAGCATCTCGCCCACGCTCCCGCTGCCGCCGCCGACGTACCGCTGGCCGGCCGGGTCGCTCGTGAGCATATGGATCTCGCGCGTGTCGGCGTGCGCTGGCGGCTCGCGGGCGAATCGGCCCCTGGCGACGATGACGTCCTGTAGAGGGGCAAGCACGAGATACGAAAGAAAACGTATTTCGTTGGGCGGCCTCAGCCCCCCCGGGAGGCAGAGGTTTCCGCGGCAATGCGCCTCCGGTGGCTATTGAGCAGTGCAGCAGGAAGTGAAGCCGTGCTTCAAGGATAGCGCCGGCGTTCCAGCGTAATCCGGTTGCAGTTGAAGGCCATTGCAGTTGTCGTCGAGCCAGACCCATGGCGTGCGAAAGTTGAGTTCTCTATGCAATGCTCAGCATGCCTCCCGGTGTATTGACGTCTCCGTGACCGCGCGCGATAATCGCTGCGGCGCCGTGTAAGAGTTATGGGCCATGCGTGTGGGAGCAGGGCGGCATGCGTATCAAGCTTGTGTGTCCGCGGATGACGGCGCGGCCGATGGATTCCGCCCTCAAGACGCACATGGCGCCGCCGCTGGCGCTGCTGGTGCTTGCGGCGCTGGCGCCGCCGGAGCACCAGGTCGAACTGGCCGACGAGAACGTCGAGCGTGCTCGCTTCGACGACCGGCCGGACCTGGTGGGGATCACCGTCAAGGTCGATACGGCCGACCGGGCCTTCGCCATCGCCGATGCCTACCGCCGGCGGGGGGTGGCCGTCGTGCTTGGGGGCGTACACGCGTCGTGCTGCCCGGAGAGCTGTGCCGCCCATGCCGACGCGATCGTGCTGGGCGAGGCCGAGGGGCTGTGGGAACGGTTGCTGGCGGACCTGGCCGCCCGGCGGCTGCAGCCCGTTTACGCCCACGACGTCCCGCCGGACCTAGCGGACGCCCCGATCCCCCGATGGGAACTGCTGGCGGGCAGGAACTACCTGTACACCAACACCCTCACCGTCAGCCGCGGCTGCCCGTGGCAGTGCGACTTCTGCTACAACAGTGCGCCCGGCGTGGCGTCGGTCTTCCGCACCAAGCCGATCGGGGCGATCCTTCGCGAGATCGACTCGCTGCGGACGCGGCACGTGATGTTCATCGACGACAATCTCATCGGCGACCGCCGCTTCGCCGCCGAGCTGTTCGGCGCGATCCGGCCGCTGGGGCTCTCCTGGCACGCGGCGGTCTCGGCCGATGTCGGGCGCGACGAGGCGCTGCTGGACCTCATGGCCGACAGCGGAGGCCAAAGCCTGTTCATCGGCTTCGAGACGATCAACGACGCCAACCTCGCCGCCGCCGCCAAGAGGCAGAACCGCGTGGCCGACTACGATCGCACGATCGAACGCATCCACGAGCGGGGGATGATGGTCAACGCGAGCATCGTCCTGGGCTTCGACCGGGACGGGCCGGAGGTGTTCGACCGCACGCGCGACTGGCTGGTGTCGCGGCGGGTCGAGACGATGACGGCCCACATCCTCACGCCGTACCCCAACACCCGCCTGCACGCCCGCCTGGCCGCTGAAGGTCGCATCACCGACACGGACCTGCGGCATTACACGACCGCCCGCGTGGTCTTTCGCCCGGCGGGCATGTCGGCGGCGGCGCTGCAGCGGGGGTATCTGCGGCTGTACGACGAGTTCTACAGCTGGCGGAGCATCCTTCGTCGCACGCCCATCCATCCCCGCCAGCGCAAGGCCTACTTCCTGTTCAACCTGCTCTATCGCAAGTACGGCCGTGTCCTGGCCGCGCTCGGGCGTGCGGGGTTGATGGGCACGATCGGGCGGATCGCGCGACGGCTGTCCTATCGCGGGGTGCGGTAGGGCCGGCCGCCGGGGTCGCCCGCCTCTGGGCTGTTCGGGGCCGAACGGGCGGGGAAGACGGGTGCGGAAGAAGCACCGGGGCGACCCGCGGTGGGCCGCCCCGGTGACTCAGTCGAAGAGGAAAACGGTTTGAGTGGTCCTGCGCCAGTTCCTGCTGCCCATGACCGCAGCGGACAGGGGGCAGGGGGCAGATGCTCTTCATCCGCCACGAACTTGCGGCGGACCGCCTAAAAATCCCCGTCGTCGCCGGAGTTCCACTGCTGCTGTCCCTGCATCTGCCTGGCGATGATCACCTGGACGTTGCGGTAGATGTCGGAGACAGCGTCCTTGGGGATGAACACCGCCTGGCGCATGCCGGCGCCCTCGGTGGCGGCGCCGTAGGCCAGCGGGGTGGCGGACTGGACGACGACGCCCTGGAGCATCGCGTCGGCCTCCGGCCCGGCGAAGGTCTGCATGGCGGTCCGGACGACGTCCAGCGTGTTGGCCAGGCTGAAGACGCAGGCCGTCATCGGCTTGAGCGGCAGCCGTGCGAGGGCACGGCCGATGTTGGCGTCCTGCTGGAGCGAGGCGCCCCCGCGGGCGGCGTCGATCGCGCGGGCGAGGAAGCCCGTCCCGCCGCCGAAGGTGACGACGACCTTGTCGGAGGAGGCCGGGGCGATGTACACGCGGATCCGGTCCTGGCCGTAGATCTGCTGGAGCATCGTGCGGACCTGCTGCTGTTCCTCAGGCCCCATGAGGGCGAACATCCCCTCGAAGTCCAGCGCGTCGACCGACACGCCGGCGACGGTCTCGGCGCCCTTGACGTACTGCGTCTGGAGGACCGACTGCATCTCGGGGAGCTGGCCGACCATCGTCCGGGTCAGGGCCATCTGGGCCTCCACGTGCTCGGGCATCAGGGCCATGACGGCCTTGGCGTCGTCGACGGCCATCGCGAAGGTGAACGCCAGGACGCCCTGGCCGTCCGGCGCGCCGTAGTAGTACTGGCTGCCCCGCGTGCGGGCCTGGAGGTCCCGCGCGATGCGGACGGACTTGGCGACCGTCTCGTTGTCGCCGGCGGCGAACATCGTGCGCATGAGGTCCTCGAGGATCTTGTCATAGGCCTTCAGGGCCTCGCCGCGGAGCGGCTCCCACGCGGCGCCCAGGGCGACGACGTACTTCGAGGGCGGCAGGCTCCCGAACAGCGGGTCTTTGCCGGTGCGGGTGCCCTGGAGGATGGTGGCCAGGGGCGTGTTGGGCATCATGGTGACCAGGCTGTCGGCCAGCACCCCGTCTTCGGCGAAGGTGACGGCGGCCGAGACGGCCTGGACCTGGGGCACGAAGCCGCCGTAGAAGCGGATCAGGCCCGCGTAGACCTCCAGGACAGGCCGGACGCTCTCATCGGGCAGGGGGATCTGGCCGATCATCGCCGACGCCTGGTCGATTCCCGCCTTCACCATCGGGGCCAGACGCTGGGTGTCGGCGTAGAGGAAGAAGTCCCCGCGGGCCAGCATCGCCAGGTGGTCGCGGCCGGCGGCCTGGGCCAGCGTGGCGGGGGCGTTGACGATCGCGTCGACGTATTCGGGCTTGGGGGCCAGGACCGTGTAGGCGCCCAGCGTCTTGACGTAGCCGGGGTCGCCGCCGAGGTGGACGACGGTGTAGCCGTTCTCTTCGTGCGACTCGTAGGCGCTGAACATGCTCGGACTGCCCGGCAGGAGGATGGCCATGGGCGGGCCGTCGTCCATGTACTGCTCGCCGCGGACGACGGCGGCGTAGTCCACGCCGAACGGGGCGGGGTTCAGCAGGACGACCGCCCAGCCGCCGTTCTCGTTGAAGCCTTCGCCGATCTGCATGCTGATCTGGGCGAGTTCCAGCAGATTGGGGGGCGTCGAGCCCATGGACACGTCGTAGATGAAGCGGCTCATGTTGGCGAAGGCGGTGCTGACGTTGGCGGCGCCGACGAATCCGACGCTGTCGGCGGGGATCCGTGCCAGCACGTTGTCGGCCGGCTGGGCCGCGGCCGTCGCGGCCGCGAGGGCCAGCATGATGATCAGGGTTCCGGCGGTCAGGCGATGGTTCCGCATGGTCGTCTCCTCTGGACTGCTCCTGGGAAAGGGTTGTGTTTTCCCCGAACTCCGCGCCGATCGTTCGGCACGGCGCGCACACTATAGCGCCGGGCCCGACCCATGGCAAGTGGGTAGAGCGGCCGGGCGCCCTCAGTCAGACGGCGCGGGCGGCGGTCTGTTACGCGCCGGAGCCGTGATTCTCGTCGCGGCGGTTGCGGCGGCGGAACAGCAGGCGGATGGGCACCTCGGGGAAGGGCAGGCGCTCCCGCAGTTCGTTGAGCAGGAATCGCTGCCAGGCGCCGGTGAAGCAGTCGGGGTCGTTCACGAACAGCACCAGCGTCGGCGGGCAGATGTCGACCTGCGTGGCGTAGTACACCCGCGGGCGCCGCCGGCCGCGCTTCTGGCTGGGGCCGCGGAGGGCCAGCACCTCCTCCACCGCCCGGTTCAGCACGCCGGTGGACACCCGCGTGGATGCCTGGGCGTGCAGGTGCTGGGCGAGGCGGACGGTCTCGCTGAGGTTGAGCCCCTCGGCGGCCGAGACGAAGCTGATGGGCGCGAAGGCCAGGTGGGGGAGCATCTGGCCGATGTAGTCGGCGTAGTCTTCCTGGGTGGCCCGCTCCCCGACGAGGTCCCACTTGTTGACCGCGATGATGACGGGGGCGAACTCCTCGATGATGTAGCCGGCCAGCTCCTTGTCGACCTGGCCGAGGGGGACGGTCGCATCGATCAGCAGCAGCGTGACGTCGGCCCGGCGGATGCTCCGCTGGGCGCGGTGGTAGCCGTAATACTCGATGTTGTCGCTGGTCATCCGGCGCTTCTTGCGGACGCCGGCGGTGTCGATGGCGATCATCTCGGCGTCGCCGAGCGTGAAGCGGACGTCGACGCTGTCGCGGGTGGTGCCGGGCGTCTCCGAGACGATGACCCGCTCCTGGCCGGCCAGGGCGTTGATGAACGTGGACTTGCCGGCGTTCCGCTTGCCGACGATCGCCAGCTTGATGACCGGCTCGCCCATCGGCTCGGCGGCGTGGCCGATGGCCTGGGTGATGAGCTCCAACAGGTTGTCCCGCCCGCGCTTATGCTCGGCCGAGACGAGCACGGGGGCGCCGAAGCCGAGCTGGTGGAACTCGCCGGCCAGGGCATCCTGGGTGGGGGTGTCGCACTTGTTGACGACGAGGATGACCGGAAGTTCCTGTTTCCGGAGGAGTTCGGCGACCTTCTTGTCCAGCGGCAGCACGCCGGCGGCGACGTCGACGACGAACAGGACGAGGCGGGCCTCGGCCATGGCGTAGAGGATCTGGGTCTCGACGTGCTCGGTGAGGTTGTCGGCATCCTCGATGCCCAGCCCGCCGGTGTCGACCAGTTCGACGTAGACGTCGTCGCCCAGCGGCAGGGGCGTGCTGACGCGGTCCCGCGTCACGCCGGCGGTCGGGTCGACGATGGAGATGGTCCGCCCGGCCAGGCAGTTCAAGAGGCTGCTCTTGCCGACGTTAGGGCGTCCCACGATAGCTACGGTTGGCAGGGCCATGCATCCGGCTCCGTTCACGATTCCCGAGGTCAACCCGTATGGTAGCATCCCCGCCCCGCGCTGGCCAGCGCGGGCTTCTCGGGCCGGGCCCGAAGGCGCGGCCCGCGCCCGGACGGTTCTCGGACGGGCGGATGTGCGCATCCTGTCGCAGATACGGAACATGCCCCGGAGAGTGCACGGTGGGGGCACCGTGTCGAGGTCTGCCGGGCGCCCCTGTGTGGCAGGGTCGCTCGCCGGCGGGGGCCAAAAGAATCCGTTCCTTACACCCAGGGGATTGTGTAGTATCTCGCAGGTCCGCAGACAGGTGCCGAAGGAGCGATGCCATGAGATGTGGAGAGGTTTCCGTCCGTGTCGCGGCCGTCGGGGTCCTGGTCGGCGTCGCCGCCGTTGTCGCCTGGGCAGCCGCGGGGGCCGGGGGTAAGGAGGCCGCCGCGACGGCCAACCCCCTCGATGGGGCCTGGGAAGCGGTCCAGATCGCCAACTGGGGCGAGGCGGTGGAGATCTTCGAATCGCACGACGCCGACGTCGCCGAGTCGGAGGTGCGGGCGGAGGCCCTGTTCGCCCTGGGGCACATCTGGCAGCACCGCCGGCCCGGGGAGGACATGAGGAAGGCCGTGGCGTACTACCGCCGCGTCGTCGACGAATTCCCGACCTCCAAGGCCGCGCCTTGGGCCGAGCTGACGCTGGCCCGGATCATCGACCTGCCGGACAATGAGCCCAGGACGGCCGAGGAACGGAACAGGCTCCTGGCCGACACCCGGGGGCGGTACCGCCGGATCATGGAGGCGTACGAGGGCCACCTGGTCGCCCACGAGGCGGCGTTGCGGCTGGGCGTGTCGTACCTGGCGCAGGCCGGCGACGCCGAGGCCGAGCGGACGGGGGCCGAGATCCTGATCGCCTACCTCGGAGGCCACGCCGACAACTACCTCGCGGCGAACATGCACATCCTGGTAGGCGACTGGCACGAGCGCAACGGCCGTTGGCGCGAGGCGGTCGACTCGTTCGCCGCCGCCTACGACGCGGGGCTGCCCAGCATGTTCCACCAGGCCAAGACGTGCTTCCGCATCGCCCAGATCGCCGAGTACCGCCTCGGCGACGACGCCCGGGCGGTCAAGTGGTACAAGCGCCTGCTCGACGAGGCGCCGCGGGACAACCGGCATTACCTGGCCCGCCTGGGCGCCGAGCGCTGCGGCGCTCGGCTGGCGGCGGCCCGCGAGGAGGCGGCCCCATGAGCAAGGGCGACGGGACCCTCTCGCGACGGCAGAAGCTCACCAACCTGATCGGCCTGGCGCTGCTGGCCCTCACGTTCGCCTGGGCGTTGAGCCACGTCGGCTGGCAGACCTTCGGCATCTCCGGCGGCCCGCTGGGCGGGGGCCGAAAAGTCATCACCGTCGTGCACTGGCAGCTCGAGGGCCGGACCGTCGAGGCGATGCAGTGGGCGGCCGACGAGTACATGAAGCTTCACCCGGACGTCTACATCCAGCAGATCGCCGTGCCCACCAGCGCCTACGAGCAGTGGGTGCGGACGCAGTTGATCGGCCGTACCGCGCCGGACCTGATCGAGATGCGCGGCACGGAGGACTGGGACAACCTGGCGGTGCGCTATTTCGTGCCGATGCCGTCGCAGGTCGATCAGCCCAACCCGTACAACGCCGGGACCGACCTGGAAGGCCTGCCATGGCGGGAGACCTATCTCGACGGGATGATGGGGGGCTTCCGTGCGACGCTGCAGGAGTACTACTGCGCCCCGCTGTCGATGTTCACCGTCCGCATCTACGCCAACCGCGACCTGCTCGAGCAGGTCGCCAGGGAGGTCGGCGACGGGCAGGTGCGGGAGCCCCGGACGCTGCGGGAGTACATGGCCCTGTGCGACGACATCCGCGCCTACAGTGCCAGGAAGGGCGAGAAGATCGTCCCCGTCGCCGGCAGCGAGGACGTCGCCGGGCAGTTCCGCTGGAAGTATCTGGGGATGGCGTTCGGGTCCATGCTCGATCTGTTCGACTGGAACCGCGACGGGGACATCGAGCCGGGTATCGCCCTGGAAGCGGCGATGACCGGCACCTTCCCCGAGGCCGAGTTGACCACGTTGGACGAGCCTTTCGACCTGCGCACCAGCGGGCATATCCGCGCCGGCCACATGGTGCTCTACGACATCTGCCGGCAGTTCAACAAGGGCTTCACCGCCTGCAAGCGCGACCAGTCGATCTCCATGTTCGCCCAGGGCAAGGCCGCCATGATCGCCACCGGCAGTTGGGAGGCCGGCAGCCTCTACCGCGAGGTGGGCGAGGATTTCGAGATCATGGTCTTCGATTTCCCCGTCTCCGAGCCCGACCACCCGCTGTACGGCCCGTACCTGCAGTTGCGGCCGACCGAAGCCGGCCAGCAGAGCGGCTTTCCGATGGGCATCACCCGCTTCAGCAAGCACCCCGACGTGGCCCTGGATTTCCTTCACTTCCTGACCGGCCAGAGGATCAACGAGGACCTCAACCGCCGCTTCCGGTGGTTCCCCGCCATCCAGGGCGCCGAGCCCGACGACGTCCTGGCCGCCTTCGAGCCGAAGGTCGAAGGCGTCTACATGGCGTACACCACGAACCACCTGTCGCCCGGGGCCGGCACGGCTCTCAGCTACGAGCAGGGCTGGTCCGCCTACATCGGCCAGGACGAGCCGACCGAAGGCGAGTACCGTGAGTTTCTCGCCCTGTGCCAGAGGGACCGCAAGGCCTTCACCGACACGCACGGGCCGCTGGCCGATCGCTTCCTGGACGCCTGCGGCGACAACCCGGCGTCCTGCAGTTACCAGACATTCCTGGAGATCTGGCGGCTGCAGCACTACCAGAGCTTCATGGACGCCTATGCCGCCGCCTACGAGCGGCAGGCGATGGACGACTTCGCCCGCCGGCTGGACGATGCCTACAGCGCCCTGGCCCGGAGCGAGACCGGCCTGGCCAACGCCCGCGCCCTGGCGGTCCAGCGGGGGCTGACCGACCGGCTCGACGAGGACATCCGCCGCAACCTCACCGCCGTCACCTTCGGCCAGGTCCAGCGGATCATGCTGCGGGCGGACGGGCTGATGCGGCACGACCGGGTCCGGCGGACGCTGGCCGAACGGGCCGAGCCGAAGGAGGCCGGCAAGTGAAAACGATCTCCTTTTCGCAACTGCGGCACCATTGGAAGCTCTACCTGCTGCTGCTGCCGGCGATCGCGTTCGTGGCGGCGTTTTCCTATTTCCCGGCCGTCAGCGGCATCTACCACAGCGTTTTCCGATGGAACGGCGACGACGTCGCCGAGTACGTCGGGCCGTCCAACTTCACGCGGGCCTTCACGGATCCGGAGCTCATCAAGGCCTTCGGCATCGTGATGGTCTTCATCGCCGCCAACCTCGTGAAGATGATCCCCTCGATCATCACCGCCGTGGTCATCCACCGCATGGTCAGCCAGCGGGCCCGCTACCTCTACCGCGTGGCGTTCGTCATCCCGATGGTCATCCCGGCGATGGTCTGGCTGCTGGTGTGGAAGTACTTCTACGATCCCAACTACGGCGTCCTCAACGCGGTCCTCAACGCAACGGGCCTGATGGGCGGACTGAGGTGGCTGGACGGCGCGATGCCCCGCCTGGCCGAACGCGCCTCCGGAATCCACTCGCACGTCCTCGATCCGCTGTTCGGCAGCGTGTGGGGGCTGGGCCTGGCCGGCGTGGTCCTGCTGGGCTTCGCCGCCGGGATCCGCCCGTTCTTCAAACGCTATCTGATGCTGGCGCTGCTGGGGCCGGTGGCGCTGGTCATCTTCGGCGCCGTGGGCTTCGACGCGTCGATGAAGCCGGTTCCGCACGTGCAGGGCATCCTCCGCGTGGTCGTCGTCATGGGCGGCGCCTGCCT
>JAAYZK010000371.1 GCA_012514895.1 Planctomycetota bacterium | reverse complement strand
CGGCCAGTGGGTCGGCCAGGCGATGTCGATGGGCGGGCTGATGCTCATGTGCGACTACACGCCCGCCGAGAAGGAGCCGCTGCTGATCAACATGGTCCAGGTGGGCATCGACTACTGGGGCGCCGTCGAGGGCGGGCACCCCGGCTGGGAAGGCTGGGGCGGGCACGGCAGCGGGCGGAAGTTCCCGATCGTGTTCGCCGGCCTGCTGCTGGGCGATGAGCGGATGGCCTCGCCGACGCGGTCGTTCCCCGCGTGCAACTTCGGCGAGGACAACCAGACGATGTACGACGATTGCTGGACCGGCGCGAAGGTCGTCTTCGCCGGCCACAGCGGCAAGCACGCCGGCGGGTCCATCCCGCGGCCCGACTGGGGCCCCTACGAGCACCTGCACCCTTCGCAGTGGCAGCGCGGCAACATCACCAGCGATGCGTACCGCCGCGCCAACACCAGCACGTCCTTCGTCGGCCAGGCGCTGGTCATCATGCTCATGGGCGCCAAGGAGCAGTGGAACCACGACGCGTTCTTCGACTACGTCGACCGGTGGATGTACGAGGACTCGACGCCCTTCCACCGCCAGATCGACGAGCACCACAACAGCGGCCTGGCCGTCCCGCCCGCCCGGAGCGGCTACTGGTACCGCCAGGGCCAGGCGTGGGAGCCCTTCGTCACGGACCTGTGGGCGATGTACCGCACGGCGCCGGGCATGCCGCCCATCGACGGATGGAAGACGGGAAGACAGTAGGCCCCGGCGATCCGGAATCGGACGGGCATGACGTTTTTTCAGGCCCGTGTCGGGCCTGCCTTGAGAAGGAGAACGCAGCATGAAGCGGTTGATGTTGACGGCGGTGGTTCTCGCGGCGGCGGCGATCGCCGTGGGCGGCGAGGTGAGGGTGTACACTCCGGACAACGCGCCGGCGGCGCCGAAGCTGGAGGACCTGCCGCTGCGGACGTCGGTGTCGCAGTACGGGATCACCTGGACGTTCGCCGAGCCGGCGCGCGTGGGGCAGTTCGTCAACGGGGACTACTACGTCGTCGGTCCGGTCACCATCGTCGCCATCGACCCGGCCCCGCGCTACGGCGCCGAGGTCGCCGACGAGGAGCTCGACGCGGTCGAGAAGCAGTTGTCCAAGGGCAGCGTGTTCAAGGTCGACCATCGCATCCGCAACGGCTCGATGCTCAACCCGCCGGCCGCCCAGCAGGCCGCCTACGACAGCGGGATCAGGAACTGGTTCCGTCCCGCCCTGACGGCGCGGCTGCCGATCGCGATGAAAGGTGGGGATTCGCTGGTCTCGACGATCAGCCTGGCGGTCGGCGAGGAGATCCGCTCGCCCTACAACGGCCATCGGGCCAACCCGCCGGTCCGTCGCGGCCAGGGCGACGCCAGCCCGGTCCGCGCCGCCGCGGTCCTGACGTGCATGGACGCCCCCCAGCCCGCCGACGCGCTGCGCCCGTCGTTCTACGGCACGGACAAGACGGTCTACCTCGCCCGCAACCTCAAGCGCGACCTGCTCAGGTCGCTGCCGCGCCCCAAGGGCATCTGCCGGAAGCCGGGCTACTCGGCGGCGAACCATCCGCCGTCGGACCCGCCGCGGGCCGAGAACCTGCCGAAAATCGAGTTCTGGACCCGCGTCTTCCAGCGGCCGTGGGTGAACCCGGGGTTCTTCGGCTTCGAGCAGCCCATGGAAAACATGCCCCACTACGGCCAGTGGGTCGGCCAGGCGATGTCGATGGGCGGGCTGATGCTCATGTGCGACTACACGCCCGCCGAGAAGGAGCCGCTGCTGAT